>OZ246014.1:2203000-2541000 GCA_965230555.1 Croceivirga sp.
TTATTTGATCTTGATAATTTAATCCTAAAAGGGTGGACGCACTACCAGAACCATTGGTGGCTCCCTTGTATATGGCCAGTTCTATAAATCCGGCAGCGTTGAAAATGGCCAAATAGTCACTTTCCCCTTTGCGTTGGTGTTGGGGCAAACTATAATCGATGATACCATTGTAAGTAAGATGGATTGCGGTTAACCGATGCCGTCTGGCCAACAATTCAAATTTGCGACCATTTCTATAGGCCTCAAACAAATTCTTGCCAATATTGGTCACCACGTTGCCAATATGGTCTATATGGATTACATGCCCCACAATGGCATTGCCATTGTTCTCTATTCTGGGTTCAACGCTCTTTACTTCCTTAAGGCCCTTGGCGGTTTTGCTCACCACTTCCAGTTTGCCTCCCCGTGCCAAATGGCAGGCCACGGGGGTAAAAATATTCAGGGTGGGAAAAGGGCCCATGACCATATTGGGCAGCTTAATCTCGGTCACTTGTTGGGGTTTTGTATTTCCCAATACCAAAGAGATGATCCCATTGTCTGCCCCAATAAAATAATGGCCGTTGGCCAGAACGGCCATGGGGGCATGATCCTCAGAGATATTGGCGCAGACCCCAATGATGTGAATGCTTCCCTCAGGAAATTCAACAATGGCATTTTTTAGGATATAGGCACATTCCTCTATGCTGAATGGTTTGATATTATGTGAAATATCAACAATCTGAACATCGGTGAGTTCACTGAGAATACGCCCTTTAATGGCCGCAACAAAGTGGTCCCTAGGGCCAAAATCTGTAATCAAGGTGATGATCGCCATAAATCGTTGTTGATATATTTTTGTCGCTTACGAACTAATTTTGGTTAAGTTTGTTTGGTAAAAGTAGCCAAAAAGCAACAACTGTTTTATATATCTGCAACCCACAAAATTGATAGTTTTCTTTGAACGAATTAGTAATTGAACTCAACGAGATCAGTCCGAGAGAGTTTTTCGGACTTCAGAACGAAAACATTGAATTGTTAAAACAGTATTTTCCAAAGCTCAAGATTGTAGCTCGTGGAAACAAAATCAAGGTCTATGGCGATGAGAGCCTTCTAGAGGAGTTTGATAAACGTTTTGACATGATCACCGAACATTTTGCCAAATACAACAAGTTGGACGAGAACACGATTGAGCGGTTGTTAACGGTCAATGGTTCGGAAGATGTAAAATCATCAGCCGCCAGCGGAGAGGTATTGGTCCATGGCGTAAATGGTAGGTTGATCAAAGCACAGACCGTAAATCAGCGGCGATTGGTGGATGCCTGCCTAAAGAACGATATGGTCTTTGCCATTGGGCCGGCCGGTACGGGTAAGACCTACACCGGTGTTGCCTTGGCGGTAAAAGCATTAAAGGAAAAACAGGTGCGTAGAATAATATTAACGCGCCCAGCGGTAGAGGCAGGTGAAAATCTGGGGTTCCTTCCGGGGGATCTGAAAGAAAAGCTGGATCCCTATATGCAGCCTTTGTATGATGCCCTTCGCGATATGGTTCCTGCAGAAAAGTTGGAAAAACTCATCGCAGATGGCACCATTCAAATAGCCCCCATGGCCTTTATGCGGGGAAGAACCTTGGACAACGCCTTCGTGATACTGGACGAAGCCCAAAATACCACCCACGCCCAGATGAAGATGTTTCTCACAAGAATGGGCAAGAATGCCAAGTTTTTGTTGACGGGCGATCCGGGCCAAATCGATTTGCCCAGACGCGTCATTTCCGGTTTAAAAGAAGCCTTGCTCATCCTTAAGAATGTTGATGGAATCAGCATCATCCATTTGGATGATAAGGATGTGATTCGTCATAAATTGGTGAAGAAAGTGATAGAGGCCTACAAGGATATTGAACACCAAAACGAATATTAGATGTCGGGGAACAGCACTTTAATGTCCACAAATTTTCATTTCGCAGGACAAAAGTCGGTATACAAGGGTAAGGTACGTGAGGTCTACACCCTAACAGATGATATATTGCTCATGGTGGCTACGGACAGGCTATCGGCATTTGATGTGGTCATGCCAAGGGGTATTCCCTACAAAGGGCAGATACTGAACCAGATTGCCACCAAAATGATGCGGGCCACCGAGGATATCGTCCCCAATTGGTTGCTGGCTACCCCAGACCCCAATGTGGCCATTGGCAAAGCCTGTGCCCCTTTTAAAGTAGAGATGGTCATACGAGGCTATCTTTCTGGTCATGCGGCCCGTGAATACAAGGCGGGTAAGCGACTCCTCTGTGGTGTTCTCATGCCCGAAGGGATGAAGGAGAACGACAAGTTCCCCGAGCCCATAATCACGCCGGCGACCAAAGCGGAAAAAGGGGATCATGACGAGGACATCTCAAGGGAGGACATTATAAAAAAAGGGATTGTTTCTAAAACCGATTATGAGGTCTTGGAAAAGTATACCCGGGCTTTATTCCAAAGAGGCTCCGAAATTGCCGCTGAACGTGATTTGATCTTGGTGGATACCAAATATGAATTTGGTAAAACCAAAGATGGACAAATTGTGTTGATTGATGAGATCCATACCCCAGATTCATCGCGCTATTTTTATGCCGAGGGGTATCAAGAACGACAGGATAGGGGAGAACCCCAGAAACAGCTTTCTAAGGAGTTTGTGCGTCAATGGTTGATTTCCAATAACTTCCAAGGGTTGGAAGGGCAGACTTTGCCCGAGATGAGCGACGAATATATTGCATCGGTTTCAGAACGCTATATTGAACTCTACGAGAACATCACAGGGGAGTCTTTTGTTAAAGCAGATGTTTCCAATATTCAAGAAAGAATCGGTGAAAACATTTCCAATTTTCTAAAGAATAGACGCTAGAATTAGCAACTTCAAAAAATAACACCTAAAGTTTTTTTGGATTCACAAACCTTATTTTTGTCTAAGGTTAAGGCGTTATTATTAAACAATTATTTTTTTTGATGCTAAATAGATATATTTATGCTAAATAGATATATCAAGTATGAAAGCGTGCCCAAATTGTTCATCACCAGCATTTACCAAAGCAGGAGTCGTCAAAAACAGACAACGTTACAAATGCAAATCCTGTGGTTATTATTTTACGGTAGGTAAGCTTGGAAAACAAATAGATGATTATTATGTAAACAAGGCGCTTCAATTGTATTTAGAAGGCTTGACCTACCGAGAGATTGAACGTATTTTGGGGGTGTCGCATGTTTCGGTCATGAACTGGGTGCGCAAGTACAACATTAAGCGACCCTACAATACCAAGTACCATCCCACCTATAAGATCCTGAACCAGGCCGAACTTCAAAGCTACTTTCAAGATGTACAGAACCTTACGGGTGCAGGCGTATTGGTCACGGAACTTGGTGATAAGTTTATGCTCATAAAATGGGAGCGATTTAAAGAATAGCTATATTTATTTAGCATAAATATATACTCACTTTTTTTTTGGGATTTTTTTTTAAGAGGTTAGTTGCCATCAATTTGATAAAAAAAACTAACAACTAAGAATTAATCATGAAAAAATTAACTTTTTTACTGGTAATGGCCGTGGTCATGATGATTCCCTATGATGGGAAAAGTCAGGACGAGACCACTGAGGTAGACCATTCCTACAAGCCCTTAAAGCTAAGTTTAAATGATGACGGTAGTAAGTACATTAGGTTTATTACATGGCATCAAATTTGGGCAGCTGGCGGAAGCGAGCAAGATGGATTAAGGCTTTCTATCCGTAGATCCCGTTTTTTGGCATATGCCCAAATTTCTCCTAAGTTTTTGATTTTAACCCATTGGGGTTTGAACAGTTTAGGTGCTGGAAACATGACAGCGAATCCAAACTCTCAAACTGATAACCAAAGAAGTTTGTTGTTCTTACATGATGCTTGGGGAGAATTTCAAATTGAAGAAAAGAAATTGTATATCGGTGCAGGATTGCATTATTGGAATGGCATTTCGCGTCTGTCTAATCAAAGTACATTGAACATGATGACCCTTGATAACCCAGGTGCTGGAAACGGGGATGCACGACTATTCCCTTGGGTCAACATTACCACCAGTGACCAATTTGCTCGTCATTTAGGAGTTTATGCTAAAGGTTCATTAGGGAAATTTGGATATAGAGTTTCAGCGAATAACGCCAGAAACAATATTGGAACCTTGGGTGCAGTGCCATCTTTTCAGGTTAATAACAGTACCGAAGACGGGTTATGGAATTATGCTGGATATTTTAAATATGATGTTTTTGATAAAGAATCAGACAAATTGCCCTATTTCGTCGGAACCTATTTGGGTAGTAAAAAAGTCTTGAGTATAGGAGCTGGATTCCATCATCACCCTAATGCTTTGGCAGTAAATACATTAGATGAAAGGGAGAATGCTACCCATTTTGCATTTGATGTTTTTTATGATGCTCCCATAAACGATAAATTGGCTATCAACGCACTTGGGGCCTATTATAGCTATAATTTTGGAGATACTGATGGGTTCAACTCTGGTGGTCTGGTTCCATCTTCGGGAAATATTGCATATGGACAACTTGGACTACTCTTTAGAGAGGCAAAACTAATGCCATATGTGACTCTTAGTTTACAAGATCTTGATGCTACACCTGATAATAGCACTGAAGTGGCGGCAGGGCTGAACTACTTTATCAACGGTCATTTTGCAAAGCTTACCGCTGAATACAGTTCAGGTTCTACTGGTGCTAATGGGGCTGACAATACCAACATCTTTAGATTACAAATGCATATATTTTTATAAACCAACAAATAATAAATCATGTCAGAAAAACAACAAAAGGCATCCGCCTATTGGAAAGAAAACTTAAAGTATCTGGTCATCTTATTGGTGATTTGGTTCGCGGTTTCGTATGGGGCAGGCATCATTTTCAAAGATGTATTGAATACCATTAAAATAGGTGGATTTAAACTAGGATTCTGGTTTGCACAACAGGGAGCGATTTATGTATTCGTGGTACTGATTTTTGTGTACGTGCGATTGATGAACAAATTGGACAAGAAATACGGATACGACGAAGACTAAACTAACAAACTGAATAAAAACTAAGAATTATGAGTGATGTACAAATTTGGACCTATGCCTTGGTATTGCTGAGCTTTGGTCTCTATATAGGAATTGCCATTTGGTCCCGGGCGGGCTCTACAAAAGAGTTCTATGTGGCCGGTGGTGGGGTTTCCCCATTGGCCAATGGAATGGCGACAGCGGCAGATTGGATGTCTGCGGCTTCCTTTATCTCCATGGCGGGGATCATTTCTTTTGCAGGATATGATGGTGCTGTTTATTTAATGGGGTGGACCGGTGGTTATGTGTTACTGGCTCTTTTACTGGCACCGTACCTAAGAAAATTTGGAAAGTTTACCGTGCCGGATTTTATCGGTGAGCGGTACTATTCCAAAACAGCCCGTGTGGTGGCCGTGCTTTGTGCCCTGATTGTTTCCTTTACTTATGTAGCCGGACAAATGCGGGGTGTAGGTATCGTATTCTCAAGGTATTTGGAAGTGGATATCGAAACCGGGGTGATCATTGGTATGGTCATCGTATTGTTCTATGCTGTGTTGGGTGGTATGAAAGGTATTACCTATACCCAGGTGGCCCAGTATTGCGTGTTGATCTTTGCCTTTATGGTGCCTGCAATCTTTATTTCCATCCAGATGACGGGTAACCCAATTCCACAATTGGGCTTTGGTGGTACCTTGTCCGATGGTTCTGGAACCTATCTCTTGGATAAATTGGATGGCCTCTCTACCGAACTCGGTTTTGCAGAATATACCAATGGTTCAAAAAGTTTGGTCGATGTATTCGCCATCACCTTTGCCCTGATGGTCGGTACAGCGGGTCTGCCCCACGTAATCGTGCGCTTCTTTACGGTAAAGCGGGTACGCGATGCTAGAAAATCTGCAGGTTTGGCCTTGTTGTTCATTGCCATTCTTTATACTACTGCTCCAGCAGTTGCGGTATTTGCAAGAACAAACCTGATAGAGACTGTAAGTGGTAAGGAGTATGCCAACATGCCCGAATGGTTCAGTAATTGGGAAACCACTGGTTTAATATCCCACAATGATAAAAACGGTGATGGAAAAATTCAATATGTTGCAGATGCCGAAATCAATGAGTTGACAGTTGATCGTGATATTATGGTATTGGCCAATCCAGAGATTGCCAATTTACCGGCTTGGGTCATTGGTTTGATAGCCGCTGGTGGTTTGGCTGCCGCTTTATCAACAGCTGCAGGACTGTTATTGGTGATTTCCTCTTCAGTTTCCCATGATTTGATCAAAAATGTATTTAAGCCGGATCTATCAGAAAAGGGCGAGCTATGGGCTGCACGTATTTCTGCAGCAGCAGCTGTTGTGGTAGCCGGTTATTTTGGCATCAATCCACCCGGATTTGTAGCGGCGGTAGTGGCGCTGGCCTTTGGTTTGGCTGCAGCCTCGTTCTTCCCGGCCATTATTTTGGGAATTTTCTATAAGAAGATGAACAGCAAAGGAGCCATTACCGGTATGATCGTGGGTATCTCGTTGATGTTGTTCTATATGCTGAAGTTCAAATTCGGATTGTTCGACGGAGGTAAGGCTGCAGTGGCCGGCCTTAAGGATAGCTGGTGGTTTGGAATTTCACCAGAAGGATTTGGTACCATTGCCATGTTGGTCAACTTTATTGTTTCCCTTGTGGTGAACAAGTTGACAGAAGAACCCCCACAAGAAGTACAAGAAATTGTTGAAAATATCAGGATCCCTAGTGGAGCTGGTGATGCGGTGTCGCATTGATATATTAGTTGGTTACTAATGACGGTGTGGTGTTCATGACACCGCACCGTTTTTGTAATTTTAAAAAGAGGCGGATCTATGAAAATGAAAAAAAGACATAGGCAAAAATTGGTGTTGCTTTCCATTGTGCTCTTTTTTCTATGGAACGTGCCTTTTATTACCATTTTTGACAGCGACCTTCAGGTCTTTGGTTTTCCGGTATTCTATGTCTTTATCTTTTTGAGTTGGTTCTTTACCATCGTAATTTCTTTTATCATCTTAAGAAAGCACTATGAATAACTATGTGCTGGTCCCCATAATTGTCCTATACTTGGCACTGCTCTTTGTGCTGGCTTTTTTTGCAGAGAAGAACCGTTCTGGCAAATGGGTCAACAATCCCTATATCTATGTACTCTCTTTAGCGGTTTATTGTACGGCTTGGACCTATTACGGTAGCGTGGGTATTGCCTCTAAATCGGGCATTAATTTTATTCCCATTTACTTGGGGCCGGTAATTGCACTACCCCTTTGGATTGTACTCATGCGAAAGATCATACGTATTTCCAAACAGCATAAGATATCCAGTATTGCAGATTTTATTTCCATGCGCTATGGTAATAACAGGGCCATTGGGGCTGTGGTCACCATTACCTGTTTAATGGGCATCATACCTTATATCGCCTTGCAATTAAAAGCAGTTTCCGAGACCTTTTCCTTGATGGCACATAAGGACGGTTATGTGGCTACGGGATTTTTGGACGATTCCACCTTTTACATTGCCTTGCTCATTGCCATTTTTGTTTCCTTTTTTGGGACACTTTCCACAGATGCCTCAAAGCATAGAAAGGGGATTATGGCCACGGTTGCCGTAGAATCTGTGATAAAGCTTACCTTTTTCTTGATCATTGGGGTTTATATCACCTATTATGTTTTTGATGGCACCACAGATTTGTACCAAAAAGCGTCACAGACCAATGGTTTTTCCCAACTTTCCTCTTTTGGGGGGATTGGGAACGGTTTTAATTGGCTTTTTACCATCTGTCTTTCCTTTTTTGCCATTTTTTTGCTGCCCAGACAGTTTCATGTGGCTGTTGTGGAAAACGATAATGAAAGACATTTAAAGAAGGCCATTTGGCTTTTTCCCTTGTATCTCTTGTTGTTCAATGTCTTTGTCATCTTTATCGCTTGGGCAGGCAACATAAAGCTACCATCCAATGTGAACCATGATTACTATTCATTGCTGTTGCCTTTGCAACAGGGAAATCAAGCATTGGGACTCATGGTTTTTATTGGTGGCTTTTCCGCGGTCATATCAATGATCGTGGTGTCAACACTGGCCCTTTCCACCATGGTGAGCAACAATATTATTATTCCATACGGCTTCATTAAGAAATTGGTAGAGGGAGATTCCGAGAACAATGCCAAGAACATTAAGAACATTCGCCGTATCTCCATTTTTATGCTCATCATTTTGGCCTATTTCTTTTATGTTGAGTTCTCTACCGAATTGTCTTTATTCTCCATTGGACTGATTTCTTTCGTGATCATTTCACAATTGGCTCCCTCGTTCTTTTTGGGACTTTTTTGGCGCAGGGGAACCGCAAGGGCAGCCATAGTTGGAATATTGGTGGGTCTGGCCATTGTGAGTTATACCTTGCTTTTGCCCATTATGAGCCAAGTGGTTATGCCCCAGGCTTCTTGGTTGCAAGATGGCTTGTTGGGTCTTTCATCGTTAAGGCCTTCACAGCTTTTTGGACTGGATTATCTAAGCCCGGAAAGCAACGCTTTTTTGTGGAGTATGGTGTTCAACAGCCTGTCATTTGTAACATTTTCCTTGATGGCAAAGGGAAATTATAGGGAACGTAACTATGCCGAAATGTTCGTAAACCATGAGAATTATGAAAACCTGCAAGAAGGGGCCTTTGTATGGAAGGGGGAGGCTTATGTTGCAGATATCAAACGGCTATTGAACCGTTTCTTGGGAGAGACTAGGACAAATAGAGCGCTGAACATCTTTAATCGCAAGTACAATATTTCTGAAACAGCTGAGAAAGCTGATGCCCGACTGATTAATTTTTCTGAAAAGTTGTTGACGGGCAGCATTGGAAGTGCTTCAGCCAAAATCTTGCTTTCTTCGGTCTCCAAAGAGAAACCCATTAGCTTGGTGGAGGTACTCAACATTTTGGAAGAAAGTAAAGAAACCAAGGCGAACAATAGGCTTTTGGTAGAAAAATCACAAGAACTTTCAGCCATGGCCAACCAGTTGCGGTATGCCAATGAAGAGTTACGCTTACAGGACAAGCTCAAAGATGAATTTCTGGATACCGTTGCCCATGAACTGAAGACGCCCATTACTTCCATAAAGGCGGCTTCAGAGGTGTTGGAAGACGAAAAGATGCCAGGCGTGCTCCGGAAACGGTTTTTGGAAAATATAGGCAGGGATACCGACCGACTGGCGACTTTGATCAATAATATCCTTGATCTGGAAAAGCTCTCCAATGACCGTACGGTACTCGATATCCGTAGCCGTAGGATTAATGGCACCATTGCCAAGGCCATAAAGGGGGTAGAGCAGATTGCGGCCAAACGGCGGATCAGGCTGGAGTTTATGGAAGCGGTTGATTTGGATGGATTATACGATGAGGACCGTATTTTGCAGGTGTTGACAAATTTGTTGTCCAACTCGTTAAAGTTTATCGAGGAAGAAAAAGGTACAATCAAAATCTTCCTGACAGAAGGGAAGGACGACATTGCCGTTGCCGTAGAGGATAATGGCAAGGGAATCCCCTTGGAAGACCAGAATTACATTTTCGAAAAATTTTATCAATCAAAAAATCAGAATACCAAAAAGCCCCAAGGGAGTGGATTTGGACTGGCAATCAGCAAAAAAATCATAGAAAGCCACAATGGTTCCATTTGGGTGGACAAGGATTTTAGAAAAGGGGCCCGTCTGGTATTCACCATACCCAAAACAAAATGAGCAAGAAAAAGATACTCATAGTAGATGATGAACCCAACATTGTAATGTCGTTGGAATACGCCTTTAAAAAGAAAGATTTTGAGGTGTTCATTGCCCGCGATGGCACTGAAGCCTTGGACATTGCCCAAAAAGAGACGCCCAATGTCATCCTATTGGACATTATGATGCCTCAGTTGGATGGGTACGAAACCCTGAAAAGACTGCGTACATACAAAGAACTGGAAAGAACCAAGGTCATTTTCCTTTCAGCCAAAAACAAACAGACCGATATTGACAAAGGGCTTCAAATGGGTGCTGATGGCTATATGACCAAACCTTTTTCCATTAAAAAAATTATCACTGATGTAGAACATATGCTAACCTAACAATGGACTATAGAACTTTTTATTCCGAAAGTATTCAAAATCCGGAAGGATTTTGGAAGGCACAGGCCAAAAAGTTGGCCTGGAACACATTTCCTACCAAAATATTGGAGGAAAACGACAAAGGTAGCCACCACTGGTTTGTTGATGGCCAATTGAACATGAGCTACCTCTGTATAGACAAGCACATTGAAGATGGCCATGGGGACCAAGTGGCTATCTATTATGATTCCCCTGTAACCGATACCAAACAACAGGTTACCTTTTACCAACTACAATATGAGGTGTCAAAATTGGCTGGTGGGCTATTGCAAATGGGACTTAAAAAAGGGGATACGGTAATCATCTATATGCCCATGATTCCCCAGGCGCTTTATGCCATGTTGGCCTGTGCCCGTATTGGGGTGACCCACTCTGTGGTTTTTGGCGGCTTCGCCCCACATGAACTCGCCATAAGGATAGATGATTGCAAGCCAAAGGTCATCATCACAGCATCGAGTGGGATAGAGGTAAAACGCATTATACCCTACAAGCCTTTTGTTGATGAAGCCATGGAACAGGCCAAAAACAAACCGGAACGTGTGGTGGTATTCCACCGGGAGCTGGGGGCCAAGGTAAATTATAAACCCTATGATGTTGATTATGACAAATTGGTAGAAGCTTCGGAACCGGCAGCCCCTCTCATGGTAGCCTCCACCCATCCTTTATATATTCTGTACACTTCGGGTACCACGGGCACCCCCAAGGGGATAGTGCGGGATACGGGAGGTTATGCCACGGCCCTAAAGTTTTCCATGGAGCATGTCTATGGAATGGATGAAGGTGGGGTTTATTGGGCTGCCAGTGATGTAGGTTGGGTGGTTGGACACAGCTATATTGTCTACGGCCCATTATTGCATAGGAACAGTACCGTATTGTTCGAGGGAAAACCCATTAGAACACCCGATGCGTCTACTTTTTGGAGAATTATTTCCGAATATCAGGTAGCGGTTATGTTTACGGCTCCCACGGCCATCAGGGCCATTAAAAAGGAAGACCCAGAGGGGCATTTTATCAAAGACTATGATCTAGGCTGTTTAAAGTATCAGTTCTTGGCGGGCGAACGCTGTGATGCCGCTACCTTGGAATGGACAGAAGATAAACTAAAGGTACCCGTTATCGATCACTGGTGGCAAACTGAATCTGGATGGCCCATGCTGGCAAACATGGCCGGAGTGGAACTGCAAAAGGTAAAACCTGGATCGGCCAGTTTTCCTGTATGTGGCTACGATATTATAATCATGGGGGAAGACGGTAACGAATGCCCGCCCAATGAGGAGGGCTACGTATTGGTAAAACTGCCGTTGCCTCCTGGGTGTCTATTAAACGTCTGGAACAATACGGAACGCTTTATTGCAGGATATTTGGAGAAATTCCCCGGATATTATTTTTCTGGTGATGGTGGCTATAAGGATGAAGAGGGGTATGTGTTCATCACCGGAAGGGTAGACGATATCATCAATGTGGCAGGCCACCGGTTGTCCACGGCCGAGATGGAAGAAATTGTGGCCTCCCACAGAAAGATAGCAGAATGTGCAGTTTTTGGGGTACACTGCGACTTAAAGGGGCAAAAACCCATGGGGTTGGCCGTGCTCAAATCTGGAGTGGACATCAACCAGGATAAATTGGCCAAGGATGTGGTGGAAATGGTACGCCATGAGATTGGCGCTGTGGCTTCTTTCAAGGAGCTATTGGTGGTGAACCGATTGCCAAAAACCAGATCTGGGAAAATACTTCGTAAATTGTTGAGGAACATAGCCGATAAACCGGAATATCCAATCCCATCAACAATTGACGATGTTGCCATCATAGAAGAAATAAAAAAAGTATATCAACTAAATAAAATAGGAATACATAAAAATCAAACAACATGAGTAACTATCATATCAAACATCTGGAAGAGTACTATCAGGTCTATCGGAAATCAGTGAGAAATCCTGAGAATTTTTGGGAAGAAGTTGCCGAGGAACATTTCTTATGGCGCAAAAAATGGGATAAGGTCCTGGAATGGGATTTTACCAAGCCTGAAGTAAAATGGTTTCAAGGGGCCAAACTCAACATAACAGAAAACTGTATAGACAGGCATTTGCATGTTCGTGGCAATAAAACGGCCATTCTTTTTGAACCCAATGACCCAAAGGAGGAAGCACAACATATCAGTTATCAGGAACTGCATGAAAGGGTGTGTAAGTTTGCCAACGTATTAAAGGATAAGGGGATTCAAAAGGGCGACCGTGTTGTCATTTATCTCCCCATGATTCCCGAATTGGCGGTGTCCCTACTGGCTTGTGCCCGAATTGGCGCCATACACTCCGTGGTTTTTGCTGGATTTTCATCCACGGCCTTAGCAACACGGATCAATGATTGCGGTGCCAAAATGGTGTTGACCTCGGATGGATCCTATCGAGGGGGCAAGACCATCGATTTAAAGGGAATCGTAGATGAGGCATTGGAACATTGTGAATGTGTGGAAAAGGTTTTGGTGGCCAAGCGAATCAAGACAGATATCCATATGGAAGAGGGGCGTGATGAATGGTTGCAACCCTTGTTGGACAAAGCCTATGGCAATTGTGAGCCAGAGATTATGAATGCAGAAGACCCCTTGTTCATTTTATACACCTCGGGATCTACCGGTAGGCCAAAAGGCATGATGCACACCACGGGGGGATATATGGTCTATACGGCCTATACCTTTAAAAATGTGTTCCAATATAGGGAAGAGGATGTGTACTGGTGTACCGCCGATATTGGTTGGATTACAGGACACTCCTACATTGTTTATGGCCCCTTGGCCAATGGAGCTACCACGGTCATGTTCGAAGGGGTGCCGTCATACCCCGATTTTGGCCGCTTTTGGGAAATTGTGGAAAAACACAAGATCAACCAATTCTATACGGCCCCAACCGCTATTCGTGCCTTGGCCAAGGAGAACCTAGATTTTGTGAACCAGAACGATTTGAGTAGCCTAAAGGTCTTGGGCACAGTGGGTGAACCCATAAACGAAGAGGCATGGCACTGGTACAACGATCATGTGGGCGAAAAGAAAAGCCCCATTGTGGACACTTGGTGGCAAACAGAGACAGGTGGAATTTTGATATCGCCCATTCCGTTCTCCACACCCACAAAGCCCACCTATGCCACCTTGCCCTTACCGGGGGTACAGCCAGCCCTTATGGATGAACAGGGCAATGAGATAAAAGGCAATCCTGCAGATGGTAGGTTGTGCATTAAGTTTCCTTGGCCATCCATGGCGCGTAGCATTTGGGGGGATCACCAACGGTATAAGGACACCTATTTTTCAGCATTTGAAAACATGTATTTTACAGGTGATGGGGCCTTGCGCGATGAGGTGGGCTATTACCGAATCACCGGCCGTGTAGACGATGTGATCATAGTTTCCGGACATAATTTGGGTACGGCACCCATAGAAGATGCCATCAACGAGCATCCAGCAGTAGCGGAATCTGCCATTGTGGGCTTCCCCCATACTATTAAGGGGAATGCGCTCTATGGCTACGTGACCTTAAAGGAAACAGGGGAAAGTCGTGATAGGGAGAACCTGCGGAAGGAAATCAACCAAATGATCACCGACCATATTGGGCCCATTGCCAAATTGGACAAGATCCAATTCACCGAAGGATTGCCCAAGACCCGAAGCGGAAAGATCATGCGTAGAATCTTGAGAAAGATTGCCTCAAACGATACCAGCAACCTTGGCGATACTTCAACCTTGTTGAATCCGGAAGTAGTGGATAAGATTATGGAAGAATCCTTGTAAAGGTTGTCAAGGGGTTATACCAATCCAATATGCAAAACCGGTTAAAGAAATGTTTTCTTTAACCGGTTTTGTTTTGTGTGTTAAAATGAAAAGGTATTAGAACCACCAAGACCTGTTTCTCTTGAGCAAGGCTTTTGTTGCGACAGGTTTTGTTTTATCCAGAATATGCAAAAAGGCAATGGCCGTGATGTAGGCATCACCCAAAGCCGTATGCCTATCGGTTTTTGAAATGGAGTAGGTGTCTGCCAAATCATCCAACGAATAATTGCCTTCCTTTTTCCGCTCGGATGCCCGGAGGCTCTTTTTAAAGAGTATGGCGGTGTCCAACGATTTGTTCATGAGTTTTGGCAGGCCATGTCTGTTGAGGGCGTGGTTCAACATTCCCACATCAAAGGCGGTATGGTGGGCCACTATAATGGCATTGTGCAGTAAGTTTAGGAGTTTTTTTAACCCCTCCAACTCTGAAATCCGCTTTATTTTTCCTTTTTTCATGATACCGTGGATTTCAACGGTTGAGGTGTTAAAGGTATCTTGTTGCAAAAAAACTTCAAACGCTTCCTTGGCCAGTATAGAACCGTCACGGATTTTTAGGGCCCCGATACTTAGAATCCGATCTGTTTTAAATCGGAAACCTGTGGTCTCGGTATCCAAAACCACAAAATCTACCTGTTCTATGTTTTCTGGGAGTCCGGCCGTAAAGGAATCCTCATAGGAGGTCCAAAACGTGGGGGATGACTTTTTCTTGGCCGCCATTTTATCGAATTCTAGATACCATAAACCTCACATTGAGCAATTCTTGGATTTCTTTTATGGTCTTAAAGGTGCGCTTTAATTTCATCTTTTCTTCTTTGTTCAATTGTTCCAGATTAATGTACCTACCGGAATCATTATGTTGCAGCCCCTGTTTTGTCCTAAACTTTAAAAGGGCTTTGCTGGCATAGCTGCAGGAGAGAAACAGCTCTTTGTTGCTGGGCTCCAATTCTGCCAATTTTTCATAACGTTCCCACGTATTGCTGATTCCGGAGGCATTATGGGAGAGGATCAATACCCTAGCGGCATCGATCAAGGGCATCAACGCTCTTTTCTTCAGATCAAAAAAATCTTTATGGGCCCCATCATGCTCCACCAGAAACTGCCTAAAAAAGCCGGTCGGGGAAGGATTCATCATGGCATTGGCGGCCAAGAAGGTCAAAAAGATGGGGTATTTATCCACAGTATCAAAAATAAACGTAGAGAGTTTGGATACCAGTTCTTGGTCGCCATAGGCACGGTTATAGTCAAAGAAAATGGTAGAAAGCAACACTTCGTCCGGGCCGGGGTTGGTGATCCATTTGGAGGTCATTTTTTTATAGCCTTCCAAGCTATTGCACCATTTTGGGTTGGAGCCCATCATGTCGGCCGGACAGTATTCATAACCGACCGTATTCAACCCTTTAGTGATGTGTTTGGCCAAGGTTAAAAAGTACTGTCTTGTCTCCTCAAATTCTTCATCGGGTACATCATCAAATAGTAGTGCATTGTCCTGGTCGGTATGTAATAACTGTTCACTGCGTCCTTGGCTTCCCATGGCCAGCCATGCAAATTTTGTAGGGGGGGCGCCATCCATTTTGGCCAAGGAGAGCTTGATCACATGTTTGATGCAGGCATCGTTGAGTTCAGATATTATTTTTGAGGTCAAGGACATGGGGATGTTCTGTTGCAGGTAGCCCCTTAAAAGGTTCATGACACCCTTTCGCAAGGGTTTGATCTCTTCTGCATTTTTAGTACGCTTTATCGCTTTTACCAAAACTGCGGGGTTGTTGCCCAAGGACAGCATGACATCGTGTTTGGAAAGAATGCCTGCGGCTTTGGTGTTGGGGGTGCCGTCCTCAGTAAGGATCAAATGACTGATGTTGTTCTTCATCATGGCCATTTGTGCTTGTGTAACGGTCAGTTCCAAGGGATAGGTTATGACCGGAGACGACATGATGTGCTGTGCCGTTGTCGTGATTTCAAATTTTCCCGTGGCAATTTTATTGCGTAGATCCTTGTCGGTAATGATACCAAGGGGCAATCCCTCCTTTTCAATCAGCATGGCTCCGATGCCCTTTTCAGTCATTTTTTCAGCAATGGATTTTATACTGGCTTCCGGGGAACTGGTGACAATATGTTTTGAGTATTCCACCATCTGTAGGTCCAACAGCCTTGAGCCGGTATTGTTGGGATTAAACTGGGCCGTATCTCCCAATAACTGCCCCTTATGGATTTTTGAGTAGGGGTTTCGGGTATTGGAAGCAAAGCTCTCCACCAAAAAATCCCCCAAGCTTTGACTGTGCTGTACATAGGGCCTAAATTTTTCAATGGGAATAGCATAGAGGATGGTTTCTTCTTCCGTTTTAGCTTCTAGACGGTAATTGTCATGCGCCATTAAGGGCCGTAGACCAAAAATATCGCCCTCATCACAAATATCTAGGATTACCTTTTTGGTCACGTCCCAAAGGGCAACGGCACCCTTGTGCACCACATAAAAATGATGGTGCGGCTTTTCTTCAAAATGAAAGATGGTGTTGTCTTTTTCCTTGTAAACGATGCTCACTTCCAAGGAAAGGTCCTCCAATTCCTTTTTGGACAGATAGGAAAAAGGGGGAAATCGCTTTAGGAAATCGGCAATGCGGTATGAAATGGTGTTCTGCATGCTTTAAATTACGCATAAAAGACAATATTTCATACTTGAACATTTACTTTATTTAAAGTAAAAGGGTTATTTTTTGTTTAGCTTGTTCCATTGGGCGATAAACTCATTTTTTGTAGTCATTAATTGATTGACAGCAGTAACGGTGGCCTTGGTTGGTCTTTCGTCACTAGCTTGAAGCACCACTAAAATGTGTAGCAGTTTTTCTTGAAGCCCGACAAGGGTTTCTTGATGGAAGGGAATATTTTTGATACTGCCATACAATTGATCTCCATCGCTTGGATTTCTATCACCTACAAACTTATGCATCAATATTTTCATTTTTTTATTCCCCTTTTTAGTGTCCAGTTTTTCCTTGGCCACTAATCTTATGGTTTGTAGCTCTTGGTAAGCCTTATAGGTTTTCATTGATAGATCGGTCTGTAATTGAACATCAGCTTCAGAACTTTTTACGCGCGGATCTATACGTACCGTTATTTCTTGTTCCAAAGTTTTGCCATCCACAATCAATTTTACCGTGTAAGTTCCGGGCGCAACAAAAGGTCCCCTGGGACTTATTGGCGTATCATGCAGAACTGCGGCAATGGAATAACTTTGTTTTGCACCAGATGGATTGCCATACCTTAAGTTCCAAACAAATCTATTGTGTCCCTTTTTTGTTGAAAGCTTGGCCAAAGGTCGAATCCAATATGTAGGATGGGGAAGACTTGTGCTATCTGGCAACTTGATGATAGCATTGCTATGATACGCATTCACCAATTGTTTTTGGGCATCCCATATTTGAAGTGATACGTCATTTGCTTCTGAAGGGAGAAAATAATCGATCATAGCTCCGTCTGGCGGATTTTTACCAGTAGGTTCTTCTGGAGGAAGTGGGGTGTCACCAAACATGTTATGCCGAACCCTTGTTGCCAAAGAAGGTTTAAATAGGTGGGGTTCATTGCCCAGTTTTGCCAACTCCCGTAGGGGGCTAAAATCATCTAAAATCCAAATGGAACGTCCATGGGTTCCAATAACCAAATCGTTGTCTTTAACAACTAGATCGCGAATAGATGAAGCGGGCATATTCATACGAAGTGATTGCCAGTTAGCCCCATCATCCAATGAAAAATACACCTCCCGTTCCGTACCGGCAAACAAAAGACCAGCTGTAATAGGGTCTTCTCTTACCGTATTTATGGGTCCTATGGGATTTATTCCGTTGTTTATAAGTTTCCAAGTTTTACCAAAGTCATGGGTTTTGTACACCAAAGGAGCCATATTATCTTTTCTAATGGCATTTACAGCAATATATGCTGTTGCTTCATTAAAATGTCCTGCATCAATCTGGGAAATTTTATCCCATGATTTTAAATTGGGTGGAGTTACATCTTCCCAAGTTTTTCCGCCATCTTGGGTTACATGGACCAAGCCGTCATCAGTGCCGGCCCAAATAATATTCTTGTTAAGGTGTGAGGGGCCCAAAGCATAGACGATAGCCCTTGGCTGCATGGTTTTCATTTCTTCGGAATAAAAATCACCTACACTTGAAGGAACTTCCGGTTGCTTTCTTGTCAGATCAGGACTGATCTTTTCCCAATTTTGGCCACCATCCATAGTCTTCCAAACTACATTTGTACCAAAAAGGAGCATAGTATCATCCATTGGATGGAAGAGCAGGGGCATGGTTCTTAAAAAGCGGGTTTCCCCAGTTCTCAACACTTCTGGGCCCACAAACTGGGTTTGCCCCGTCCTTTTGTCAAAACGAAGCACGCGGCCACCATAAACTATATTATGGTCTTTAGGGTCTACCGCCACATAGGCATATTCATCTGCACCAACACCCATAAATTCCCGAAATGAAATTTGTCCGCCATTACTACGGCTGGCCACACCAATGGCCCCGCTTTCTTGTTGTCCGCCGTATACCCAATAAGGCCATTGGTTATCAGTACTTACATGATATAATTGGGCCGTTGGTTGGTTGTACCATGAACTCCATGTTTTTCCACCGTTGACGGTAATAACCGCGCCTTGGTCGGCGGCAAACAACATGATTTCTGGATGTAAGGGGTTGATCCAAATACGATGGTAATCATCACCACCGGGAGCCCCTTTGATAGCGGTCCAGGTTTTTCCACCATCATTGGATTGATACGCAGCAATATTACCAACATAGACCCTGTCTTCATCTTTTGGATGAACTTTGATTTCGGCAAAATCACTACCGCGCCCCCACAGGCGGTAATCGGTATTGATCAAAGACCAACTTTCACCCGCATCATCACTTTTATAGATTCCCCCATTATTTTTGGCATCAACAGTAGCGTACATGCGATTGGAATTACTGGGGGCAATGGCAACGCCAATTCTTCCCAGACCTTCATCCGATGTAGGTAGTCCCTTGGTGATTTTACGCCAAGAAGTTCCACCATCGGTAGATTTGTAAAGATTGCTGTTGGTTCCAGAGAATTTTGCATTTTCCCAAGGCCCTTCTTGGTGTTCCCACATATCGGCAAAAAGTATTTGAGGATTATTCGGGTCAAATTCTACTTGAACAGCGCCTGTATTGTGATTCACGTACAAAACCTGCTCCCAATTTTTGCCACCATCGGTTGTCCTAAATATACCCCGCATTTCATTAGCGCCATAAGGGTGTCCCAGCCCGGCTACAAATACGATGTTTGGATTTGTTGGATGTACAATAACACGACTTATTTGCTGCACATCTTTAAGACCAATATGGTTCCATGTTTTTCCTCCGTCCATGGATTTAAACATACCGTCACCAACTGCTAAATCTGGTCTGTGCAGCCCTTCCCCAGTTCCTACATAAATTATATGGGGATTGGTGACTGAAACAGCCAGATCACCAACAGACCCTGTGGGGGCATCATCAAAAATGGGGTTCCAAGTACGGCCATAATCATCCGTTTTCCATACTCCGCCATTGTTGTGTCCAACAAAAAACAGATTGGGTTGGGATGGAATACCCACCGCTCCCACAGTTCTTCCTGCTCTAAATGGACCGATCATCCGGTATTCTAAGCCTTGATATTTTTCAAAATCTACTTGGGCATTAGTGTGTACCATAAGAAAACAGAAAATAAGCATGAAGAAGGTTCGCATGTGTGGTTGTTTTTGTTTCCCTCAAAAGTAATAAAAGCAAGATGATGAACAGTTTTTGATCACTGTTGTTGTACAAGGATAACGAGCTTTTCAAGATGTGTTTAAATTCTAAAGAAATGCTTATGTAGCGTTACTTGAAATTGGAAGGTGATGTTCATTTAAGGATGAACAAAAAAAAGCCCTTAAAAAAGGGCTTTTTGTGTAGCGAGAGGGGGACTTGAACCCCCGACCTCAGGGTTATGAATCCTGCGCTCTAACCACCTGAGCTACCTCGCCGTTTTAATATAAATTTTCAACATAAAAAAGAACCTGATGTCAGTCGCTCTAATGCTGACGAAGTTTTTCTTGTCAGCATCCTGATGAAGTACAACTTCCATCAGGACCACCTGAGCTACCTCGCCGTTTTAATATAAATTTTCAACACAAAAAGAACCTGATGTCAGTCGCTCTAATGCTGACGAAGTTTTTCTTGTCAGCATCCTGATGAAGTTCAACTTCCATCAGGACCACCTGAGCTACCTCGCCGTTTTAATATAAATTTTCAACATAAAAAAGAACCTGATGTCAGTCGCTCTAATGCTGACGAAGTTTTTCTTGTCAGCATCCTGATGAAGTACAACTTCCATCAGGACCACCTGAGCTACCTCGCCGTTTTAATATAAATTTTCAACACAAAAAGAACCTGATGTCAGTCGCTCTAATGCTGACGAAGTTTTTCTTGTCAGCATCCTGATGAAGTTCAACTTCCATCAGGACCACCTGAGCTACCTCGCCGTTTTAATATAAATTTTCAACACAAAAAGAACCTGATGTCAGTCGCTCTAATGCTGACGAAGTTTTTCTTGTCAGCATCCTGATGAAGTTCAACTTCCATCAGGGGACCACCTGAGCTACCTTGCCATGGTGCTTTTAAGCGGCTGCAAATATAAACCTAAATTTTTGCCTGTTCAAAAAACCACAATATTTTATTATTTGAAATTAATTTTTTTATATTGACGAATTAAAGTTATTCTTGCATGCTAAACAAAGTTCGAATGGGGGATAAGATAAAATTTGAGATGGAATTTGTGATTCAGTCATCACCTCAGTTACTCTATCAGTACATTGCCACGCCTTCTGGTCTGTCAGAGTGGTTTGCGGACAATGTCAACTCAAGAAGTGAAATGTTCACATTTATATGGGATGGCGCAGAGGAAGAGGCCAAACTGCTTAAGCGCAAGGCAGACGAATTTGTACGCTTTGCTTGGGAAGAAAATGAGGATGGAAGCTTTTTTGAAATGCGCATCATCGTGGATGAAATCACCAAGGATGTTTCTTTGTTCATCTCGGATTTTGCAGAGGAGGACGAGATGGACGAGGCCAAGATGCTATGGGAAAACCAGATATCAGATTTAAAACACGTACTGGGTTCCATATAGAAGAACCTTTTGTATAACGTATCTTTGGTCCCGTTTTAAACGGGACTTTTTTATGGTCAATTACAACGGAAACCTTCATGCCCCCAACACTTTTTTCTTAAGCCACCAGAACAGGGCTTTCACTTATGCCGATGCGCTGGTGGAACGGCTTCGACTTGTAGATGGAAAACTGGTTTTCTGGGAGGACCACTATTTTAGGTTAATGGCCAGTATGCGTATGCTACGCATGAGGATTCCTATGGAATTTACCATGGAATTTTTGGAAGATGAGATACGTAAGACCTTGGAAGGGGCTGCCGAACCATTGAACAAGGAAATTACCATTTCGGTCTTTAGGAACGAATCCGATACTTTTAGCCCCATGACCAATGATGTTTCCTATCTTATAACGACCAAAAATTTGGCCCATCCTTTTTTTGTTATAACTAAGGAAATGTTTGAGGTCGAGATATTTAAGGACTTTTATAAGAACCCGGGACTACTTTCTTCCTTATGTGTGACAGATCATATCTTGGCGGTTGTGGCAAGCGTTTTTGCCCAAGAAAATAGCTATGATGACTGTATTTTGGTGAATACGGCAAAGAATGTCGTTGGTACTACGGGGGGTAATGTTTTTCTGGTCAAGGGAAATACGATAAAGACCCCTCCCTTAACGGATGGGGCCAACAATGGAATAGTTCGGATGAAAAGCCTTGACCTGTTTAGGAAATGGAAAGGCTATTCCGTTTCCGAAGATTCAATCTCACCATTTGAACTCCAAAAAGCGGATGAACTGTTCATGGTGAACGATATTTTTGGGGTACAACCCATTACTAAATATCGAAAAAAGCAATTTACCACTGTTGTTGCCCAAAAATTGATGGGAAGACTGAATGCTATGGTCCGATTGGGTTAATTTAAACTTGGATTCTCAGGGGAGTTGGACCAAATAAGGTATTCCCCGCCCAGTTCCATCATTTTTTCCTTCCAAAAAGCGGCAGAGGATTTTTGTATGATATCACTTTGATAGGCATTGGGGACAACCACCCAAGATTTGGAGTCCAGTTCCTTGTCCAATTGCAGGGAGGCCCAACCGGAATATCCCAAAAAGAACCGAATATCGGTCTCATTGATGATACTGTTGTTGAGCAGGTCCACAATACGCTCAAAATCACCGCCCCAATAGATGCCGTCCGAGATTTCTATACTGTCCGAGATGAGATGGGGCACCTTATGGATAAAATAAAGATTGTCCTGTTCCACGGGGCCCCCATTGAAGACTTTAAGGGGAACCTTTATATCACTGATGAGTTCGCTGATGGCATATTCCAAAGGCTTGTTCAGGATAAACCCTACAGAACCTTCGTTGTTGTGTTCTGCCAAAAGAATGACCGACCTATTGAACGAGATATCGCCCGTCAATGCAGGTTCTGCAATCAATAGGTTCCCTTTTTTTGGAGTTTCTGTCAGCAATTTTTTTCTTCTTTAGTATTTAAATGTAATGTTTAAACCTAAAAAAACAAAGACAAAAAATAAAAGCGCCCTTGATTTGGGGGCGCTTTTTAACAAGATGTTAGTGTATTTTTTAGTTTACAGCGTCGCTTAATTCAGCACCAGCTTTAAACTTAACTACATTTTTTGCAGCAATCTTTATGGTTTGCCCAGTTTGTGGGTTCCTACCTTCGCGGGCGTTACGCTTAGATACAGACCATGATCCAAAACCTACCAAAGAAACTCTTCCACCTTTTTTTAGGGTGCCTTCAACATTTCCCAAGAAAGATTCCAATGCTTTTTTGGCAGCAGCTTTGGTGATACCAGAATCAGCAGCCATTGCATCGATTAATTCTGTTTTGTTCATAATGGAAATTAATTAATAGTTGTTAAATATTTAATGCTGAACAAATTTATACGGAAAAGCCATCGATGCAAGTTAAATCAAGGGAAATCAGGGTTTTTGTTAATAACTTCAAGGCTTTGTTAATAAAACCAAACGGTTTCGTAAAGTTCTCGTAAATCCCCTTGGGCAAAGGGTTTAGCGCACATAAGCGTTTTTGTGTAGTTTAAATCCGTTGAGTAATTCTTGGGCCTTCATTCGCTTTTTTCCGGAAAGCTGTAACTCCTCCACTTCAATAGAACCATCCTTGACGGCAATTTTTATTTTTTTACCGTCAGAAACTACTGTTCCTATGCTCAGCTTGTGATTCTCTTTCAACTTTTCGGCCCTGTATAGTTTGAGGAACAGCGATGTTTCCCCATTGGTGAGCGTTGTCCAAGCCGTGGGATACGGACTTAAGCCCCGAATATGGTTGTAAATTTTGTCCATGGGCCATGACCAATCAATTTGGCAGGTTTCCTTATGGATTTTATGGGCGGGTTTTAGCGCATCACTTTCTTGCTGTTTTACAGGTAAGACCTCGTCATTTTCAATCAACACAATGGTCTTTAGGATGACCTCTGCCCCCAAATGCATCAACTTGTCATGTAGCTGCCCTGCATTCTCCTCCATTTGGATCGTCGTTTTTTCTTGGAGGATAACCTCTCCTGTATCAATTTTTTCATCAATAAAAAAAGTGGTCACCCCCGTTTCTGTCTCCCCGTTCATGATGGCCCAATTAATGGGAGCGGCACCGCGGTATTGTGGCAATAGGGAGGCATGCAGGTTAAATGTACCGTATTGGGGCATTTGCCAAACTACTTTGGGGAGCATCCTAAAAGCCACCACAACCTGTAGATTGGCCTTGAGGGCGCGTAGGGCCTCCAAAAAGGCTTCGTCCTTAAGGTTGGTGGGCTGTAACACTGTCAACCCTTTTGATTTGGCGAATGTTTTAAGCTCGGATTCCCGTAATCTTTGACCTCGGCCAGCTGGCCTATCCGGGGCAGTGATGACACCGACTACCGTGTAGCCTTCCTCGATTATTTTTTTTAATCCTGCCACCGCAAATTCCGGGGTGCCCATATAGACGATTCTCAGTGCTCTTTTATCTTTTTCCATAGGTGTTTTTGTGGTCCAGTACAATGTTTTCATCTTCTAAAAGCTCCCTAAGGCCTTTAAGAATGGTGTTGCCCTCAAAGGGCAATAGCGCGATAAGTTCCTTTGAAGACCTGTTTTGGGTTTCTAATTGATCCAAAATCTGTTTCTTGATTTCGTCTAGGTGATGACCGCCTTCGTTTTTTTTGGTGCAAATGTCGCAAATACCACAATGGGATTCTGGCTTCTCATCAAAGTAATTCAACAGGAACACACTCCTACATAGCGTGGTGTTTGTCACATATTGGAGTACCGTATCAAATTTTTCCAATTTGTTTTGGTTCAGGGATTTGAGTTTTCCTGCAATGTTGTTGATGGTTTGGTCGTCTTCCCTTGGCACCAAAAAAGTGATTTCCAGATCTTGGTGGGCAGCTTCATAACGTATCAATCCGTCAGTCTTTAACCTATTTAGGGTGTTCCGTATATCATGCTCTTGGATATTGGTTTTCTTTGAGATGAATGCTAGGTCTATCTTGGTCTCAAAGTCAAAAACTCCGCCGTAGGTCCTTAATATATGTTGGATGGTTGAGGCTGAATTTGGATTCTTTTCAAGGTAATTGAACAATGCGGTCTTGCTGCACAGAAATTGAATGTTGGTCTTTTCCCGAAACGATTGCAACATGGATAGAATACTGTGCTGATCCAAGACTTTTAGAGCAGCATAGGCCCGCCCACTTTTAAATTCATAGGTGGAACAAAAATGGGCAAAATTGAGAAAAAAGGTTTCTTGGTACCCTTCATGATAGGCAATCTGTAAATAGCTGTTTAATTTTTTATACACCTTTTTGACCAGTTTTACCGTAGGGAGCGTGTCCACAAACTGTTTTTTGGCCTGTAATTGGTCTTCTTCATTGGTCAAAAGAATAGCTTTTGCGGCCTTACCGTCACGGCCCGCCCTTCCTGCTTCTTGAAAATAGTTTTCAAGGTTTGCAGGCAAATGAAAGTGGATGACCACGCGAACATCAGCCTTGTCTATCCCCATGCCAAAGGCGTTGGTGGCCACCATGACCTTAATGGTACCAGCCGACCAGTTTTGAAGCTTTTTTCTTTTCTCATCTGGTAAAAGGCCACCATGGTAAAAATCTGCCAAAAAACCGTTATGGGTTAAAAATTGGGCTATTTCCTTGGTCATTCTTCGGGTTCTAGTGTATACAATGGCACTCCCCGTGTTTTTGTCCAAGAGTTGTCTTAACCAATAGTGTTTGTCCTCTGTCTTTTTGAGTTGATAGGCTATGTTCTTTCTGGAGAAGGAATCCTTTATGACTTTTGGCTTTTCCATGCCAAGGTTTGTGATGATGTCATTGGATACTGATCTTGTTGCTGTGGCGGTGAGGGCAATGCAAGGGGTTTTGGGGTGCAGATTTCTTAACAGGGAACATTGCAGATAAGAAGGCCTAAAATCGTGCCCCCATTGCGAGATACAATGTGCTTCGTCTATGGCAATGAGGTTCACGTTCATTTCTTGAATGCGGTTTTGTACCATTTCTTGCTGTAAGCGTTCTGGGGATAGGTACAGGAATTTATAGTTACCAAAAACGCAATTGTCCAATTTTTCTATGAGTTCGTTTTCCGGCATGCCACCAGAAAGCGCCACGGCCTTTATGCCTTTCTGCCTAAGGGCGGCTACTTGGTCCTGGATCAGGGCCACCAAGGGAGAAACCACAATACAGATACCCTCTTGTACCAAGGCCGGGATTTGATAACAAATGGATTTGCCACCCCCTGTGGGCATCAAGGCCAATACATCCTCTTGGTCCAGAACACAATGAATGACTTTTTCCTGTGAGCCCCTAAAGTCCTCATGGCCCCAGTATTTTTTTAAGATTTCCTTTGGGTTCTTGATCATTTAACCAAGGTTTAAATGATCGATCACAAATTGTAAACGCTCACCTACCGGAGCCTTGGGCACCACAATGGGGTCGTAACCAAATTTTTGATAGGTTTCCATTAAGTGATGGTGCAAATCCTCGGCTTCCGCAAAGGTTTCCAACCGCTCGTTGTCCATTACATAGATTTCTTCCCATGGGGGAAGCATAAAGATTTTATCGTAACGATTTTGCGTGCAGATGGCTTCAAAGTCCTGTCCATATTTTTGGTCAAAGAAATCCATATAGGCCAGCACGTCACCGATTCCGCGGTCAAAAAAACAAACGGGTTTTCCTAATGTGTTGGAGTCTTTTAGGTGCTGTAACCTTCCCTCCAACAAAAAAAGATTGAACTTGTAGGGGTCATCCACAAAAACCAGAGGATTGGACACCTGTTCCTTTTGGGTGCCTTCCTCCCTGGCTTGGGCGGTCATGGTACGTATGATTTCGTGAAAACAATAAAATCCACTTGATTCCAATTGACGTACCAATACTGTTTTGCCCGTTCCCGGGGCACCTGTGATGACAGTTTTTATGGGTTTCAATACACTATTTTATCTTGGCAAAATAATGAAAACATAGGGTGGGAAAAAAATCGGTTTCAAACTATATCTTTGCAGGAAAGACGAGATATGAAAAAAGAAGACCCAGATGCGTTCTATGCACGTTTAAAAGAACAGCTCTTGGAGAATACCACTTGGCCTTCAAACTACCTCTATAAGTTCATCATTCCCACAGAAAAGGAAAAAATTAAAGCGATAAGTGCTGTTTTTGATAATACGGGGGCGGTGATCGAGTCCAAAAAATCAAAAAACGGAAAGTACACCAGTATCTCGGTCACTGTAAAAATGAGCGGCCCGGATGAGGTCATCATCAAGTATAAAGAGGTCTCAAAAATAGAGGGGGTAATTTCGTTATAGGGCAAAGTGCCATATTTTTCTTAATTTGCGGGTTTTAGAACACTTCCTTTTTTAGTACAAAATCAAAATTTTATAATTTGACTGCTTTAGATAATATAGAGTACAATACAGAGCGACCCCATTTGCACATTCCAGAATACGGTCGCCACTTTCAAAAAATGGTAGATTATGCGGTCTCGATAGAAGACCGCGATGAGCGAAACAAGGTGGCGAAGGCCATAATCAGTGTCATGGGCAATTTACAGCCCCATTTGCGTGATGTGCCTGATTTTCAGCATAAGCTTTGGGACCAACTTTTTATCATGTCCGATTTTCAGTTGGATGTGGACTCTCCTTTTCCCATTACCGCCAAAGAAGTGTTGCAACAACGGCCAGAGCCTTTGGAGTACCCGCAAAACCATCCCAAATACCGTTTTTATGGTAACAACATCAAACGTATGATCGATGTGGCCATTGGGTGGGAAAAAGGCGATTTGCGGGATGGTCTGGAATATGCCATAGCCAACCATATGAAAAAATGCTACCTTAATTGGAACAAGGATTCTGTTGAGGATACCGTGATTTTTGAACATTTAAAGGAATTGAGCAACGGAGAAATAGATTTGGCCCCAGATGGGGAAAGTTTGACCGAGAGCACGCAGTTCTTACGCAACCGCAATCAAAAATCAAACAGGGGCAGTAGTAACAAAAAAGGCAACCGCAACATCAGGAACAAAAAGAGGCATTAAACCGCCATACGTTTAATGGGAACATTCAAAATTGAAGGGGGACACCAGTTAAAGGGTGAGATTACCCCGCAGGGTGCCAAAAATGAAGCCTTGCAGATTCTTTGTGCAGTATTGTTGACCCCAGAAAAGGTTACCATCCATAACATTCCAGACATTGTTGACGTCAATAAACTAATTGCCTTACTGGAAGATTTAGGGGTGAAGATCCAAAAAAAGGGAAAGGGCTCCTATACCTTTAAGGCAGATGACATCAATTTGGAATACCTGCAATCGGACCAATTTAAAAAGGACGGCCGTGGGCTACGGGGTTCCATAATGCTCGTGGGCCCCTTGTTGGGAAGATTTGGCAAAGGGTACATTCCCAAGCCTGGGGGGGACAAAATTGGAAGACGCCGTTTGGACACCCATTTTGAGGGCTTCATTAAACTGGGGGCAAAGTTCCGTTACAATAAGGAAGAATATTTCTATGGTGTGGAAGCCGATAAGCTCACCGGAACCTATATGCTCTTGGATGAAGCTTCGGTAACGGGTACGGCCAATATCATTATGGCTGCGGTGTTGGCAGAGGGTATAACCACCATTTATAATGCCGCCTGTGAGCCCTATTTGCAACAATTGTGCAAGATGTTGGTGCGTATGGGGGCAAAAATATCCGGCATTGGCTCCAATTTATTGACCATTGAGGGGGTTGAAAGCCTAGGAGGTACCGAACATACCATGTTGCCCGATATGATTGAAATTGGCAGTTGGATAGGTTTGGCCGCTATGACCAAAAGTGAGCTGACCATAAAAAATGTTAGTTGGGAGAATCTAGGGCAAATACCCAGTGCTTTTCATAAATTGGGAATTACCGTGGAAAAACAGGGCGACGACATCCACATTCCCCATCATGATAAAGGCTACCAAATACAGAATTTCATAGACGGTTCTATCTTGACCATTGCCGATGCACCATGGCCAGGCCTTACCCCAGATTTGTTGAGTATTATCCTTGTAGTGGCAACACAGGCCAGGGGAGAAGTTATCATTCACCAGAAGATGTTTGAAAGCCGTTTGTTCTTTGTGGACAAGTTGTTGGACATGGGGGCCAAGATCATACTCTGCGATCCCCACCGGGCCACGGTAATTGGGCACGATTTTAAATCGACCTTAAAGGCCACGATTATGACCTCCCCCGATATTAGGGCAGGGGTATCGTTGTTGATTGCCGCACTTTCGGCCAAGGGTACTTCTACCATCCATAACATTGAACAGATAGACCGGGGCTATGAAAACATTGATGAACGTTTACGCGGAATAGGGGCTCATATTGTACGGGTCTAGCTCTTGGAAAAGAGGATTTCGTTTACATTTTTAAAGAATCCCATGGCCATTTCATTAGGGCTTTCAAAGAATGAAGAGCGCCTAAGGATGGCATCAATTTTTCGCAGTTTATGGTGATGTGAATTTTTTTCATCCCCAAAATCATGGAAGGCCATGCTCCAGTCCATAAAGATGGGAACGTCGATCACTTTTTCCTTTAAGGTTTGTATTTTGGTATGTCTAGTGTCGTCCAATATTTTTCCATAGAGGGAGGTAACCTCTTTTTGCTCACCCTCCAATAATTGTACAAATTGATTTTTATGGTACAGCAGACACCCTGTTATCCCTCTTTCTCCGTTGAAGGTACGGGCTTCACTCAACATTTTATAAATCTCGGATATACCGAAAGTTGGGGCTGCCACAGAGCGGTAGATAATTGAATACATGACTTCTTTATTGCATTGGGTTGTTCCTCAAATATACCTTTTTGTTTACCCTTTTACAATGGATTAGGTCATGGTTAAAAAAATTAACTACTTTAAAATCAGGGTTCCATCTGGATATTGGGCAAACCTGCCTTTTTCTTTAGGATGAACATTGTCCGGATGGGGCCAAGGCCAGCCCCCAAATTGGGTCAGGCGGTATTCTTCAAACGCTTGCTGTAGCTCTTCCCTTGTGTTCATGACAAAAGGGCCTTGTTGTGCTATCGGTTCGTTTATAGGCCTGCCTTGCAACAATAAAAATTTGGCCTCTTCCGTACCGATCCTTATAGAAATTTGTTTGGAGGCGTCCAAGTCCATTCCAAAATCAACATTCACTTTTTGGTCACCGAAGACACCATCACTTCCTCCATAAAAATAAAGGCTACGGTTTACCTCCTTTGTTGATTTGGGTAATGTAAATGTTGAGTTTGCCGCTACTGAAATATTCCAGATGGCGACCCCATTTTCTGAATCTGCGGCCCAAGAATTAGGGGCCGGTGAAACAGCGACAGTATCTTTGTAATTCCCCGCAATGACCTTTATGGTGGCATTCCCTTCTTTGATCACGGGAATATCCTCATGCCATAACATTTTAAAATGCGGCTCTACAAACTTGTCTTTTTGGGGAAGGTTCATCCATATTTGAAAAAGTTCAAGGGTATTTTCCTTGTCGGTATGTAACAGCGGAAACATTTCAGCATGTTGTACGCCACGCCCGGCGGTCATCCATTGCACGTCGCCATGTCCAAAACGACCAGCAGCCCCTAAAGAATCTGAATGGTCACAAACCCCCTGGTTGACAATGGTGAAGGTTTCAAATCCACGGTGTGGATGGTACGGAAAACCGGGAATGGCCTGCCCATGGTACATGCGCCATCCATCCTTGATGGTAAAATCATTGCCAAGGGACCTACCTTCCAACAGCTTGGGGTCAGGTCCCATATCTCCATTTCCTTTGGGGTAAAAATCCAAATGGTGGACACAGAACAAAAAGGGGTCTTGCGTCTTCCAGGGAAACCCCAAAGGGTATGTTCTGAGGATGGAATCTTTCATTTCAATTTTCTTTTCAACAGTTAACTAGCAATCTCTTGGTTTTGAATTATACCGAAACCTTGTTGGCCAACAATAGTATATGGGTATTCTTGGTTATCTCCTAAAATACCAAAAAAAGACTAATCCAAAGCTTCGCTATAGGCCTTGAGACAACGTTCCCTTGCTAGTTTGTGTTCTACCATTGGAGGGGGGTAGGTAAGTTCTTGGAGCTCAGGAACCCATTTGCCAACATATTCCCCTTGTTTGTCAAATTTTTGGGCTTGGGTTGTAGGGTTGAAGATTCTAAAATACGGAGCAGCATCCACACCGCTACCGGCAGCCCACTGCCAATTGCCCACATTGCTGGCCAAATCAAAATCGAGCAGTTTTTCGGCAAAATAAGCCTCGCCCCAACGCCAGTCTATCAACAAATGCTTGCATAAAAAACTGGCCACAACCATGCGTACCCTATTGTGCATATAGCCGGTAGCGTTTAATTGGCGCATTCCCGCATCGACCAAGGGGTAACCAGTTTGGCCATTTTTCCACCGTTCAAATTCTGCCGCATTGTTTCGCCATTCAATTCGGTCATATTTGGGTTTAAAGGCTTTGTCTGTGGTGACTGGAAAATGCCATAAGATCTGCATGAAGAATTCTCGCCATATCAATTCATTCCAAAACACTTCATTCTCTTCTGAAATGGCCTTGGCCATGACTTTTCTTATGGAAACGGTACCGAAACGTAGGTGTGGCCCCAGTCTTGACGTACCGTGATCCAGTGATGGAAAATTTCTTGTGGCCCCATAGTTTTTGATCAGTTCCTGGGTCAGTACAACACCTGGAACAGCAATCTGCGATTGTTTATACCCCATAGCTTCCAAAGTGAGGTTGGGCAGGTTTTTGTTCTTGATGAACCCGGAAAAATGGATCTTGTATTCCACCAGATGTATGGAAGGGTTAAAGATTTGCTTCCATTTCTTTTTGTAGGGCGTGTAGACTACATAAGGAGCGCCATCATCTTTTACCACTTCTTTTTTTTCAAGAATGACGTTATCCTTTAGGGATTTCAACGCTATTCCTTTTGAAAGTAGCAGTTTTCTTATTGTGGCATCACGTTTTAGCGCATAGGGTTCATAGTCATTGTTGGTAAAGACAATGTTTATATCGTATTTGAGCAAGAGGTCTTTAAAGACTTCTTGGGGTGTGCCGTAGAACAGGGCCAATGAACTACCTGCTTCCTCCCGTAACTGCTTGTTCAACTTTTGTAATGTTTTGAAGATAAAAGTTACCCTGGCGTCATTTTTTGGCAGCTTGTCCAAGATTTCTTGATCAAAGATGAACATGGGCATAACGGGGAAATTACCCGATAGCGCATGATATAGCCCTACGTTGTCATCTAGGCGTAGATCTCTTCGGAACCAGAAAACATTGATCTTACTTTTCATTGGCCAATATTCAATGTAGACATACCACCGTCGGCCCCAATGATCTGTCCTGTGATCCATGAACTTTTATCGCTCAACAAAAACATGGCCAGATGGGCAATATCCTCGGGTTTTCCAAAGCGTTTTAAAGGATGGCGAACGGCCATCATTTCCCTTTTTTTGTCATTGCTCAATAGCCTTTCGGCCAATTCGGTATCCACTAATGAAGGGGCGATGCAGTTTACCCTGAACTTGGGCGCATACTCAGCGGCCAAAGACTTGGTGAAACCTTCCAAGGCTCCCTTGGCGGCAGCTACGCTGGCATGAAAGGGCATGCCCGTTTCAACCGCAACGGTGCTAAAAAAAACAATGCTGGAACCTTCTGCCATTCTGGGAAGTACAGCTTTAAGGGGAGAAATCATTCCAAAGAAATTGATTTCCATATCTTCCCTAAAAATATTCAAGGAAAGCATTTTAAAAGGCTTTAGGTTGATGCTTCCCGGCAGGTAGACAAAACCGTGCAGGTTTTCCGGGAGATGACTTTGGTCCAAGGTATCGGTAGTGGTATCAAAAGCAATATAGTTTACATCCAGATTGCCCAGCTCTTCATTGGTGCGAGAAGCAATATAGACCGTGTATTCTTCCAACAATAGTTTTGCCAGTTCAAAACCAATTCCATGGGATCCCCCAATGAGTAAGATGTTTTTTCGCATGTGATCAGTTCATTTTAAGTTCAGTTTCAAAGCCTTCCAATTTTCCAAAGAGTTCAATCAATTTGGCTTCCCTGTATTCAAATATGGATTTTAATTGTTCTTTCACCAATATGGGCTGCAAAAGTTGGCCTAAAAATCCGAAAGGGATTTTGTAATCGATGAGGTCTTCCATTAAAACGCCACCGTCTACAGGGCTTAAAAAGTGTTTGTGGTGCCAGAGTGCATAGGGTCCAAATCGTTGTTCGTCCACAAAATATTCTCCTGCTTTTACATGGGTTATCTCAGTGACCCATTTGGTGGCGTATCCAGGTAAAGGCTTGACAATGTATTGGATGATCTGTCCTTGAAACATGGGTCTGTCTGCCCCGGATAAGATTTGAAAGCCCATATGGCTTGGGGTTATCTCCTTAAGGTTCTTGGGGTCGGAAAGAAATTGCCAAGCGGTATCCTTTGCGATTGGAAGTGCTTGTTTTGCATGAAGTTGGTAGAGTTTCATAGGGACTTTTTAACAAAAGTAAACGCTATTTTGTTTAATAAAAAAATTAAATAGTTAAACAACCTTTAATTATTTAAGAAAAGGTTTTCGTAAAAAATGGATGGATGAACTCAAAACCCGTCATATGGCAGCTATTTTTTAAAGGAATCTTACTACTTTTTATATCAATGTCCAGAATACTTTTTAGGGCTTTGTTAACAAATGGAGTAGGCCAATAACTGTAGATTTGTCACTAGACAATCAATATTAAAAACACGTATGACAATGAAAAAATTAACACTTTTACTGTTTGTGGGGCTTTTGGCCACATCAATACAGGCACAGCTTAGAACCCCAGCTCCGAGTCCCTCATCAACATTAAAGCAAACCGTAGGTTTGACCGAGATCACTATTGACTATTCCAGACCATCTATGCGGGGTAGGACTATTTTTGGCGATTTGGTTCCCTATGGAAAAGTATGGAGAACGGGAGCCAATGCCCGAACCAAGGTTACTTTTAGTGATGATGTAAAGGTTGGCGATAGCACGCTAAAGGCGGGGACCTATGCCATTTTTACCATTCCGCAGGCCAATCAGTGGGAAGTTATTTTTTACACCGAGTACCAAGGCGGTGGGGCACCAGCCGAATTGGATGAGAGTAAAGTAGCTGCCCGAGTGATTTCTGAGGTTTTTCCGATAGAAATGGATATTCAATCGTTCACCATCTCCATTGATGATATTACCAGTGGTTCTGCCGTTATCGGCATGATGTGGGAGAGAGCTTATGTTGGCGTTAAGATTGAAGTGCCAACCGATGCAAAGGTATCTGCTGCCATTGATCGGGTGATGAACGGTCCAGGCTTTGGTGATTATTATGCTGCCGCATCGTATTATTTTGCTGAAGGAAAAGACATTGCCCAAGCGAAGGAATGGATTGATAAGGCCATGGCCATGAACGAAAAGCCCAGATTCTGGCAATTACGTCAACAATCGTTGATCTATGCCGCTTCAGGGGACAAAAAAGGAGCCATAGAATTGGCCAAGAAATCATTGGCCGATGCTGAAAAATCTGGCAATGCCGATTATATGAAAATGAACAAGGAATCTTTGGCCGAATGGGGAGCAAAATAATTGCAAAACCCTAAAAAAGCTAAAAAACCCTAACCGCAAGGTTGGGGTTTTGTTTTTTAGTGATGTCCATCAACCACAGTATATAGATTTGTTGCTATACCAAGATTGTAGTGCTCTTGGTTGTTTTTTCATCATTTTCATCAAAATAAAAATCAACACGGCCTAAGTTGATGCCATAAGCACCAACCTGATTGACGAGCATGTTATTGCCCGATGCATTTTTTACAATAGTTGGTTTGGGCAAAAAGGTATGCGTGTGCCCCCCAATGATAAGATCAATGTTTTCTGTGGTTTTTGCCAAATTTAAGTCCGAAGGCTTATCTGGGTTGTTTTTATAATGATAGCCCAAATGTGATAGGCAAATGATCAAGTCGCATTGTTGTTCTTCCTTTAACTCACGGGTAATGTCCTGGGTTATTTCCACAGGGTCCAGATAGCGGGTTTCCTTGTACATTTTTTTTCCTACCAAGCCTTCCAGTTCAATGCCCAGACCAAATATTCCTATTCTGATTCCGTCTTTTATGATGATTTTATAAGGCTCCACATGAGTGTCCAGCACCGTGTTCTTAAAATCGTAATTGGCAGATACAAAATCAAATTTTGCGTTGGGCAATTGCTTGTAAAGCCCATCAATGGAATTGTCAAAATCGTGATTGCCAATGGTGGCCACATCATATTTTAACATGCTCATCAGCTTAAACTCCAGTGCTCCCCCAAAATAATTGAAGTAGGGCGTGCCTTGAAAAATATCGCCGGCATCCAACAATAGGGTGTTCGTGTTCTCTTGTCGTATTTGTTCGATCAAGGTAGCCCGTTTGGCAACGCCACCTTTATGGGCATTCCTAGGATGATTTGCTTTAAAGGGTTCAATATGGCTGTGTGTGTCGTTGGTGTGCAAAATGGTGATGTGGCGTTGCCTTTTGCCCATGCATGATGACAGGGTGAGTCCGCCAACCGAGGCCAATGTTGATGCCCCGCCCACTTGTTTGATAAAGTTCCTTCTTTTCATTATTGAATGATTACACGGTTATCCAGCGTTGCCTGCAACGTATCCACTTTTTTAAAATAATCGATGATGACATCCCTTAGCTTGACATCCAGTTTTGTGAGTTTTTCCGGGTTTTTAAAGAAATTCATTTTGTCTCCTCCGTTCTGTAGAAAATCGGAGGTCAACACGGCATAGGTTTTGTTTTTGTCAAAAGCCTTTCCGTTTATTGTAAGGGTGTAATCCGTATCCTTTATCGTTAATTCTATGTTGTGGGACAAGGGGTGTGCCCTTTTGTTCCGCATAACATAATCAACCAATTCCATTACTTTATCGCCCGTGAGATTGGCTACGACAAGTTCATTATCAAAAGGCATCAGTTTAAAGGCGTGCTCATTGGTCACATGGCCCTCTGGTATGGTTGCCCGTATTCCGCCATGGTTCAGCATGGCAAAATCAATGGTTGTGTTGGTCTTTTCCTTAAAAATAGGGTTTGCCATTTCAATGGATAAATCGGCCATCAAATTTCCCAAAGAGCTCTGCATGGTTCCGTCCGTTTTAAGAAAATCTTTGGGAGCATAGCTCAATACCTGTTGCATTTCGGCCTGGAGTTGTTCTTTATAAGGAGCTATTATACGGTCTATTTGAACCGAAGCTTTGCCAGCACTGTCAATGGCAATGGTCTGTGCCGTTATTTTGGTGAGTTGTGTTTCCTTTTTTTTACAAGAAGCTACAGCAAGCAGGAGGCAGAGGAAATAAGCTAATCTCATTTAGTTTAAATTCATTTTTAAGGACAAATCCTTTTTTTGAGCCACTAAGCTATGACTTTACAGAAAATATCAGCTTTATTTAATGTTTAAATTTGGTTAGGCGGGGGAACTATGACGCTCAAATTTTTTCCGAATTTGCAGATATCGTCCAATTAATTGTCCAAAGCCCATTGGTAGTTACGTTCTTAGGAGGAAACAGGCCTTTTTAATATCCGGTCAAAACTTTCCAATAGTAGTGCCAGAAGGATTACCAAGAGACAACCAAAGGCATTGAGCCAGAGGTAGGACATCCAGTCTTGTTTCCATCCCAAGATTACGATGGCCTGTGTGGCCAAGGCAGCTATGAACACGGCATTTCCCTTAACATATTTAAAAAAGAAAGCGAGCAGGAAGATACCCAGTACGTTACCATAGAAAATGGATCCAATGATATTGACCAATTGAATGAGATTGTCAAAAAGGTTGGCCACACAGGCAATAAGAATAGCGATCACGCCCCAAAGTAGGGTAAACCCTTTGCCAGCATTTAAAAAGTGCTTTTCGCTCTTTTCTGTCTTGATGTTCCTTTTGTAGAGGTCCAGAGCCGTAATCGTACCCAAGGCATTTAGTTCGGAGGCAGTAGATGACATGGCCGCAGATAAGATCACGGCAAGTAAAAGACCGATCAATCCTTTGGGAAGGTTGTTCAGGATAAAGTGAATAAAGACATAATCCTTGTCATTGGTCTCAATCACGGGGTCGGCTTTTTCTATGAGTACTCGTGCCGCTTGCCTATTTTCCTGTTCTTGTCGGTTGAGTTCCACCATGTCCAATCTAGATTGCTCCAAGGCATCATAATCCTTCAACTCCATAGCCGATGAGAATTTATTCTTGACCATTCGCTTTTCCTGGATCAATTCTTCATGTCTTTCCTCCAGAATGGTGTAGTCATCCATAAAGTTAGAATGGAGAATGGCTTCCTTTGCCGCGGGATTGAAGTTGATGGGCGAGGAATTGTATTGGTAAAAGATAAAGACCATGACCCCGACCAAAAGGATGAAAAATTGCATGGGTATTTTGAGGACGCCATTAAAAATCAAACCCAATTGACTCTCCCTAACCGATTTACCCGAGAGATACCGCTGCACTTGGCTCTGATCGGTACCAAAATAGGCGAGGGCCAAAAAGAACCCTCCGGTAATACCGCTCCAAAACGTATAGCGGTTCTTGGGGTCAAAATCAAAACTCAAGATGTTCAGTTTTTCATTGGCCCCGGCAATTTTTAGGGCTTCGGAAAATGTGATGTCTGCCGGGAGGCTGCCCATGATAAAAAAGAAGGTGAAGAACATGCCCAATAGAATCACAAACATCTGCTGCTTTTGGGTCACGCTTACCGCTTTGGTCCCCCCGGAAACGGTATAGATTATGACCAAAACACCAATGATGATGTTCAAGGTCCGTAAATCCCACCCCAATACGGCCGAAAGGATTATTGATGGAGCAAAGATGGTGATGCCAGCGGCTAACCCACGCTGTATAAGAAACAGAATGGCGGTCAGCGTCCTTGTTTTTTGGTCAAACCTTTTTTCCAAGAGCTCATAGGCCGTGAATACCTTTAGTTTTTTATAGATGGGAATAAAGACGATACAGATGACGATCATGGCCAAGGGAAGGCCAAAATAGAACTGCACAAAGCCCATACCGTCATGGAACGCTTGCCCCGGGGTAGATAAAAAGGTGATGGCACTGGCTTGGGTGGCCATGACCGAGAGCCCAATGGTCCACCATTTGGCATCACGGCCCCCTAGAACATAATCATCCACACTTTCACTGCCCCGGGTTTTCCACACGCCATAGAAGACAATAAAGAGCAGGGTGACCAAAAGAACAATCCAATCGATATATTCCATCAGCTATTCCCTTTCATGATCAAGTAAAAAATAAGGATGTAAAGGGCGTTCAAGAAAAGTACCAAGGAGTACTCGTTCTTCCATGGGTATGTGGGCTTATCGTTTTCCTCTGGCATCTTCTGTATTTTCCAAGCCATCATTTCCCAAAGATAGCATATTGGCAAAAAGTTTATAGGCACCGGGCACGCCCACCGGCAGTTCCCTAAAGAAACTGAGACCGGTGTAGATGTAATTTCCCTTTCCGTATGAGGCTACCAAGAGGCTTCCTTTTTTAACAGATTCGCCTTTGTCGTTCATGGCCAGAATGGGTGTGAACTCCTCGCTCCATTGGTTGGGAAAATACAATCCTCGTTCTTGGACCCATCCATCAAAATCCTTGGGTTCTATTTTGTTGGGCGAATTGATCAAGGTATGGTTGGGTGCAATGATGTCGACCTTTGCGTTCTCATCGGTGACCCTTTCCCTGGAAATGGATAGGGGATAGGGCGCTATATTTTCAAACTGGGCGGCCCATCTTCCGGCAGTATTGTACTGTACAATCAGGTTGCCCCCGTTTTTTACATAATCCAAAAGAATGGGCTGTTTAAACTTTAAGGCATCCACCACATTGTACGCACGTATGCCCATGACAATGCCGTCAAACTTGTTTAAGGTTTCCAACTGCATGCTTTCCACATCAATAAGTTCAACCTCGTATCCAATCTGCCTTAGGCTTTCTGGGACTTTATCGCCAGCACCAACAATGTAGCCTATGGAATTGCCGTTCTTCTGAATATCTAAACGGACTACTTTGGCTTCTGCGGGAAGCAAAACCGATTGCTTTGGAATATGGTCATAATCTATTTCAATCAGTTTTTGGTCAAACACTTTGCCATTGACCTTCATTTTGGTCTTTAGCTTACCCAAGCTTTCGCTAGTTGGCGCCATGATATCAAAATACACGGTTTTTATGGCTTCCTTTTTTTCCAGTTGAAAGGAATGGGTTGCCGGAGTAACCGTCCAACCTTTTGGTGCTTGAAGCTCAATTTCTCCAGAAACATTATTCTTACCGGCACGAATGTTGACAGGAACCGTTTTATGTCCGCCATTGGAAAAAATCATGACCTCGTCATCAAAACTTGCGGTGACCTCGGGTAAAATGACAAAGGGGTCGAACAACTCGCCCTTATCGGGTTTGGAGTACCTTCGGATGACCGGGGATTCAAATTCAACGGGAACCCCTTCAATATTCAGCTGAAATGACGCGTTCAACGCAGCAGGGTTTTTGGGCCGGCCAATAAGTTCTTGATCGTCTACAACGTACATGCCCAAACTACCTTCGTTTTGCAGCCAATAGGGAGTGGTGTACCCCATATCTTTTGGGATGGACACGCTCAGTTCAAAAGTTTCCTTCGTATTGTTGCCCAATTTTATTGAAGGGGTGAGGGTGGCCAAGCCTTCGTTGATGGCGATGGTGTTGAGCGTAATGTTTTGATTGCTTCGGTTTACGGCTTCCAAATTGACTTTTATGGTCTCGCCAGGGGTGGCCGATGCCGTTGCAGCATTGGCTTCCAAATAGATGCCACCACAGGCCAACATAATTTCTTTTAGGTGTGCCGATTTTATTTTTTTCCAATGCTCATTTTCTACTTCTTGCAATAGGGCATAGGCCTTTGCCAATTGGGGCAAATGCACCGATGGGTCGGCAAAGTTGAAATTGGCCTCTACCTTATCCAAGATTTGGCCAATGGCCTCACCCCCTTTAATTCGCGTCCATGTAGTGTTAACACCTTCAAAAAGGTTGTTCTTGTCCTTCATGGGTTCACCTTTTAAAAACTCCAAATATTCCTCTGTGGAACCCCTTCTGGTCAATTGCCCAAAGCCTTGGCATTTATGCTGGCTTCTGGCCATGGCGGCTATTTCATTATTGGACAGCCCCAATTTTGGATAATAGACCCCAATATCCACGGTGGTCAAATTGCTTTTGTCCGCTTTTTCAAACTTATCGCGTCCACCATAGAACCACCAAGAGGTATTAAAGAACAGTCGTTTGGGTTGCCAAACTTCGGTTTGGGCCATCTGTTCTGGGTAGACCTTTGGGTCATTGGTCATATCAAAGGCATCAAAGGCCAACATGGCCGAAGCGGTATGGTGGCCGTGGGTACTTCCGGGATTCTTATGGTTGAACCTATTGATGATGATATCTGGCTTTAAGGTCCTAATGGCCCAGATAAGATCGCCCATGACCGCCTCTTTGTCCCAAATGGCAAAGGTTTCGTCCGGGTGTTTGGAATATCCAAAATCGTTGGCCCTGGTAAAAAGCTGCTCGCCGCCGTCAACACTTCTGGCAGCCAGTAATTCCTGGGTCCTTAATACCCCAAGTTGTTCACGCAATTCCGGCCCGATAAGATTCTGCCCGCCATCACCACGGGTAATGGAAAGATAGGCGGTCTTGGCCTTTACCTTGTTGCTCAGGTAAGAGATCATCCTTTGGTTTTCATCATCTGGATGTGCCGCCACATACAGGGCCGTTCCCAAAAAATTCAATTTTTGGATTTCATGGTGCAATTCGGTAGAGCTAAGTCGTTGGTGTTGACCATTGGAAAATTTAAAGAGCAGCAAAAAGGCCACAACAAAGACGTTGAAAGTACGCATGATGATTGTTTATGTTCCAAATATAAAGCGTAGAAAAGGGGTTCGGGGCACTTTAAAACTTCTTTAACATGCTAGAGGTGCGGTTCCAGATCGTCCTTACTGGCCGCTTTTCTCTTAACAAGCACCACACCTTTTTGAAGCAATAGGTTGTTGGGGTAAATGAGCAACTCCCCATTATCCTTCAACAGGTTCAAATTGAAGACATGAATATCGATGATGATGACCTCTTCTGGGAATTCTTTGTCCAGAATACGGATCCTATCGCCAATCTTATAGGGAAAATACAGAAAAAGGATGATGCCCGAAGTAATATTGCTGAGCACGGACCAGGTGGCAAAGAGCGCCACCCCCAGAACCGCAAAGAAGGAAGATATGATCAGGCCGATTTCCCGGATGTTCACCCCCCAGATCAGAATAAGGGTCACTACGGCAATCACCCAAAAAACATAACTTACATACCTAATGACCAGCCGGGTACGAATATGGTTGATTTCACTGGTACGACCGACCCTTTTTATGGTTTTGGCCAAAAGAAACCGCAGAATCACCAATATGGCCAGACTTGTGATGGAGCTTAGTAGTTCACTTTTGTATTGTACCAAAAAATCTTCCACTCAAAAAATCATAAATTTAAACTATCCCGAAGCGATACAAAAGCATTGGAATTTTGCCGCCAATAGGGAGTCTTTAGGGTTTTTAACTTACTGCCTTTGGAAACCATTGTTTTTGCATTTGCCCCAAACCCACTCTTGAATTCTTCCGTCCAGCCTTGTATTTCATAAGGGAAAGCGGCATTGAAGTTGATGCTCAATTTTCTGTTTGTCCCTTTGTAGGCTATGGTATAGGTGTTTAAGTCGCCCTGGGTTTCCATGGTGGCCGTGGCCGTAAAGGATTGTATGGGTATATGCTTCAGTCTAAAATATTCCAAAGAAGGAATGATGTCCAATTCACCGATGGGCAAATCTTTTGGATTGATTCGTATTCTATTCCAGATTTCGTTTTCCAATACGGTTTTTTCAAGCGTTTTGGTTTGATCGGCCTCTCCCTCAAAATAGGAATGGGAGGTAAATTCAAACTGTTCCCGGCTGTTCAACTGCGTATAGACATGACCGCACCATTCCTGCATGGATAAACTGGTCTTAACGGCATGTTGGTTATCATGAACAGGATAAAAGGTGCTGCCCATGATGGAGTAGGGGTAGATACCGGTGAGGTAATTTTTAGTGGCGTTGAGTTTTAGTACGGGAATATTATCGGGTTTGTGGCCGTCTGCCTTAACCTGCTCTTTGGACAAAAAGGGTTCGGTCACGTAGATCAATACGGCTTTTCCTTCACGCAATTCGCCATATCTTGCCTGTTCCAATTTGTACGAGGTAATTTCGGCATCTCCGGCATACCAATAGGCCTTGAACTCTTTTGAAAGCTTTTTTTTGGGTTTTGCAACTTCTTTTGGGGTATTGGAAACGGCCTCATCATTTAGGGCCAAATCGTTACTTTTTTGAACTTGTTTATTGCCACAGCCTGTTAAAAAAGCAGTTGTGATGAACAGTATATAGGTTAACCCCCAAAAGTGCGACCAGTTTTTCATAATGGATTTTTGCATAAAAATACAGGGTATTCTTTAGGTAGCCATACTGATTAACGTTTTATCACGCAATTGAAAAAATGTAGTTTTGCAAAAAAATACCTGATAGGTATTGACAAAAATAGCTATGCAACAAATTGAATTGATGGCCCCGGCGGGGAATTTTGAATCGTTACAGGCTGCCTTGGACAATGGAGCGGATTCCGTGTACTTTGGGGTGGAGCAGTTGAACATGCGGGCCAGGGCTTCGATGAATTTCACCATAGAAGACCTACCTGAAATCTCCGAACGCTGCCAAGCCAAAGGGGTTAGAACCTATTTAACACTGAACACCATCATCTATGACCATGACCTTTCGGTAGTGAAAACTTTGTTGAAAAAGGCCAAAGAAGCTTCAATCACTGCAATCATTGCCATGGATCAGGCCGTTATCACTGCGGCAAGGGAATTGGATCTGGAAGTACATATTTCTACACAGATCAATGTTACCAATATAGAAACAGTAAAGTTTTATGCCATGTTTGCCGATACCATGGTGTTGAGTAGGGAGTTGAGCCTACGACAGGTAAAAAAGATTACCGAAGAGATAGAACGACAGCAGGTTAAGGGCCCTTCGGGCCGCCTGGTAGAGATTGAGGTTTTTGGGCACGGTGCCCTTTGTATGGCGGTTTCCGGCAAGTGTTATTTGAGTTTGCACTCCCACAATTCCTCGGCCAATCGTGGGGCCTGCAAGCAGAACTGTCGAAAAAAATATACCGTTATCGATCAAGAATCGGGTTTTGAGATAGAATTGGACAATGAATACATGATGTCCCCAAAAGATCTTTGTACCATTGACTTTCTGGATCAAGTGGCCGATGCTGGTATAAAAGTCCTTAAGATAGAGGGCAGGGGACGTGCCCCTGAATATGTGGCCCGCGTGATCACGTGTTACCGACAGGCCATAGACAGTCTTTATAAAGGCACCTATGACAAGGAAAAGGTGATTTCTTGGATGCAGGAGTTGGAAAAAGTATACAACCGTGGCTTTTGGAGCGGGTATTACCTTGGGCAGAAACTTGGGGAGTGGAGCAACTCCAATGGTTCTGCGGCTACACAAAAGAAAGTCTACATTGGCAAGGGCATGCATTATTTTCCCAAAACGGGCATTGGCGAATTTAAGATTGAGGCCTATGACCTTAGCTTGGGCGATACCGTTTTAATTACTGGGCCTACCACGGGTGCCCAAGAAATGCAGGTCACGGAAATGTTGGTCAATGACCAAGAGTTGCCCAAAGGTGAAAGGGGGGACTCAGTAACCATTCCTTTGCCCTTTCGTATCCGGCTATCGGACAAACTCTACAAATTGGTTGAAAACAAGGTTGAGGCCTAATGGTGGTGGTTACCTTACAGCGCCATAAGTGTATTGGTTGCAACTATTGTGTGGAGCTGGCCCCGGAACAGTTTCAAATGTCTAAGAAAGATGGTAAATCTGTCCTGTTACATTCCAAGGAAAAGAAAGGTTTTCACACCATAAAATCTCCTAATGCCATGATTTTAGATTCTTGTGAGCAGGCGGCCAAAGCCTGTCCGGTCAATATTATCGATGTGAAGTTGGTATAAACCAAGGCTTAAATAATTGCCAAGTATGGGCGTTAATTGATGAAGAACCAACCATGACTTCCCGCAACGGCACCTGCTGTGGTTAGCAAACTCAAGAGGAGAAGCACCCAATGTGCCCGATGCATGATCAAAAAAGTTTTGGTCGGATTTTTTTCGGCATTTCGTTTAAACACTTTATGGAGAACAAAAGGTTCCAAAACATATAAAATTAGGGTGAAGATGATCCAGATCAAGGTCATGGCATGGATCCACCAATAGCGGTAATCCAAATACCTTTCCCAACCATCTAGGACATACAGCATATAAAAACCGGTTAATCCCGTAATTAGGGTGGTGATTTTGGCTTGGAGGGCAAATTTACCTTCAATCTGTTCAAATGTCCTGATCTGGTCTTCCTTTGAAGTTAATCTTTTAATAGCTGGAATGATAACGGTGGTGACCATGGCGACACCGCCAATCCATAGAATTACTGCGATTACGTGCAACACCCTTGCCAGGGCATAGAATTCAATTTTTTCCATTTAGAGGCTTCTTTTTGGGGGAACAAGGATGAGGAAAAAAATACCCAAAGCCATGAACCCGCTTCCCGTAAAAAGGAGTACTTGACCGTAAAAATACCCCAATCCCTGAAATATAAGCATGAGCTCGGTGGTCATAAACCCCAATAGCAACATTAAGACACCAATTTTGGAGATTTTGGTGGTTCGCAACCATTTTAAGTGAATCAAGACACCCAAGAGCAAAAACGATAGCACGCCGATAAGACTAAGGTGCAAATAGGCCAAGATGATGGGCTTATTGCCAAAGGTTAAGGCTTCAAGTTGGGGAAATACACACAGGAATTGCAAAATGATTTTCAGGGTGAACGAAACAAAAAATACACCTATGGTCAATTGGAGCCATACATTCTTGGACGATGCCCATGGAGCGATATTTTCTTTCAGCAAAAGAAAGAAATAGACCAAGCCGAAAAGTTGGAGCAAAGCCGAAATAATTGCGGGTATGATAATCAATTCTTTATAACCCATGCCCAAAAGGGAAAGTGACACCGCAGGGATTACGGCAATGAGGAACAACCAAAAAAAGCGCAGTGCCCATTTTTGGTTGTAGTTGACCTGATCCAATTCAAGGCATCTGAACAACAGTCCAACGGTCAAAAAAAGAAACCATCCGTTGTATTGCAGATGGAGAAAGGTATAGACCATGGAGTGGTAAGCCTCGGTACCGCCCATACCTTTGGCAGATAGGGCCCCTATGACAAAAGGCACCAAACTGGATAGGATCCCCAACCAAAGCCCTGCCTTCACAAAATATAATGATATGGTTTTTTTGGCCTTAGATGCAGTTTGCTTTATGTCCTTTAAAAATCTGAAGGTAAACCAATAGACCAAAAACTGAAACAGGGTAGAACACATAATGGAGTACAGGCCGTATCCCTGTAGGGAAAAGGATAACAACACCCCTATGATGATGAAAATGGTGAATAAAAATTGTAGGCGATACCGTCCTTTTTGTATTTGGGCATCCGTTAAATAGAGGTTTGTAATCAACAGGAACAGTGCAGAATACACCCAACCTTGGAAGGCAACATGGGAATGGGCATGTACCAAATTTTCATAATCTAAAGGAAGGGGAAGAAAAAATGACCCTCTGAGCCATGTTCCGATCACGGCCACCATTAAAAAGAACAGAAGGCTTATTTTGCTCCATTGGATGTTCATGTCCCTGCTTACTTAAATCAAATACTCCATAAACCAACAATGCACTTAGCCGGCCATTTCCAAAAGGGTCGTATACACCAAATGTGTGGGCAATCCCATGACATTGTTGTAGGAACCTTTAATTTCTTCAACGGCTATGGCTCCCAACCAGTCTTGAATACCGTAGGCCCCGGCTTTGTCAAACGGTTTGTGGTTTTCAATATAGTAATTGATTTCGTCTACTGAGAATTCTTTGAACTTTACCTCGGTGGTGGCATGTACCGTTTTTTGATGGGTACTGGTCGTAAAACAGACCGAGGTAATAACCTCGTGCCAATCCCCAGAGAGGGTTTTGAGCATTTCAAAAGCTTCGCTTTTATCGGAAGCCTTGGCTAGGGATGCTCCATTGTGCCAAACCACAGTATCCGAGGTAATCAGAACTTCATCGGATTGTAGCGTACCCTCAAAGGCCGAAGCTTTCAACTGGGCCAAATAATCGGAAATTTCGCCACTTTTTAAGGCTTCGGGGTAGACCTCATCCACAGGCTTCATCCGAATTTCAAAGTCAATCCCCAATTCTTGAAAGAATTTTTTGCGCCTAGGGGAGCCAGAGGCCAGTACAATTTTTTTGCCTTCCAGTTTTTTTGCCAGGGGATTCTCAGTCATTTTTTGCACTAAAATTGGAGTTCCAGTCCCCACGGACCTTCATCACCTGTTCAATAATGTCGCGAACACATCCTTCGCCTCCGTTTTTATGCGAAACATAGTCACTGATGATTTTGACCTCTGGAATGGCATTTTGCGGACAGGTGGCCAATTTCACCATTTTCATGGGGGGAATGTCGGGCATGTCATCACCCATGTACAAAACGTTTTCAGGATTAATGTTGTATATGTCCAAGTATTCATCCAATTGCTCTTGCTTGTGGTGGGCACCCATGTAAATGTCGGTCACGCCCAAGCCTTTCAGTCGTTCCCGTACTCCTTCATTGTTTCCTCCGGTAATGATGCAGACATTGTATCCTTTTTGAATGGCGGTCTTAAGGGCATACCCATCCTTTACGCTCATTTTGCGGAGCAATTGTCCATTTTCAGAAATTAGCACGCTACCATCGGTAAACACCCCATCCACATCAAAGACAAAGGTGGTAATGTCATTCAGGTATTCTTTATAGTTTTTTTTCATGTTTTTCGCTGTTCGCTGTTCGCTATTCGCTGTTGGGTATTCGGTATTCGGTATTCGGTGTTTGTTTTGTTTTCGGGTACTAATTTCACCAATTTTCACGAATCTTTTTTTTATGGTTGTCGTTGTTTTTCCTTTCTAAACTCTAAGCCCAACCACTTTTCCGTATCGATTCACTCAAAATCTGATATATTTTTTTGTGCATGGAATTGTCCAAATGATCCAAATGACGCTGCATGGTTTCCACATCATCTCGTCTTGCAGGACCTGTCTGGGCCTCTTGCGGGGGCAAAAATCGGATTTTATCCACAGTTTCGGCAATCAAAGGGTGCAATACATCAAAGGAAACACCATTCTTTTCACAAATCTCTTTGGCTATTTGGAACAGATGATTACTGAAATTATTGGCAAAAACTGCAGCTACATGTAGTGTGCTTCGTTGCTCGGAAGAGATACGTTGTACATTGGCGGAAACGGATTTTCCCAAGTTTTCCAAAAGAACATGATCCGTTTCGCTCTCAGCCTCTACACAAATGGGAATGGTGGAAAAATCCAATGTTTTCCCTTTGGTAAAGGTCTGTAAGGGGTAAAAAACCCCTTTGCGTTTGGCGTTGATCACATCTAGCGGTACACTGCCAGAAGTATGGGCCACCAAGCCCTTTTTATCATGGAGCAATGCCGAAACTTCGTTGATGGCTTGGTCGGTAACCGCAATAAGGTATAGGTCGACCTCCAATATTTCTTCTGCATTGGTCGTGGTTTCCACAGTTTTATTAAAGTGGGCCAGAGCATTTTCATTTCTTCCATAAATCTGGACAACCTTGGCAAAGCGCGAGGCCTGAAAAGCCTCAAACAGTTGTAGTGCCACATTGCCCGTACCCAATAATACAATTGAAAGCATACCCAAAGGTAAAACTTAACCCAGTATAAAAGGGTACGGGTAGCGGGATAACTTTTTACAATGGTAAAGGCTAAAGCTAATCGGTTGAAAGACCTTATTTTTGCATGCCGAAAGCTAGCACACTATGTTTGATTTATTGAAGAAAACCCTGTTTTCCACCCGTTTAATGGCCGTCCTGTTTTTGATCTTTGCAGCGGCAATGGGCATTGGAACGTTTGTGGAAAGTGCCCACAGTACCGATACCGCCCGAATCTATATCTACAACGCCAAGTGGTTTGAGGCCATTATGGTATTTTTCGTTATCAACTTTATCGGGAATATCTATCGCTATAATTTGCTGCAATGGAAAAAATGGCCTGTGTTGGTGCTCCACCTATCATGGATTCTCATCATTTTGGGAGCTTTCGTGACCCGCTATATCAGTTTTGAGGGTATGATGCCCATTCGTGAAGGTCAATCGGAGCAGATTTTTTATTCTGACAGGACCTACCTTACAACTTTTGTGGATGGCGATATGGATGGCCAGATGATGCGCCTGACCCGGGAATACCCCATTTTGATAACTCCCGGGGGCAAACGAGCCGATTTTCCGTACAAAGGGGAATTCAACGGGGTGGCCTATTCCATTGATTATGTCAATTTTATTGATGGGGCCAACGAGGGATTGATTGAAGATGAAACGGGAAGATTCTATTTGAAAATTGTGGAAGCCGGTGATGGGCAACGCCATGAACATTATCTGGAAGATGGACAACTTTCATTGATCCACAACGTCCTTTTTTCGTTAAACAACCCTACCCAAGACGCTATCAATATTTTTACTACGGATAGCACCTATACCATCAAGACGCCCTATGAAGGTGCGTTTATGCGTATGGCCGACCAATTGCAGGGGCAGGTTATCCCAGATAATCTACAGCAATTACAGTTGCGTTCGCTCTATAGTATGGCGGGCATGCAGTTTGTGATTCCCGAACCCTTGGTCAAGGGAAAATACGGTATTGTAAAAGTACCCGAAGCCGAAGTGACCGAAGCGACCCAAGACGCTTTGGTGGTGGCGGTCACAGCCAATGGCGAGACAAAGGAAATTAGTCTGTTGGGCGGCAAGGGCCTAACCAACTTTGCAGATAAGGTAACTGTTGGGGGATTGGATTTTTCTTTGAAATACGGTTCCAAAGAGTATCAACTTCCTTTTAAGGTGAAGTTGAACGACTTTATTGCAGAGAAATATCCGGGCACGGTGAAGAGTTACAAATCGTTTATGAGCAAAGTCACCGTTGAGGATGAACGCTCGTTTGATTATGATATTTACATGAACCATGTACTTGACCACAAGGGATATCGTTTTTTTCAGGCTAGTTTCCATCCAGATGAAAAGGGCACGGTTCTCTCGGTAAACCATGATCGTTGGGGTACCTGGATTACCTATATAGGGTATTTCTTGCTCTACGCGGGCCTTATGGGGATTATGTTCTTTGGCAAGACCCGTTTTAGGGATTTGACCAAGGCCTTGGATACATTAAAAAAGAAAAAGACGGTCATGGCTGTTTTTGCTTTTTTCCTATCGGTTGTTGCTTTTGGACAAAACAATTCACATTCGGGCATGCCCACAGAAGCACAGGTAGATTCCATTTTAAAGGCGACCACGGTGAGTAAGGAACATGCCGATAAGTTTGGTGCTTTGGTGGTGCAGGATGAAGGCGGGCGAATGAAACCTATCAACACCTTTTCTTCGGAGTTGCTACGCAAACTCAGCGGTAAGAATAAGTTTGAAGGGATGGATTCTGACCAAGTTTTCCTTTCCATGATGCTGAACTCACCAGCATGGTACAATGTGGAATTTATCAACTTGGGAGAGAAGCACAATGACAGTATTCGTGAGATTATCGGTGTTGAAAAAGAACAAGGGTATGTAAAGGCTATCGACCTTTTTGATGCGACGGGAATGTACAAATTGAAACCTTATTTGGAAGAAGCTACTTCAACAACAAATCCCAATAAGTTTCAGAAGGATTTTATCAAGGTTCATGAACGTTTCAGTTTGCTCAACATGGCATTAAGTGGTGAAATTTTAAAGATTTTCCCACTGTTGGATGATGAGAACAACAAATGGATTTCGCCTTTGGAGTATCGTTCAGGACAGTTTCAGGTGCAAGATTCGCTCTACGGGAATTTTATGCAGAATTCTGTTTCCTATTATTTGAGTTCCTTGCAAGGGGCTATCCAAACAGGAGATTATTCAACTCCCGACACACTTTTGGAGGCCTTTCACCAAAACCAGCGTAACCATGGAGCAGAGGTGTTGCCCTCAGAACAAAAGATAACGACCGAAATCATCTATAACAAACTCGATATTTTTAACCGACTTTATAAGTACTATGCTCTGGTAGGTCTTTTGTTTTTCCTTCTATTGATTTTTAGGATTTTCAAAGAACGCGAGGTATGGAAAGTTGGTACGTACTTTTTTAAGGGCATCATCATTCTCTTTTTCATTTGGCATACGGCCGGATTGGTCTTTCGCTGGTACATTTCGGGTCACGCCCCTTGGAGTGATGCCTATGAAAGTATCCTCTATGTTTCATGGGCCACCATGGGAATGGGGCTGTTGTTCACCCGCAAAAGTGACCTTACCTTGGCGGCAAGTGCCTTTGTCTGCTCCATGTTGTTATGGATTGCCCACCAAAGTTGGGTAGATCCTTCCATTGCTAATTTGGTGCCCGTACTGGACAGTTATTGGTTAATGATCCATGTGGCCGTAATTGTAGGCAGTTATGGTCCACTGACCGTGGGAATGATTTTAGGCGTGGTCTCCCTTATTCTAATGATCATGACCACTAAAAAGAATAGAAAACGAATGGATATCAGTTTAAAGGAACTGACCATTATCAATGAATTGTCGTTGACGGTGGGTCTTGTTATGCTGACCATTGGCAACTTCTTGGGGGGACAATGGGCCAATGAAAGTTGGGGCCGCTATTGGGGCTGGGATCCAAAGGAAACCTGGGCCTTGGTCTCCATTATGATTTATGCCTTTGTGTTGCACATGCGGTTGGTTCCAGGACTTAGGGGCAGGTGGCTTTACAATTTTATGAGTGTAGTGGCCTATGGTAGTATTATGATGACCTATTTTGGGGTCAATTTCTACTTGGTCGGCCTGCACAGCTATGCCCAATCGGGTTCGGCGGCCATTACCCCTGACTATGTAAAATATATTGTTCTTGGTATTTTAGTTTTGGGCGGGATCAGTTATTGGCGGTACCGGGTGAATTATGTGAAAAACTGATTTTTGTTGTGCGCTTAACGCTTAACGCTTAACGCTTAACGCGAACGGATGTCGAAAAGCTATAATTGCTCCATCAACAAACGCATCAATTCCTCAGCAGCCACTTTTCCTTTTACCTTGAGAAAATCTCGCGGGGTATTGTCGCCCAATTCAAAGACAATGGACGGCATGCCATGGGCGGCATAAAAATGGTTCCGGGATACCATGGTTGGGTACAACTTCTTGGAAGCGCTCACATTGGTCTTTTTTGAAGGTAGCCGATTGCCAATGCTTTCAATCCAATCAAAGACGATCTTTCCTTTTTCGCCGGTGACCGTGCTGTCCAAGGGATAATAAATATCATCCCAAGTGGAGTGAAAATCGACACCAAAGGAAAACCCATAGCCTTCATCACTTTTTTGCTTCAGGAAATCGCGTACGGCCCTGGTTTCTGGCTGGTTGAACTCATGCCAGTCCCTGTTCAGGTCAATGCCCCCCATGTTGTGTCGCCAATGCCCGTTGTCCACACCATCAGGGTTCACCAACGGAACATTGAAAACGGTAAATTCTTCCCTAAACTTCTTGGCTTGTTCGCTATCGCCACAAAGGGTTTCCATAAACGATTTCATGGCCAAAAATCCGGTAATTTCCGGGGGATGTTGTAGGGATATGACGATTACGGCTTTTTTGGAATTCCCCTTATTGACTTCCATAAGGTTCAGCGAACGGCCTTCACGACTTTTCCCGATTTCGTATTTTGAAATAAAGGGCTTTTGTGAAAGCGAATCCACCCATTTTTCAATCCTCGTTGAGGTATAGAGTTCCTGTGCGGTGATCCAAGTGGGCGATTCGTTTATGGCAACATCAATTTCAATGAATTCGGGTCGCGATTTAATTCCAAATTCACCTTCCCCAAGGTTGATCTCCCGTATGTTGGTACTGTCTATCGACTTAAAATGGATGCCGTCCCTACTTATTTTTGGATGATACCTACTTCTTAAATCCTGATAGGTAAACTTGATACTGATTTCTTGTGGTGTTTTTGACCATACCTTGAACGCGTACCATGGACTTATGTTTATGGGGGTGTTCTCTGCGGTGATCCAAAGGGTGTAATGGTTTAGACTGTCGTGGGCCACCCCGTTCAAACGCGCGCCGTCAAATTGATTGCCAAAGAAAACCGTACTGTCCTGAAAGGCCCATACGCCCTTCCATTGTTTTTGGATGGGTTTTGTCTTTGTGGAGACGATTGGATTGGGGCCTTGCCCTTGGTAACCGGATTTTTCGGTCAGGGGTTTGGTGTTTCTACAAGCGGCAAAGGCCAATAAAAGGGCGAAGGCAAAAAAGTAATGGGGCTGGTTTCATAGAATTTGGCATTATTTCCTGCAAAATATAAATTTTTGCAAAACGATTTTTAACGATTGCCGATTCATTTTTTTTTGCATATTTGTAACATCATGAAACTATAGGAATTATGTCCATTATGGCAAATTTGGCATCGGTCAATAATGATAACTGAAAATAACTTTTCGGTTATCCGCCATTTTCCACACTTTTTCACCACATAATTTCAAATCATGACATCTATACAATCAAATTCAATACAAAAATTTTTTAAACTTTTCTGGACATCAGTTTCGGGAAAGGAACAGGAGTTTACCTCGGGAAGCATCAGAAGGGCGATTTTTATGCTTTCCATCCCCATGATCTTGGAAATGCTCATGGAGAGCATTTTTGCCATTGTCGACATTGCCTATGTTTCCCAAGTAAGCGTCAATGCAGTTGCGACCATTGGACTCACAGAATCTGTGATCACCTTGGTCTATGCACTGGCCATAGGCCTGAGCATGGCGGCCACGGCCGTGGTTGCCCGAAGGGTAGGGGAGAAAGACCTTCAAGGGGCCAGGGAAGCAGCGGTGCAAGCTATTCTTTTGGGAATTCTCATTGCCGTGTGCATAGGAGTGATCGGCATTTTGTACAACAAGGAAATCTTGGCCCTTATGGGGGCCGAACCTGATCTGATAGCCGAAGGGCATGGATATACCCAATGGTTGATCGGGGGCAATATCACCATCATGCTGTTGTTTTTGATCAATGCCATTTTTCGTGGAGCCGGTGATGCCAGTATTGCCATGTGGACCTTGGTTCTATCCAACGGACTCAACATTATCTTGGACCCCATTTTTATCTTTGGGCTGGGTCCCATACCGGAATATGGGGTGATGGGCGCTGCCATTGCTACCAATATTGGCCGGGGCGCTGCGGTTTTGTTTCAAATCGGGATATTGTTCTTTGGGTGGGGCAAGATTAAATTATGGGCAAAGGATGTCGTACTCAATATGAAAGTGATGCTCAATTTGATCAAGGTATCCTTGGGTGGGATTGCCCAGTTTTTGATTGGTACGTCAAGTTGGGTTTTTCTTATGCGGATCATGTCCGAATTTGGGAGTGAGGTGTTGGCGGGCTACACCATAGCCATACGGGTCATTATGTTCACCTTAATGCCCGCATGGGGCATGAGCAATGCAGCGGCTACGCTGGTAGGTCAAAATTTAGGGGCGCAACAGCCCGATAGGGCAGAAAAATCGGTTTGGATAACCGGAAAGTACAATGCTTATTTTATGGGGTTGGTATCCGTGCTCTACCTCATTTTTGCCAAAGCCATTATAGGGGTGTTCAATGATAATCCATCGGTGGTTGAAAATGGGGCACTGTGCTTGCAGATCATTGCCGTCGGGTATGTTTTTTATGCCTATGGAATGGTGGTGACCAACGCTTTCAACGGCTCTGGGGATACCCGGACACCGACAAAGATTAATTTGATCGCTTTTTGGTTATACCAACTTCCTTTGGCCTATGTTTTGGCTTTGGTCCTGGATTTTGGCGCGACGGGTGTTTTTGTGGCCATAACCACGGCAGAGGTATTATTGGCAAGCATATCGATTGTTTGGTTCAGAAAAGGAAAGTGGAAATTGATCCAGGTTTAGGTTTGCAGTCAATTTTCTTATTTTTAAAACCAATTTGGATAGATGGAAAAAAGAAAAGGGTTGAACACTACCTGCACCCATGTGGGCGAAGTTCAGGATGAACAGTTTAACGGAGCGGTTTCCCCCATATATATGGCCAGTTCCTATGCTTTTGAAGATGTTGAAGTAAAACGGTACCCCCGGTATTTTAACACGCCGAACCAAGAGGCTCTGGCTAAAAAGATAGCCGCTTTGGAACATACCGAAGCTGGAATGATCTTCGGTAGCGGTATGGCAGCCATAAGCCATTGTTTGATGGCTTTTCTTAAAGCTGGTGACCATATCGTGTTTCAGCAGACCCTGTATGGCGGTACGTATAATTTTGCCACCACCCAACTGGAAAAATATGGTATTTCGTATTCGTTTACCGATGGATGGGAAGCTGCTGATTTTGAAAAAGAAATTAAACCCAACACCAAGGTAATTTATATTGAAACCCCTTCAAATCCGTTATTGACCATTACCGATATAAAGGCTGTTGCCGATTTGGCAAAAAGCAAAGGGTTGATAAGCATGATCGACAATACCTTTGCCAGTCCAGTGAATCAGAATCCGGCAGATTTGGGCATTGATATCATCATCCATAGTGCCACAAAATATATGGGGGGACATTCAGACCTTTGTGCTGGAGCTGTAACGGCTAAGGAAGTACATATTCGACAGATCTGGGAGTCTTCCATTTGCTTTGGGGGAAGTTTGAGCGACCAAACGGTTTGGCTGTTGGAACGAAGCCTAAAAACCTTGGGCCTTCGCGTAAAGACACACAATGAAAACGCCATGCAGATGGCACGGTACCTACAGGAACATGACGCTGTGGATGCAGTGTTTTATCCCGGATTGGAATCCCATCCCGGACATGAACTGGCCAAGGCCCAAATGCATGGTTTTGGAGGCATGTTGTCTTTTGAACTGAAAGCAGGCATTGATCCTTCAGGATTTTTAAGACAGCTATCGCTTATAAAACCCAGCATGAGCTTGGCAGGAGTGGAAAGCACCATGCTGTTGCCCGTTAAGACCTCACATGCCTTAATGAGCCCTGAGGACAGAAAAAAACAAGGCATAAAGGATGGCCTGATCCGCTTTTCTGTGGGGATTGAGGAAGTTGAAGATATAATCTATGATATTGAACAGGCTTTGGCTGTGGTTAAGCTAAAAAAAGTATAGGTATGATGAAGTTGGACATGTTGGTTTTTGGGGCACACCCCGATGATGCAGAATTGGGTGCTGGGGCGACCATCGCCAAGGAAATTGCTTCTGGTAAAAAAGTAGGGGTCATTGATTTGACCCGGGGAGAATTGGGTACAAGGGGCACTGCGGTAATTCGGGATCGAGAAGCAGCTAAAGCAGCAGAAATTTTAGGATTATCTATTAGGGAGAACCTAGAATTTGCCGATGGTTTTTTTGTAAATGATAGGGAGCATCAAATCCGAATTATTCAAATGATCCGAAAGTATAGGCCAGAGGTGGTTTTGTGCAATGCTGTGGATGATCGCCATATAGACCATGCCAAAGGGTCTAAATTGGTGAGTGATGCCTGTTTTTTAAGCGGATTGGTAAAAATTGACACCAAACTTGACGGTGATGATCTATGGCAAGAGCCGTGGCGACCAAAAGCTGTTTACCATTACATTCAGTGGAAAAACATAGAACCCGATTTTGTGGTCGATGTTTCTGGTTTTATTGAAAAAAAGGTCGAGGCCATCCATGCGTATGGTTCACAGTTTTATGACCCAAACAGTGACGAACCCGAAACCCCAATAAGCAGTAAAAACTTTATTGACAGCATTGTATACAGGGCTAGGGATCTAGGGAGAATGGTTGGGGTGGAATATGCCGAAGGATTTACCGCAGAACGTTATGTAACGGTCAAGACCTTGGAAGACTTGATCTAGCTAGCCTGTTTAAATTTTTGTGGGCTTACCCTGGGAATGGTAAAGTAAAAGGTGGTTCCTTTTCTGGGTTCGCTTTCTACCCAAATACGTCCTTTGTTGTTCTCCACCATCTCTTTACAGAGTGAAAGACCAAGTCCAGTTCCTTTTTCATTATGGGTGCCAAAAGTGGTCACTTTTTGGTCTTCCACAAAAATGCGTTCACATATATCTTTGGTCATCCCCACACCGGTATCCCTTACCAGTATTTTCCAATGGTCAGTTTCTTGTTCGGCATCTAGGTATACCGTACCATTTTCCGGGGTAAACTTGATGGCGTTGCTAAGGAGATTTCGGATAATAATTTCTATCTGGTTGCTGTCTACCCAGATAAAGGCACTGTAAGGAATTTTGTTCACAATGTTTATTCTCTTGGCCTTGGCATTTTCCCCCAAAAGTTTTACACAATTATTTACACTATTCCTTAGGGTGATGATGCCAGGTTTTACAATATTGTTTTTTAATTGGGCTTGTCCCCACGACAATAAATTGTTCAAGGTAAAAAGTATGTGGTCTACATCTGACCTAAGCTTGGGAATAAAACCAATAAACTCTGATTGTGGTATTTCATTGTTAACGAATAGTTTTAACAAGCCCTGTAGTCCACCAATGGGGCCACGCAGATCATGGCCTATTATGGAGAACAATTGATTTTTTGTCTTATCAATTTTTTTAAGTTCTTCTTCCCGCTCTTTTATGGTATTGGTTTTTAGCTTTAATTCGTTATATAACTTTACCAACTTTTTTTGGTTAAAGTACAGTGGGAGCAGCGTTGAGAGCAGTATGATCAAGATAACGATGCCAATATAAATGTAGTTACGCTGTTTGGCCATCGCTTTTTTATTCTCATCAATGATGGCCTGTTTCTGTTTTTCGTGGTTTATTTTGGTTTTGAGCAGGATAAGGCTGTTTTGGTTTTCATCACGAGATAGGGAATCGGAGATATTTTGAAAAATCTCATGATAGCCCAATGCCGTTAGATAGTCTCCCTGTTTTTTAAATATTTTATAAAGTGTTTCAGCTCCGTCACGCTTTCCTTTCAAGGATGATATTTTATCGGCGATCATAAAGGATTTAAGCGCATAGGTGGTGGCCAAGCTGTCTTCTTCCAGACCAAAATATACTTCGGCGTAGCCATTATAAAGCTCTATTTCCATGCGTTTATCCTCCACCTTTTTATAAAGGAGATTGGCTTGGTCAAACCAGTAAAGGGCCCATTTGTATTTTTCTTGTTTTAAATAGATTTCACCCTTGACCGAATAGGTGTAGGCCAGCCAATCATAGATTTTATGTTTTTCCAAAGTTTCTATACTCTGGTTAACATTGAAAAGGGCATAGTCATATTTTCCCATGTTGGAATAGAGCTCTGCCAAGTTGGTTAACGTTTTAGCCGAAAAGATGTCATCCCCCAAACCATTATTAATTTTTTTTGCCTTTTCATAGAAGTGGAGTGCTTGGTCATAATCTTTTTGTTCGGCATACATACCGGCGATGTTCTCATTGAGGATGGACAGCATTTCCAAATCATCGCTTGATTCTGCCAAATCTATGGCATCAAAATAAAAAGAAAGTGCTTTGGAATAGTCTCCTAAATATTGGTATTCCACCGCCAAATCGTTCATCAGACTAATGGTCAGGTCTTCGTTTTGGGTTTCATGGATGATTTTGAGGGCATTTGTATAGTAGTCAATGGCTTTTTCCACTTTCCCATGATCTGACTGAAAATCTCCCTGAACCTTTAATGAAATGATTTCACCTCGTCTGTAGTTTATGGCATTACTCAGTTTTGAAGTTTCTTGGGCAATGGATAACATGGTATCGGACTTAAAATAGCGATACTTTATAGCAAGTTGGTTGAGCAATGAAATATACAGGGTGTCCTTTTCAAAAGCGCTGTTCAACTTTTTATGTTCGTTTATTTCTTCATGTAGGTTGGAAATCTCTTTGCTTTGGCCAAAGGCCAAAATTGAAAACAGAACCAATACGATAAAGCTTTTTAATGATAGACAATTTAAGCACATTGTAGGTTATGTAGATATGGATTGTTGGCATATCTTAGGTATAAAATTAGCTAGCCTTTTGTAGGGCTACCAATAATTGTTGTGAACCGCTAATTTTTGTGTGTTTTGACGGTAAAAAAAGGTATTTCGTCGAATATGTGCGCTTTTTAAGCTTTTGGCAATTTGATTTTGATAGTAGTGCCCTTGCCAACGGTGCTGAAAATCTCAAGAGATCCTCGGTTTAGATGTACAAGTTCCGTAGTGATCTGCAAACCGATTCCCGTTCCCTTTTCTTTGGATGTCCCTTGGGAGGGGGCTATTCTTTTCCCCTCTAGAATAGCTTTGATTTTCTCTTTCTTCATTCCAATGCCGGAATCTGAAATTTCTATGGCGACCATTTTCTTTTCAATGCTGGTGTTGAAGGTAATGGTGCCATTTTCAGGAATGAATTTAATGGAATTTGAAATTAGGTTTCGTAAGATTACCCCAAGATGGTCACGGTCTACCAATACACTGGCATTAGGGGGAATATGGCATTGGACATTGGCCTTTTTCTTTTCAATTTTCAAGGCAAATAAACCACAGATTTGCTCGGTTAGGGTTTTAATGGAAATCTCTTTTGGGTTTGCGACAATACCGTTCATCTGGGTCTGGGCCCAGAGCAATAAATTGTTCAGGGTGAATGAACTGTGCTCAACACTCTCCTTAAACTTTGGGGCGGTCTTTATGATTTCCTTTTCCGTGATGGCTTTGTGGGCGTATAGTTCAAGAAGTTCCATTAAGGTATTTATCGGTGATTTTAAATCGTGTCCAATGATTGAGAAAATACGATCTTTATCGTCATTGATCTTTTTGAGCTTTTTGTTGGTTGCCTTTTGGAGTGTTACATTCCTAGTGGCAAAGAAGATCATGATGGATAGTAAGAGAATGAGCGACACAAAAACAATGAGAAACAAATTCCGCTCGGCCAATTTTTTTTCATTCTCGAATTGAATCGATTTTTGCTCTTCTTCAAATTTTGATTTTGCCTCTAAGAGTAAAAACCGGTTTTTATTTCTAGATTCCAGTATGGAATCCTTTAGGTGTTTGGTAATCAGAAGGTATTCCAGGGCTTCTTCCGTTCTACGTTGGTTGTTGGCTATTTTAAAGAGTACTTCAGAGGCACTTGCAATGCCAACACTGTACTTGATTTTTTTGGAGATGCCCTCGGCTTTTAAGGCATATTCACGACTTTTTTCCAGTTCATTTCTCTTTAAGTACAATTCTGCAAATGCTTGGTTGGTCTCGGCCTTGCGTTGCCATGCCTTAATGGGTAGAAGTAATTCTTCAGCCTTTTTTAGCTGTGCCAGCGATTCATCATACCGATCTTCTTTCATTAGGATTTCTCCCAACACACGTCTGGCAAAGGCCTCAAAAGCTACAAATCCATCGTTTTGAAATCCCTTAATGGCCAGGTCACAATACTTTTTCCCTTCATCATATTGGCCAATTTGGAGATGTGTGTACGCTATGTTGCATTGTATCCTGCTCAACTCTGCTTGGTTATTAGAATCTTTTAACAGAGCTGAGGCTTTTTTATAGTAGATCAAGGCTTGTTCATATTCTTCCAATAGGGAAAAACAAGTGGCAAGATTTGTTACAAAAGTAATGAGCATCTCGTTGTTCCCAGTATTTTCGGAAAGGCTTTCCCCCTCTTTACAGAGGATATAGGTTTGGGGATAGTCCCCATTTAAAAAATGGCCCACGGCATTGGTATTGATCCCCCGTAGGTGTATGGTGTCTGCATGTATACTTTTAGCCAGTTCAATGGCTTGGTCCGCATTGTGGAACCCTTCTTCAAAATTGCCTCGGAGAACATGAAAAATACCCAGGCCCAACTTTCCCCCGGCAATGCCCTTTGTGTAGTTTTGGGGCTCGCTTAAGGCAATGGCTTTTTCAGAGAGAATTTTGGTGCTATCTGGATTCCGGTACCGCAAACCTCTGGCCAATTTATAGATAACCTTAATATAATTAGTATCCGTCTCCTTAAAACCGGGTCGGTTTTCCAACTCATTTTTTTTTTTGGTAAGGCTGCTCAAATCCTTTTCCTGGGAATAAGTGCCAAGGGGAATGCTCAAAAAAAATAATAAAGAGAGTACTGTCCATAGATGATATCTAGGATGCAAGGAAATATTGTCTTGGGGGTTAATTTTCAATATTTAGAATCAAATATGTTGGATGGGTTTAAAATACATTTTATTTATATTAAAATCAAATCAAACTATTTATTTGGCATATAAACGCAAAAAAAGTACATTTGCATCCGCTTAAAAATGGTGGTTGTAGCTCAGCTGGTTAGAGCGCCGGATTGTGGTTCCGGAGGTCGCCGGTTCGAACCCGGTCTTCCACCCCCATAAAAGAGTCGTTCTTTTGAACGGCTCTTTTTACTTTTCCATTTTATCCACGACAAGTCGTTTTTCCCTATTGGCAATCTCCCATGCGGTATAAAAGACCAATTGCGTCCTTTTTTTCAACAAATCGTAATTGATCTTGTCCGGGGTGTCCCCAGGACGGTGGTAATCGTCATGCGTACCGTTAAAATAGAATATTACAGGGATATTGTTCTTGGCAAAATTATAATGGTCGCTCCTGTAATAAAACCGATTGGGATCATTTACATCATTGTAGGTATAATCCAATTCCATCTGGGTATATTTTTTATTGATGTCCTCGGAAAGCTCATGAAGTTCGGTACTTAATTTATCAGATCCGATCAAATAGAGATAGTTTCGATCACCTTTCCTTTTGGGATCAATTCTGCCGATCATGTCAATGTTTAAATTGGCTACCGTTTGCTCCAAGGGAAATAAGGGGGCAACATCGGTATAGTAACTTGAGCCCAACAAGCCTTTTTCCTCTCCGGTCACATGAAGAAAGACAATGGACCGTTTGGGGCCGTTTCCTTGGTCTGCTGCCTTTTTAAAGGCTTGGGCCATTTCCAATAGGGCAACTGTACCGGAACCATCATCGTCCGCACCGTTGTTTATCTGGCCTTTTTTATTGATTCCAATATGGTCCAGGTGTGATGATACAACTACATACTCATTCGGTAATTCCGTGCCTTTGATAAGGGCCACTACATTCTCCGAGGCTACTTTTTTACTCGCATTTTTGATTCCCAACTCCAAGGAAGCATTCATATTGGCGGACAAATCTAGGTTTGAAACCAATTTTACCAAGTCTTTTGCCAAATCCCCTCCAATAAATATAGAGGGCAAAGCATCGGTGACCTGGGCAGACAAAGTCATGATGTCCCTGTTGCTTCTTGCCATATAATTAAAACGTCTTCGCAATCGTGGATAGTTATTCCCTTCGATTATCAGAATGGCCTTGGCCCCTTTTTTAGCGGCTAGCTCAAGCCTTTTGTCCAGGCTTTCATCAAAGTTGCTCCAAACCGATGGTTTATTGGTGCCGGTTATACGATAGGTGCCATCCGGTCTCATGGGTTCCCCAAAGCGCACCAAAACAACTTTATCCTTTACCTCCATGTTGGTATAGTCCGAATAGGCCTTGGTCTCAATACCATAGTTGGCATAGACAAACTCATTTTCCTGGGTTTCTATATTGGAAAAGGTCACAAAATCATCGCCTATTGTATAAAATCTTCCATTGAGGGAAATAGATCCTGTGGGCACCCTCTTTATTTCGAGGGGAACAGGTTGAAAATAATCGCCATTTCCTTTGGCAGCCTCAATATTCAATTTTTCATATTGTTCCTTCAAATAGGCGACCGCTTTTTTTTGTCCTTCACTGCCGGTTTCACGCCCCTCAAACGCATCTGAGGCATAAATGAACAAATGGGTTTTTAGGTCTTCTTCGGTAATGGTTCGGGCATAGGGTATGGGCGAGGCTTGCCCAGTTTCATGGGCCACTTTGTCCGTTGTCTTCTGTATGGGGTTACAGGACAAAAAGCTTAGGATGACAAAAAAAAAGCTGTATTTCATTGATCGGAATATTGGTCACAATCTCAAAAATAAAGAATCCATACGTATTTTCTGGGGCAGGGTATCTACAGCTTATCCCGATATGCCCTGGGATTGCTCCGTTTTAACTGTTTAAATTGGCGATTAAAGTTGGATATACTGGAATATCCCGATAACAGGGCAACTTCCGCTATGGCCATTTCTTGGTTTTCTGCCATGAGTTCACAGGCATGTTCTATGCGAAGCTCTGAAATGAACTGAAAAAAAGTCTTGTTGGTCCGTTGCTTAAAAAAGCGGCAAAAGGCATTTTTGCTCATGTGGATCTGTGCGGCTACTTCTCCCAGGTCTAGATGTTTGTTGAAGTTCTTAAAAGCATAATCAAAAACAAGCTGTAAACGCTCTCCCTGATTTGCCGATAGTTTTTGGGGATATCCTGTTTCCGTTAGTTGTTGGCATTTCTGATTTGATAGATAGTGGAGCAATTTCAAGAACTTCAAAAAAGTGTTGAATTTATCTTGCTTTTTCAATCCGTTGAAGAGGTTACCCAGAAAATGGGTATGGTCACTCCATTTTAATCCATATCCCATTAGTTCGAAAAGAGGCGTTAAAACCCTCATTTCGTCCATTTCAAAGAAACCTTTTCCAAAAGATTCCTTTAAAAAGAAAAGTGAGATCATCTGGGACACCTCAGTTCCCTCTTGGCTTTGGAACAAATGGGGAAGATTGGATCCAACGGCTATAAAATTACCGGGCTCAAAAGTTGAAACACTATTGCCAACCAACAATTTCCCTTTCCCGGAAACAATATAACTCAATTGAATTTCTTCATGTTGGTGCAGTCGGTCATAGAACAATGGAGCCTTGTCTATCTGGACAATGATATTCTCATTCGGTTTTTTGGGGATTTTAAAGGGATGGACTTTCATTGCCTTCAAAATTACCCAATAATATATAATAATGCCATTAAATAGTTAATATAAAGGTAGTATTGGATAATTTCTAGAAATTGAATGATGCAAACATTGGTTAGTTTTGAAATAAAAATCAATATATGGATACGATTGAATGGAAAGGGGTCATGCCCGCTGTCACCACAAAGTTCACCGCAGATGGAAAACTGGATTTAGAGATGTTTTCCACCAACATCAATGCCCAAGTGGAAGCCGGGGTAAGTGCCATTATTCTTGGGGGTTCCTTGGGAGAAGCCAGCACTTTGACCAATGATGAAAAAAGAATTTTGGTGGAGCACACCGCAACATTGGTTGCCGGTAAAGTGCCAATAATCATGAACATTGCAGAGCGTTCCACAGTTGCAGCCATAGAGTTGGCCCAGAATGCCAAAGAATGGGGTGCCAGTGGGTTAATGCTATTGCCTCCCATGCAATATAAAGCTACAGATTATGAAGTGGTTGCGTATTTTAAGGCCATTGCAGAAAGTACAGATTTGCCCATCATGATCTATAACAACCCTGTGGATTACAAGATTATGGTAACCCTTGAGATGTTCGAAGAGCTTTTGGAGTTGGATAACATTCAGGCCGTAAAAGAATCCACCAGGGATATTACCAATGTTACACGAATCAAGAATACCTTTGGTGACCGACTTAAAGTTTTATGTGGTGTAGATACCTTAGCTTTGGAAAGTATGCTGATGGGTGCCGATGGCTGGGTTGCTGGCTTGGTCTGTGCTTTTCCGGCCGAAACTGTCGCAATTTATAAATTGGCCAAGGCAGGGCGAGCGCAAGAAGCTATTGACATCTATCGCTGGTTCATGCCCTTGTTGGAGTTGGATATCAATCCACAATTGGTACAGAATATTAAATTGGCAGAAGTGGCCACGGGCATAGGAACAGAACATGTTCGCCTTCCAAGAATGCCTTTGCAGGGCGAAGAAAGAGAACGCGTGTTGAAAATTATTGATGAAGGCGTGGCTTCACGACCAAGCCTTCCAGATTACAAATCGTTATGATAACAGGAAAAAACTATATTGGAAATAACTTGTCCGCAGAAGGAACGGATACTTTTAAGACTTTTGATCCCAAATTGAATGTCGAAACCGAATGGGCGTTTTTTGAAGCTTCTGAGGCAGAGATCAACCAAGCTGTTGATCTGGCTTGGGATGCGTTTAAGGAATTCCAGTCCGTTGGTGGGAAACAAAAAGCAAGTTTTTTAAGGGCCATTGCCGATGGGATTGAAGCATTGGGCGATGAATTGGTGAAGGTCTATTGCCAAGAGACAGGTTTACCGGAAGGTAGGGCCAAAGGGGAACGGGGCAGAACGTGCTATCAATTGCGCACTTTTGCCGACTTGGTCGAAGAGGGATCATGGGTCAACGCCACCATAGATACAGCCATGCCTGCCCGCGAACCGTTGCCAAAACCCGATTTGCGAAAAATGGCCGTGCCCATAGGTCCCATCGCGGTCTTTGGGGCAAGCAATTTTCCATTGGCCTATTCTACGGCGGGGGGAGATACGGCAAGTGCATTGGCATCGGGTTGTCCCGTGGTGGTAAAAAGCCACCCCATGCATGCCGCAACAGGGGAACTGGTAGCCTCGGCCATTGTTAAGGCTGCAGAAGACACCAATATGCCCAACGGCGTATTTTCAAACTTAAATGGTAGTGGCATTGAGCTTGGGAAAAGTTTGGTGAAGCATCCAAAGATTAAGGGTGTAGGCTTTACGGGAAGTATTGCCGGGGGCAGGGCTCTTTTTGATATGGCTTCGCAACGGGAAGAACCCATTCCTGTTTTTGCCGAGATGGGAAGCATTAATCCAGTAGTATTGTTGCCCAATGCTTTACAAGAAAAAGGAGGAGACTGGGCAAAGACCTATGCAGGTTCCATTACCTTGGGTACGGGACAATTCTGTACCAATCCGGGACTAATTCTGGGAATAAAGAGCGATGGTCTGGATGGTTTTATCCAAACCCTTTCAGAAGAGATTGTAAAAATAGAACCGTCATGCATGTTGAATCCTGGTATCATCAATAGGTATGAGACCAGCAAGGCCAACATGGTACAGGAAGAAAGTGTAACCATAACTGCCGATTATAAAGCGGATGTAGCCGTTAACCACGCCAGACAAGCCGTTGTTTCTGTAGAAGGCAGTGATTTTCTTCAGAATCCCAAGCTACACCAAGAAGTGTTCGGACCCTTTTCCATGGTGGTCCAATGTAAGGACGAGGCAGAACTGGAGCAGGTCATTGCAGGACTGGAAGGTCAATTGACGGGAACCATCATTTCTGAAGAAAAGGAAATTGAAAACTATGCAGCTGTTGTTAGCGCAATGCAAAATAGGGTAGGACGTCTTATTTTTAACGGAGTTCCCACAGGTGTAGAGGTATGCCCGGCCATGCAACATGGCGGCCCTTATCCGGCATCAACGGATAACCGCTTCGGGGCCGTTGGGATTCATGCCATCCAGCGATGGGTACGCCCATTCAGCTATCAAAACTGGCCGAATCAACTGTTGCCAGAAGCCCTACAGAACGAAAACCCCTTGGGTATTAAAAGATTGGTCAATGGTCAAGTAACAGATTCCATAGTGTAACATGGGGCATCATGTTTTTGAGTGTATAGATGCCCATACCTGTGGCAATCCGGTAAGGTTGGTCAAAAGTGGTGGCCCTGACTTGATTGGGGCTACCATGAATGAAAAGCGTTTACATTTTTTACGGGAGTTTGATTGGATTCGGACAGGGCTTATGTTCGAACCTAGGGGACATGATATGATGAGCGGCAGCATATTGTATCCGCCCCATGATCCAGACAATGATATAGCCGTGCTCTTTATTGAAACCAGTGGTTGTTTGCCCATGTGCGGCCATGGCACCATTGGTACGATTACCATGGCATTACAGGAAGGCTTAGTTCAACCCAAGGTTGAAGGAAAATTGAGAATGGAAGCCCCTGCGGGTTTGGTGGAAATCGAATACCGGATGGCCAACAAAAAAGTGGAATGGGTAAAACTGACCAATGTAAAAAGTTATCTGGCCGCCGAAGGTTTGGAAGTAATCTGCCCAGAATTGGGAACCTTGGTTTTTGATGTTTCCTATGGGGGTAATTTTTATGCCATCATAGATCCACAGAAAAATTTTTCGGGTATACAGGATTTTTCTGCCAGCAGATTGGTACAGCTCTCCAAAAGAATACGTTCGTTGATCAATGAAAAGTATCCGAATCAATTCATACACCCAGAAAATGAATCCATTCGCGATGTTTCACACCTGCTCTGGACGGGAACGGTAATGGACCATCGTTCAAACGGGAGAAATGCTGTGTTTTATGGGGATAAGGCAATTGATCGTTCCCCCTGTGGCACGGGGACTTCGGCCCGTATGGCACAGCTGCATGCCAAGGGACAATTGGGTGTAGGGCAAACGTATGTTCATGAGAGTTATATAGGTTCAACCTTTACGGGAAAAATAGAGGAAGAAACCGTGTTGGGCAATAAAAAAGCCATCATCCCCAGTATTAAGGGCTGGGCAAAGATCTATGGTCACAATACCATTACCATAGATGCCGAAGATGATCCCTACGCACATGGTTTTCAAGTGATATAGATGGAAAAACGAGTATTGGTCATAGGGGGCGGAATAATTGGACTTTGCTCTGCCTATTATTTACAGAAAGAAGGGCATCGGGTCACCGTTTTGGACAAGTCCTGGATGGATACTGGTGCCAGTTATGTGAACGCCGGGTATTTGACCCCGAGCCATATTATCCCTTTGGCAGCACCCGGAATGATTACCAAGGGAATAAAATATATGTTCGACCCATCAAGCCCGCTTTATCTTAAACCCAGATGGGATGTGGACTTTTTTAAATGGGCATGGGCATTTAAGAGATCATCAACAAGCGCAAAGGTTGCCAAAGCCATTCCACATATTTGTGATATCAATATTTTTAGTAGGGAATTGTTCGATGAACTCAAGACTTCCAAGGACCTTGGCGATTTTCATTACGAGCGAAAAGGATTGCTGATGCTTTTTCAGACAGAAAAAGAAGGGACCCAAGAAATGGATACCGCGGAAAAAGGGAAGGAATTGGGACTCCAATCAGACATCTTGGGAGAAAGGGAAATCAGGGAAATAGAGCCCAACATCAACATTAAGGCCAAGGGAGCGGTGCATTATCATTGTGACGGTCATACCACACCAACCCAATTTATGCAGAAAATGAAGGATTACCTACAAGCTGTTGGGGTTGGAATCATAAATAAGGAAGAGGTGGTAGGTTTTGACCTTTCCAACGGAAAAATAACAAGTGTAAAAAGTTATTCGAACAGTTATGCTGTAGATGAAGTGGTCTTTGCTGCGGGTAGTTGGACTTCGGATCTGGCTAAAAAACTCAAAGTAACCTTGCCCATGCAAGCGGGCAAGGGATATCGAATAGATGTTTCGGAGCCAACGGGCATCAGCATGCCGGCCATTTTGCTCGAAGCCAAGATAGCCGTAACCCCCATGAACGGTTTTACCCGTTTTGCCGGCACCATGGAATTCGCTGGCATTAATGATACCATTCAAAAGAAACGGGTCGAGGCTATTGCTGGTGGGGTATCCAGATTTTATGACGGGTTGGAGATTTCAGAAATTGATAAGGAACACGCCCAATGCGGACTACGTCCGGTAAGCCCAGATGGTCTCCCTTATATTGGAAGGGTAAGCCATATCAAGAATTTGGTCATGGCCACCGGGCATGCCATGATGGGGTGGAGCTTGGGTCCGGCCACTGGTAAATTGGTCTCGGAATTGGTTTCTGAAAAACCATTGTCCTTAAGTATTTCTCCTTATCATCCTGAACGAAATTTCAACTAAGGTTTTCTTTATGTTAAATCGTAACATGGCATCAAATTTGTTTTTTACTTGATGCAGATCCCCCTAATTTTGTGTTATGGATTCAAGATTTACGCCTTTATTTCTCCTCGTTCTATCAGTTCAAATTTCAGTTGGCCAAGGGCCTACCATCTTTACCCGTAAAGATTTTGATTTGAACGGAATGGTCAAATCCTGTACCGTGATCACAGATTATGGCAAGGAACATTTTGAATTTGAAAAAGAAGGGCTATTGGCAAAGACCGTTACCCAGTATAATGAAAACGACCAAGACATTGTAAGGTACCTGTACAAAGGAGGAATGTTGGTGGAGAAAAGGATGGAAAGCTATAAAAATGGCGTTTTGGACCCCATGACATCCATGGTCAATTTTTATGTACTGGATACACTTCAACAACCCAAGCGACTGTTGGAAAAAACAGCCTCCTATGACAAAGAGTTCTTGGAAAAACAGGAATATATTTTGGATGAGGATGACAATGTGGTCAAGGTAACGATATCCAACCAAGAAGGGGTGGATGAAAAACGCATTGAACGTACTGACTACAAAAACGAATCTACCCAAACCTTTTTTACCAATGAAGTCATTGAAAGGTCCATTAGGACATCCAAATCAAAGAATAAGACAGGCAAAGAGATCATCACGGTCTTGACCAAGGAATATGTTGATGGACAGCCAAACACGGCCACGGAGAAAAAAATGTTCGCAAACGGCAGGTTGTTGAGTGAAGAAGAATTTGTCTACGATGTGGATGAAGGGCAATATGCCACCCAAGTACTGATCACATACATCTACAATGCCCAGAATGTCCTGGAAAAAGAAATCATAAAACGCGGCAATGCAGTTTCTGAGAAGGGATACTTCTTTCAATTTGACAGCAACGAGCCCAAAAACTGGGTAAAGAAAATCACTACCCCCGATAACTCGTACATCACCAGAAAAATAGAATATTTTAAAAAAGAGGTAGCATTGGAACAGATAAAAGGCTGATCAGTTCCATTCCCGTTTCAGTAGACCATAACAACAGGTATTTCGTTTAAAACCATCCAATAAATAAACATTTTCACGAAGAATACCTTCCAAGGCACTCCCCAATTTTTCGACTGCCCTACGTGATTTTTGGTTGCGTTCATCGATTCTGAACTCAATCTTTTCAAATCCTAAGTGATAAAAGGCATGGTTGATCATCAAATGTTTCATCTCGGTGTTCAGTCCCGTGCCCTGAAATTCTCGGCCAATCCATGTAGCGCCTATATGCAATACCTTGTGGCTCCAATCAATGTTCATATACCGGGTGCTTCCGGCATATTGCTGTACTTTTTTATCAAAAACGATAAAGGGAATGGCCAACCTGGATTCTTTTAGGCGAAGTGCATTTGCCACATAATTCTTAAGGGCCAAAGGGGTTTCAATATCGGAGGGGGAATATTGCACCAATTTGGGTTCTGAAGCCACAGGAATCAATTCTTGGTAATTTTTAAGGGTAAGTGGTGATAGTTTAACCCTATGGTTCTGCAAAGAAAAATCCAAATCCATTACACCAACTGTTGTAAGATTTCGGGTTTTACCTCGTGTCCGCCCTTAAAACGAATGACTTCAGCTTGTCCCCCAAAGAGTTCCTCTTTCCTTTTGAGTTCATGTTCCAGTCGTTCCGGGGTTAAATAGTGGTCGCTATCGCCATAGATAAACTTTACGGAGGTCTTGTTGAAATCCAAAAAATCAAAATCCTCTTTTTTCAATTCGTGGGGTATGCCCCCCGCATAGAGCACCAGTGATGAGCATTGGATTTTTCTGCGCACCATCCATCTAACTATGATGGACATTCCTTGTGAAAACCCAAAGAGAATCAGATTTTTGTTCTTGGGAGGGTTTTCTTGGGCAAAGACGGCATCCAGATAGGTTAACACATTTTCGAGTTCAGCCTTAGTATCCTCCTTGGTCAGCCAACTGGCCCCAACATATTTAAAGTCTTCCTTAAGATAGTATTTGGAAGGGGCTTGGGGAGCTATAATATAATTTTCCTTAGGGTTGAGTGCCTTGAATGGCCTTAAGAAAAAACGGCTCAAAAACCCCATACCGTGTAGTACTACCCAAACATTTTGGGTTTTGGCTGTAGGTTCGTTTAGGGTTTCATAGGAATTTGAAGCCGAATAGCTAACCCGTTTTGTAGTGCTTTCCATAGGTCTAAGGTAGGCTCTTTGAGTTGATTTACGAATGGCTAAATTTGTAAAAAAGTTTTATGGAAGACCACAAAGCCAAAATTTTAGAAGTCTGTAACAGGGTTTGCAAAGGGACCTTGATGGAAACCCTTGGCATAGAATATGTTGACGTGGGTAAAAATTTTTTGGTGGCAAGAATGCCCGTTACCCCCAAGGTGTACCAACCAGATGGGGTGTTGCACGGCGGTGCCACGGTTGCCTTGGCCGAAAGTGTGGGCAGTACCGCCTCTTATATTTTTTTGGATGGGGAAAAATTTTTTGTCCGGGGGATTGAAATAGCCGCCAATCATGTAAAGAGCATCAAGGAAGGCTATGTCTATGCCAAGGCATCAATTCTCCACAAAGGTCGTACCACCCAATTGTGGGAAATAAAAGTGGTGAACGAGAACAATGAACTGATCTCCAACTGTAAATTGACTACAATTGCACTTCCAAAAACGTGATGAGCTTTTTCAAACGGTAACCGATCATCTTGACCGGGAATTGCCGTTGGTTTTGTACAGAAGGCCCAGTGAAACCCTTGTCCATGGTCTTTTTCAACATGATAAGACCCTACATTTACTTAACAACTTTTCGCAACAAGGTTTTGTTTTTGCCCCTTTTGATGCTGGAAAAGAAAAGATTTTGCTCATTCCCGATGACTTGTACATCGGGCATTTTAAAATGCCTTCCATCAAAGGTTCCAAAAAGCTAGTGCCAACCGATTCTGGAAAAGAGCATCATCTGCAACGTATCCAAAAGGCCATTGGGGCCATTAAAGAAGGAAGGCTTGGAAAAGTGGTCGTTTCAAGGCGGCTTACCGTAGAGACCCAGGAATCGGCTCCAACACTTTTTTCAGAATTGACCAAGAATTACCCCAACGCATTTTGCTACCTGTTCTTTCACCCAAAAGTAGGGACATGGTTAGGGGCCACCCCAGAACGCCTATTGCATGTAGCGGATTTACACTTGGAGACCACCTCCTTGGCTGGGACCTTACCTTTTGTAGAAGGCCAATTGCCCAAATGGACCCCAAAGGAAATGAAGGAACAGCAAATGGTCACCGATTATATTGTGGACCATCTACAGAGTTTGGGGATTCATGCCATGGTCAAGGGACCAAAAAACCAGCAGGCCGGTAAACTCTGGCATTTAAAATCTGAGATCACTGCACGGATTGATACCATGACACAAGTATCCAAAATAGTGGCGGCCTTGCACCCCACACCGGCAGTATGTGGTTTGCCCTCAAGCGAAGCAAAGAAATTTATCCTTGAAAATGAGCATTATGACAGGGAATTCTATACGGGGTTTTTGGGAGAGCTCAATTTGGGAAAGGAAGAACGGATAAGCCTTTATGTGAACCTCCGTTGTATGCAGTTACAACAGAAGCAGGCCACAATTTATGTGGGTGGTGGAATTACCAAGGACTCCGATCCAGAAGGTGAATGGTCAGAGACGGTAAACAAGAGTAATACCATATTGGATTTGCTCTAAACTTGGTTTTTCATTGCTGTGCGTTGTATTTTTGTCTAGATGAAGTATTCCGTAATACCCTCGGCCAGAAATCTGGTGTACTGTTTTAAATCGAGAGGTATCAAAGACATTGTAATTTCCCCTGGTTCGCGTAATGCACCATTGATTCTAAGTTTTTCTGCAGATCCATTTTTTAATTGTTTCAGTATTGTAGATGAGCGTTGTGCGGCTTTTTTTGCATTGGGCATGGCCCAAAATCGAAAAAGACCTGTGGCGGTGGTGTGCACCTCGGGCAGCGCCCTTTTAAATTATTATCCAGCGGTTTCTGAGGCATTTTACAGCAATATCCCCCTTGTGGTGGTTTCGGCAGATCGGCCATCGTATAAAATTGATGTGGGTGACGGACAGACCATTAGACAGGACCACGTTTTTGAACGCCATATTGGCTGTTCGGCGAACTTAAGACTTGATGTAGCCCATGCACCGGAAACCATCAGGAAGTTTGCACCAAAGCTGTTGGAAGAATCTCAGGAAACCATTGAAAAGCACAATGATGAAACGGTTTTTAAAGCGTTGGATATAGCTTTTGAGCAAAAACAACCAGTACATATCAATATTCCTTTTGAAGAACCTCTTTATCAGTTGGATGAGTTTGAATCCAAAGTGCTGGATATTCCTCACGGAGAGGAAAAGATTGAAGGCATACAGGACATTGAACAATTTGTGGATATTTGGAATTCGTGCACAAAGAAAATGGTTCTGGTAGGGGTTAACCATCCCGATGAGATAGATGGTGGTTTGCTAGAAAAATTAGCGAAGGATCCTTCGATCCTGGTCTTTACCGAAACCACCTCCAATCTGCATCACCCAAGATTTTTCCCGAGCATCGATAGCATCATTTTGCCTTTGGAAAAATCTAGGGAGCGCGAAACAAAGTTCAAAGCTTTGCAACCCGATGTCCTCCTAACCTTTGGGGGACTCATCGTATCAAAAAAAATAAAGGCCTTCCTCAGGGACCATAAGCCCAAGCACCATTGGCATGTGCATGGGACCAAGGCCTACGACACCTATTTTTCCTTAAGTCAACATTTTAAAACAACACCACAAAACTTTTTAAATGTACTGTTGGATGGTGCCAACAGCCCCAACAGCCCCTATGCCAAAATGTGGAATTTGGTGAAAGAGGACTATATACCCAAGAGGGAAACCTATTTGAAAATGGTCCCTTATTCAGATTTTAAGGCCTTTGGCAACATTTTGCCCGCCATTCCGCAAGGGTATCAACTGCACTTGTCCAACAGTTCCACGGTACGGTATGCGCAGTTGTTTGACATTCATCCTTCTATAAAAGTGTTCTGCAACAGGGGAACCAGTGGTATAGACGGCAGTACTTCCACAGCCATAGGCGCATCATATCATAATGCGTCCCCAACTCTTTTGATTACGGGAGATTTAAGTTTTTTCTATGACAGTAATGCCTTTTGGAATGCGTATTTGCGGCATGATTTTAGGATAATCGTAATCAATAATTCCGGAGGGGGGATATTTAGGATTATTTCAGGAAAGGAAGATTCAAGGGAATTTGAAACCTTTTTTGAGACAAAGCACAATCTTACGGCCAAACACATCTGCGCCCAGTTCAATATGGAATACCAGCGTTGTACCAATGTAGAGGAGTTGGACCACTGCCTTCAGAATTTCTTTGAAAAATCATTAAACCCCAGACTGTTGGAAGTGTTTACGCCCAGAACGAAAAATGATAAAATTTTGCTTGACTACTTTGATTTTATATCTTAGAAAATAGAAACAAAAACATAAACACAATGAGTAAACGAGACGAATTAATCGAGAAATATGTTGCCGATATCAAGGATAAATTTGGACAAGATCCAGATTTGGACCTATTGACCAAAGTTACCGTTGGTCTGGGCCCGGCCATTTATAATTTGGATGCATCAAAAGTTTCTGGAAGTGATGAAAAAGAACTGGAAACGGTCAAAAACAATTACCTGATAAAAAAACTGGGGTTGGGTGATGGTCCGGAATTGATGGAAGCCATCAACGCTGTGATAGAACAATATGGCCGAAGTGAAAAAAACAAACACAGGGCGGTGATCTATTACCAATTGTGCAGACACTTTGGCAAACAGGCAGTGTACAGTTAAGATTTAGTGTAATAAAGGGCAACCGCTTTGGGAAAACCAAAGCGGTTTTTTTGTAACCTTTGCCAAATGATCGCAATTGGAAAATACAATGTATTGAAGCCCATTAGAAATACCAGTGTAGGTGTTTTTTTGGAAGACGGGGAGGGCACTGAATTATTGTTGCCGAACAAGTATGTTCCTAGAGGATTGGACTTTGAGGGAACCATTGAGGTTTTCTGTTACTTGGACCATCAAGAACGCCCCATTGCCACGACCTTGGCACCCAAGATCAAGCGGGACGAATTTGCCTTGTTGGAAGTGGTGGATACCACAGATTATGGCGCCTTTTTGGATTGGGGATTGGAAAAACATCTTTTTGTGCCCTTTAGGGAACAGACAGAACCCATGAAAGTGGGCAGTAAGTACTTGGTGTATTGCTTTTTGGATGAAAAATCGTTTCGTTTGGTCGCTTCGACTAGGCTGAACCGTTTTTTGGAAAAAGAGAAATACGATTTTGAGGTCAATGAACGTGTTGGTTTGTTAGCATGGCGGGAGACTTCACTGGGTTGGGAAATGATCATCAACCAACAAGCCAAGGGGCTTCTTTTTTTTGATGATATCCACACGGCCATATCCTTGGGAGATGAATTTACGGGATACATAAAAAAAATCCGTACCGATGGAAAAATAGACGTGACCCTCCAAGCATTGGGGGCAAAAATGCTAGAACCTACGGCAGAACTTCTGTTAACCTATTTAGAGGAAAATCATGGTTTTATATCCTTGACGGACAAATCGGAGCCTGAGGTAATTAAGCAGGAGTTGGGCATTAGTAAGAAAGCTTTTAAGAAGGCGGTTGGGGTACTCTATAAATCTAGAAAAGTAGTGTTGGAAGCGAATGGGATTAGACTAATTGAAGCCGATTAAAGCCGTTAACATCGTTTTGGCCTATTTAAATTTTTATTATAAACCAAAACGTATAAATTTGCAACAACAAACACTTAATTTCTTGAAGATTAACTATTTGCGTATTTTTTTAAATTCCCTTTCCCATGCCATTTATAGAAGAGAGTGATTTATTGGACTTGCACAAAGACTTGGAAAAGTCCCAAATAATCAATGAAAGACTTTTGGACCAAATCAAATACAAGAACAAGGATGTGAAAGGTCTAAAATTTCAGCGAAGCCTATTGATCGGGGTTTGTACTTTATTGATTTTTGGAATTTTCGGTTTTTTCTCATGGTTTTCGGGACTTAGGACATCCAATGATATTAGAACAGAGGAAAGTCTGACCTATGCCTTGGACAGTATGGATTTGTTTAAGGCAAGGGTTGCCAACTTAACCGAGCAGAATGAAGAGCTTAGTTTGGTCAAGGAATTTTATTTGGCAAAGCAATTCTTGGAAAAAGAGAAAGTATATTCTGTACAGATTAAATCTTTTGTGGATAATAATGTGACACTTGCTTCAGAAGCATTGACCAATACCATGTTTGTCAAGACCAACCCTTTCTATGCATATTCCCTGGGCAACTTTGAAACCTTGGAGGAGGCCCAAAAATTCCGTTCGCAATTGGTGCAAATGGGGTTTAAGGATGCCTTTGTGGCTTCATATAAGGATGGGAAAAGGCTAAAGATAGAATCGCACAATTAATGACTAAACTTAAGGCCTGGGTTCAAGCAGCAAGACTTAGAACCTTACCACTTTCTTTAGCTGGAATTATTGGAGGTACTGCCCTAGCCAATGAAAAAGGGCATGCCGATACGCTCATTTTTATTTTGGCTCTTTTGACCACCGTTGCTTTTCAGGTCACATCAAATTTCGCCAATGATTATGGCGATGGTGTTAAAGGAACTGATGGAGAAAATCGTGTTGGACCCAAAAGGGCTATTCAAAGCGGCAGCCTAAAACCCTCAGAAATAAAAAAAGGAATATGGATCAGTGCCGGTATCAGTCTGGTATTGGCAGTTACTCTAATTATAGGGTCATTAGGGGTTGAACGTTTTCTTTATGTGTTCCTGTTCTTTCTGTTGGCACTCTTGAGCATATGGGCTTCCATTACCTATACCGTGGGAAAATCCCCTTATGGATATAGAGGTTTGGGCGATGTGTTTGTGTTCGTTTTCTTTGGTCTGGTCGCGGTATTGGGCAGTGAATTTCTATATGCCAAGACATTTGATCCCACATCCATCTTCGTTGCCATTGCCATAGGGTTGCTCAGTGTTGCCGTACTTAACCTCAACAACCTTCGCGACCATGATTCGGATAAACTATCTGGAAAAAATACCATAGTGGTCAAGATGGGGTTTGAAAAAGGAAAGCGGTACCATTACGCCCTTTTGGTGGGAAGTTTGCTCTCTCTTTTAGTGTACACAATAATTACCCAAAAAAAAGGTTTAGAAATTATATACCTATTGGCCTATGTGCCCATTGTAATGAACCTGGTCAAAGTTAACAGAACCAAAATCCCAAGGAATTTAGACCCTGAGCTTAAGAGAGTCGCGCTGAGCACTTTTCTTCTGTCAATACTGCTCTATTTATCAATAAATTATTTTTTTTAATTTTGATTAACTAAACCCCGTAAAAAAGACACATTTGGAACACCCCATAAAAATCTTGATTGTTGAGGACAATGTCATTATAGCAGATGATATGCAGTCCATGTTGGAGGAAATTGGCTACGAAGTAGTTGATAATGTCATTGTTTATGAACAAGCGGTTGAAGTGTTGAAAAACAATCATATTGATTTGGTCTTGATCGATATTATCCTCGCCTCTGACAAAACCGGTATTGATCTGGGTCGCCACATCAGGGATGTATACAATATTCCATTCATATTTGTGACGTCCAATTCTGATAAAGCGACGGTGGAAAATGCTAAAACCGTTAAACCAGATGGCTATTTGGTAAAGCCTTTTGAACAGCAAGACCTGTACACCTCAATAGAAATAGCCCTATCCAATTTTAATTATTCCCAAAAGGGAGGCGGAAGTCATGTAGAAGAGGATGTTTCTGATGGTTTTACCTCTAACTCCATATTAAAGGATTCCATTTTTGTAAAAAAGCAACATCTGTACTATCGGATTCAATTTGGGGACATCCAATACATAAAAGCGGACAATGTGTATTTGGAAGTGAATACGGTTGACAAAAAATTCTTGGTGCGCTCCCCTTTAAAAGACTATTTGGAGAAACTGCCCAAAAACAAGTTTTATCGCGCACACAAGTCGTACATTGTTAATGTGGACCATATAGATGCCATTAACTCAAAGGACATAATGATCAACGATACATTGATACCCATATCAAAGGATTTTAAGGAGTTTATCATCTCATCAATGAATTCCTGACTTACTCGGCTAACAAGACAATTTTTAAAAGTGCCCAGACGGGCACTTTTTTTTTTGGTCTATAGTTAAAAATCAAAGAGTTAATCCTACACCACAGTTTTTTTGGCTTTCACAACATAATTTTTCGTTACAGTTATGTTGGTGATACTTTTATGGTGTACTAATTAAGTAAGTAAATTTTTTCATTTTCATATAGTGTTCTCGTAGAAAAACCTCACCATTTCCGGTGAGGTTTTTTAGTTGATACGGTTTGATGGTTAGGGTGAAATCCATGAAATGCACAAAAATACGATAAACTGCATTTTACAACTTTAAGATTGCGTTTCACAACAAAAAATGATTGTTTCACAACATTTTAAAATTATTCGAGGCGTATCGTATCTAAATTTGATTTTCTGTAAAAATGCCTCATAGAAAGAGGTGATGGGGAACTAAGACCATGGAGGCTTTTATTTGATTAAAATTATATAACTGATTGTTTGGGATATGAATTTTGTGGTTTTACAACATCGGTATCCTTTTTTTCAATGAACAGGTGTTTTTTACGTTATCCTTTAAAAAATTATTGCGACTTAATTACACAATGTCAAACAAAACCCTAATCATACTTTTTGTTTTCCTAGCTTTTCTAGGCGTAGTTTCTGCACAGCAATTTGATTCGGGTGAGGAACAAATAGATCCTTTGGATGAATTCCAACATTTAGAGGCATCGGAAGACAAGTTCAACTATTTTGTGGGCATAGAAAACCCCTATCTTGAAAGTTCTGGTTATGATTGGTTGGAAACCATCAACGTGTATTTGGATAGTGCCAGAAAGACCAACGATTCCCTTCAACTACGACTTTATGACATTATTAAGGCAAAGATCTACAGTGATCTGGGGGACCACAATAAGAGCTTGACCCTGATACGGGACGTATACAATAGAAAAGGAGGTTTTACACAGTCACAGATAGAGGTTGTGCTCAATATATTCGATGCCAATTATGGTAGCCTTAGAATGTATGATAGGCAGATAGAGGTACGTAAAGAAAAACGGGAACTGGGTTTCAGTAATGGGATTACGTTTTACGATATCTATTCCAATATGGGCATGTATCGCCGGGCCATGAATGAATATATCATGGCGGTCAAGGGCACAATAGATGAAGACGATAATTTAAGAAAGGCGGGCCACCATAATATTATTGGAAATTACCTTAGACTAGACAATTCTACCGATACGGCCATTATAGAGTTTAATAAGGCAAAGGCATTCCTAGATTTATATATAAACCAGATTTCTGTAGATAAAACAGAGAAGGAGATTCGCGAAAGCGAAATTCTGGAAGCACTGATCAATGGAAATATTGGGAAGAGCATGGTAGATATGAAAGGGTACAAAGATGCCATTTCCTATCTGCAGAAGAGTGTTGATAAACTGAATGAGATTGCTCCTAAAAGGGAAAGTCAGGATATTTTGGACAATACGCTGGCCTTGGCCAAGGCCCATCTGGAACTTAATAATTTAAGAACGGCAAAGCGGTTGTTGGACATGGATTATGACGCTATTGAGATTAAACAGACGTTGTACCGTAATAGGTTGTTGGGCAGCTATTATGGCAAAGTTGGGAATTATGAGGCGTCCAGCAGCTATTTTAAAAGCAATGACAAGATTGCAGATTCCCTAAAAAAGAATGAGCATTTTATCTTAAAGCAACAATTGAACACGATTGTTGGCGAATCCAATTTGGAAAATGTAATGTGGTTGGCCGAAAAGCAACAAGAGGACAACGCAGAGATCAGGGATCAACTTGGCAGCATGCAGGAACAAAAGAACCTGATCATTATCTCATTGGTGTTTACCCTTTTAGGGTTTGGTGGTTTGATTTATGCCTATTTGCGAAGCATAAAAAACCAAAGATTGATCGAACAGCACAAATTGACCATAGAGGACCAACTCAAGGAAAAAGAATCGCTTTTGCGCGAGATACACCATAGGGTGAAGAACAATCTACAGATGGTGTCCAGTCTATTGAGCCTTCAAACAAAGAATACCAAAAGCAAATCTGCCATTGTTGCTCTTGAAGAAGGGAAAAGCAGGGTAAAGGCCATGGCCTTGATCCATCAGAAATTGTATCAAAACGAAGACCTTTCCTATATAGAGATGCAGGGGTATATAGAAAGCTTGATCAATAGTGTACAGTCGGTATACAAAAAAGGCGGTCATAATATTACCATTACCATAGATGCAGAAGGCACCGAACTGGATATTGATCGGGCAATTCCCTTTGGGTTGATTTTAAATGAGTTGGTATCCAATTCCTTTAAATATGCCTTTCCGGAAAGTGATGATAATGGCCAGATTTATATCCACCTCAGAAAAAATGGGGAACAGGGTTACTTTGAATATTCAGATAATGGGGTGGGCCTACCGGAAGAAGTTGACGAACGTACACACTCTTCAATGGGGTTACGTTTGATCAACCGTTTGGTCAACCAACTCCAATCCAAATTGAATATTGACCGAAATGTTGAAGGGGTACGTTTTTGGTTCACGTTTGCCTAACTCACCTAACATGACTCCGTAAGACCATTGAATGCAATAAACGAGGAAAAAATCGTTTTATCCAGATTCCCAAACGCTCATTACGGCCAAGGTTAGTCTCAAAATTTTTTCTTTCAAAGCCCTTAATCAATAAATAGAAGAGCGCTTCACCATTTTTAGAGGAAGCCCGTGTTATCCTAACAATTTTCCCCATCATATTTATTTAGCTTTTGAAATATAGCTAATTTTGATTTCTTCATGGAAGCCCTTTACACAAAGTATACCCTCAATTTCAAACGACCCAGTGGAACCTCCAGAGGGATAATGACAAACAAGGAAACTTGGTTTTTGATACTAAGGGATGGAAACAACTTTGGGATAGGGGAATGTGGCATTTTAAGGGGATTAAGTGTTGATGACCGGCCCGGTTATGAGAAAAAACTGAATTGGCTTTGCCAAAACATTTCCAAAGGATTTGATGGTTTGTGGAATGAATTAATGGAATATCCATCCCTTCAATTTGGTTTGGAACAGGCGTTGTTGTCCTTACAGTCTACGGATCCATTTGTCTTATTTCCTTCAGATTTTACTGAAAAAGAATCGCCAATACCCATCAATGGCCTTATCTGGATGGGCGATCAAGGCTTTATGTACGAGCAAATAGAACAGAAATTGGAGCAAGGTTTCAACTGTCTAAAAATGAAGGTCGGTGCCATTGATTTTGAGACCGAACTTTCCTTGCTAACGTCCATCCGTAAACGCTTTTCAAAAGCCGAGATAGAACTTAGGGTCGATGCCAATGGCGCTTTTGCCCCAGAATCGGCCATGGATAAACTGAACAGGCTCGCCGAGCTTGAATTGCACTCCATTGAGCAACCGATCAAAGCCAAGAATTGGGAAAAGATGGCAGCGCTTTGTGAAAATTCACCACTCCCGATTGCCCTGGATGAAGAATTGATTGGAGTGTACGGTGTAACAAAAAAGAGCGCGATGCTACAAACCATAAGGCCGAAGTACCTTATCCTAAAGCCAAGTTTGGTCGGCGGATTCAAGGGTTCGTCCGAATGGATTGCAATAGCAGAGGACCTGGACATAGGTTGGTGGGTAACCAGTGCCTTGGAGAGCAATATAGGGCTGAATGCCATAGCGCAATGGACGTATACGCTAAAGAACAAAATGCCACAGGGCCTGGGAACAGGAAGTCTGTTCACAAACAATTTTGATGCCCCCCTAGAGGTGAAGGGCGGTCAACTTTATTATAGGAATACCGTATTTTGGCAAACAGATTTAATAACTAGTTTATGTATATAGAGCAGGGATACAAAGGACTTCATGAAAGGTGGCGTTATGTTGTTGGGGTCATTTTGGTCTTTTTTGGGTGGCAGTTTTTTGGGGCAGTGCCCCTGATGGCGGCAATTTTTATAAAGACAGACCCGATGGAGAGTTTGAGTGCCGATTTTATGGCGTTGTCAGATACACTGGGCAGAAACTTTTTTTTCTTTTTGGTACTACTATCTTTTGCCGTTGCCATGTTAAGCTTATGGTTTACCGTAAAATTCGTTCATAAGTTACCGTTTAAGTTTTTGACGACAACTAGAAAGAAGGTCGATTGGAAAAGGGTAGTATATGCCTTTGTCCTTTGGGGTACTATATCAATTGGAATAACCTTTTTGGATATTTTTTTAGAACCCGATAGTTATAGTTTTCAGTTTGAACCGATACCTTTTTTAATTCTTCTGTTGCTATCTATCGTATTTTTGCCCATTCAAACCAGTTTTGAAGAGTTTTTCACCAGAGGATATTTGATGCAGGGCATAGGCATAGTTTCCAAGAACAGGTGGCTTCCATTTTTAATCTCATCTACCTTGTTTGGTCTGTTGCATATTTTTAACCCCGAAGTTGAAAAACTGGGCTATTTGATAATGGTCTATTATGTTGGTACTGGTTTTTTTCTTGGCATTTTGACCTTAATGGACGAAGGGCTAGAATTACCTCTTGGCTTTCATGCGGCCAACAACTTTTTCACGGCAATTTTAGTTACAGCTGACTGGGCAGCATTTAGGACCCATGCACTTTATGAAGATATATCTGAACCCATTTTGGGGTGGGATGTTTTGGTGCCGGTTTTGATCGTTTACCCCATTCTTTTGTTCATTTTCTCCAAAAAGTATGGCTGGACAAATTGGAAGGATAAGCTGTTTGGCCGTGTGCTTACCAAGGAAGAATTTTTAGCCCTTGACAATGAAGATTCATCCACAGTTCAGGCTTAACGGAAAAGAACTCTCCAGAGACGACCTTGTAGAGGTAGCCTACAGTTTTATTAAGGAGGGTCAGGATTTTGAAGTGCCCATCGGGGATTTTTTGCTGGACTGGCTTGCACCACATCCAGAGATTGAAGTAAAAACATCAGGTTCTACGGGTACGCCAAAAACAATAAAGCTCAAAAAGCAGCAGATGGTCAATTCGGCCCTTGCCACCGGAAAGTTTTTTGGTTTGAATAAAAATGACACCGCCTTACTCTGCTTGCCGGCCAATTACATTGCCGGAAAGATGATGCTGGTGCGGGCCATGGTCTTGGGACTTCAGCTAGATTTGGGCGAACCTTCTTCCCATCCGTTGCAAACCATGGAAAAGGAGTATGACTTTTGCGCCATGGTTCCGTTACAGGTAAAAAACTCATGGCAATCATTGGCTCGTATTAAAATCTTGATTGTTGGTGGCGCCCCAGTTTCAGCAGCACTGGCAGAAAGTTTGGCGGCACTGCCAACCAATATTTATGAAACCTATGGCATGACCGAGACCATTACCCATATCGCTTTAAAAAAGTTAAGTGTCATTTCGAGGGATAACGGGAAATCTAAAAATTTCCAAACCTTACCCGGGGTAACTGTAAATCTTGATGATAGGGAATGTTTGGTCATAGATGCTCCCCAAGTTGCAACTGAAAAGGTGGTAACCAACGATTTGGTTGAATTCATTTCACCAACAGAGTTCAGATGGTTGGGTAGGTATGACAACATCATCAATTCTGGGGGGGTAAAGTTGATCCCTGAAGAAATTGAGCGAAAACTGGCCACCATTATAAACAATCGTTTTTTTGTGACGGGAATTCCAGATGCCACATTGGGCCAAAAACTGGTCTTGCTCATTGAGGGAGAAACCTCCAATGAAGTTTTGGAAGGCATCAATAAAGTAGGATTGGAGAAATATGAACTGCCGAAAACAACAATCTTCGTGACAAAATTTACCGAAACCCCAACCGGAAAAATAGACAGGGATTCAACGGTAAATGCTCTTAAAACAAGTTGATTTTTTATTTTAAATGGGAAAATAAACCTACTCCATGAGAAGTCCACTTATAGTATGAATGCTGCATTTTTGATTATATAAACCATTTTGTCAATTAATTTTTTATGAAAACGGTACTTATCGCTGGGGCATCGGGAATGGTCGGCAACCTCCTTTTAAAGAAGTGTCTGTCCTCTGACAAGGTAACGCGGGTAATTTCTCTGGTACGAAGAAAGCGTAGTGAAAATCACCCCAAACTTCAAGAAGTGATTATTGAAGATTTTTCGGATTATTCAATACATCAATCATTATTTCAACAAATAGATGCCGCTTTTTTTTGCATTGGGGTTTATACAGGACAAGTACCTGACGAAGCGTTCAAAACCATCACGGTAACTTATGCCGTTGCTTTTGCAAAGGCATTAAAGGCCAATAGTCCAGACGCAAACCTGTGTTTGTTAAGTGGTAAAGGGGCAGATAAAACTGAAAAAAGCAAGGCGGCATTTGCAAGATACAAGGGAATGGCAGAAAATGGCATTTCTAAAACAGGCCTTCATTTCTATTCTTTTAGGCCTGGTTACATATACCCTGTCACACCTCGTAAAGAACCCAATTTAATGTACAGTTTTACGCGGGTACTATATCCTTTGCTAAAACTTTTGGGTAAAGATGTTAGTATAAAATCCACAGAATTGGCAAGTGCAATGTTCTGGGTAGGTTTGGAAGGGGCAAAAAAAGAACTATTGGAAAATAGGGACATCCTTGAAATTCATGAAAGAATGGATTAAGCATCCTATTGTGTCTAACAAGGTGCGATAATGTAGTAAAACACATTTTGAACTACACCTGCAACACCCCCATATTAAATTGTTTTTCCAAAGGGGCTTGGTTGGCTGCTTCAATGCCGGTTGAAATCCATTTTCGGGTATCCAACGGATTGATGATGGCATCGGTCCATAAACGGGCTGCGGCATAATAGGGGGAGACTTGATTGTCGTATCGGGTCTTTATCTTTTCAAAAAGGGCCTTTTCTTTTTCAGCATCAAAGGTTTCCCCCTTTTTCTCCAAGGCCGCTTTTTCAATTTGCATCAGCACTTTGGCTGCGGAATTACCACTCATCACCGCCAATTCGGCACTGGGCCATGCTACAATAAGTCGAGGGTCATAGGCCTTGCCACACATGGCATAATTACCAGCCCCATAACTGTTGCCAATGACCACGGTGAATTTGGGTACCACCGAATTGCTCACGGCATTCACCATTTTGGCCCCATCTTTAATGATGCCGCCATGTTCGCTTTTGCTCCCTACCATAAAACCCGTAACATCTTGTAAAAACACCAAGGGAATCTTCTTTTGGTTGCAATTGGCGATAAAACGGGTGGCTTTGTCCGCCGAATCGGAATAGATGACACCCCCAAACTGCATTTCGCCCTTACCACTTTTGACCACCTTTCGTTGATTGGCCACAATGCCCACGGCCCAACCATCGATGCGGGCATAGCCAGTGAGGAGGGTCTTGCCGTAATCTTCTTTGTATTGTTGAAATTCAGAATCATCGACCAACCGATGGATGATTTCCAGCATATTGTATTGTTCACTCCGTGATTTGGGAAGGAGACCAAAGATTTCTTCAGGATTCTTTTTGGGTTTTTTGGCTTCGGAACGGTTGAAGCCGGCCTTGTCAAAATCTCCTATTTTGCCCATAATATTTTTAATGGTATCCAAAGCATGCATATCGTCTTTGGCCTTATAATCGATAACCCCGCTTATTTCGGCATGCGTGGTCGCCCCGCCCAAGGTTTCGTTATCGATGCTTTCGCCAATGGCGGCTTTTACGAGATAACTACCCGCTAAAAATATACTTCCTGTTTTATCCACAATCAAGGCTTCATCGCTCATAATGGGCAAGTACGCCCCTCCGGCGACACAACTGCCCATTACCGCGGCAATTTGGGTAATGCCCATACTGCTCATTATGGCATTGTTCCTAAAAATGCGGCCAAAATGTTCCTTGTCTGGAAAAATCTCATCTTGCAGGGGCAGATAGACCCCGGCACTATCCACCAAATAGATAATGGGTAATTTGTTCTCCATCGCTATTTCTTGGGCGCGTAGGTTCTTTTTCCCTGTAATGGGAAACCAAGCACCAGCCTTTACGGTGGCATCGTTGGCCACGACCACACAAAGTTTGCTTTGGACATGACCTATTTTGACCACCACACCGGCAGCGGGACACCCACCGTGTTCCTCATACAGGCCATCTCCTGCAAAAGCCCCAATCTCAATGGTTTCCTCATCATTATCCAACAAATGGGCAATGCGCTCACGGGCAGTGAGTTTGCCTTTGGCATGATGTTTTTCAATCCTTTTCTTGCCTCCTCCTAGGGCAATGTCACCCAAACGGCGTCTTAGTTCAGAGAGTTGTAGCTTATTATGGTCTTCATTTTTATTGAATTCTATATCCATTGATCCACTTCAATTTTACCCTAAATATACCATTACAAAGTTTAATGGATAATGGGCGTACTCCAAATTTTTACGATATTTGAAATTCATCCAAAAGAATAACTGATTATGGCAATGAATAAGAATACCGTTTTGGCGTGGGCTACCATCATCATGATAATCGTAGGTATAGGCATGATAGCACTGGGAGCCTTTAAATATGATGAGGTTGCGGGTTATGGCTTTGGTGCAGTCGGGATTGGTTTTTTTGCCATTGCTTGGGTGTTCAATGCCTTAAAGGGAAGGGTTTAAAAGACCAAGGAACAAGGTTTTGTGTTTCATTCCAGATTCTTCCCAAGGATTACGTATGAATTTTGCTTAAGGTCACATAATCTCCACTAACCAGCCACCAACCATCAACCATCAACCATTAACAATTAACCAATAAATATGTCAGACGATAAAAAAGTCATTTTTTCAATGTCCGGGGTAACCAAAACCTATAAAAATGCAAACACCCCGGTTCTAAAAAACATTTACCTGAGTTTCTTCTATGGGGCCAAAATAGGAATCCTTGGTCTCAACGGTTCTGGTAAATCCACCTTGTTGAAAATTATAGCTGGGGTCGATAAAAATTACCAAGGGGATGTTGTCTTTTCTCCAGGATATACGGTTGGTTATTTGGAACAAGAGCCACAACTGGACGAAGAAAAGACCGTGCTAGAAGTGGTCAAGGAAGGGGTGGCAGAGACGGTCGCCATCTTGGATGAATACAACAAGATCAATGACATGTTTGGGCTTCCCGAAGTGTATGAGGATGCGGATAAAATGCAGAAGCTCATGGACAAGCAGGCCCAACTCCAGGATAAAATAGATGCCAGCAATGCTTGGGAACTGGACACCAAACTGGAAATAGCCATGGATGCCCTTCGTACACCGGAATCGGACAAGAAAATAGGGGTACTCTCCGGGGGAGAGCGGCGTCGCGTAGCACTATGCCGATTGTTGTTGCAGGAACCGGATGTGTTGCTGTTGGATGAGCCTACCAACCATTTGGATGCCGAATCGGTCCATTGGTTGGAACACCATTTGGCGCAGTACAAAGGCACTGTGATCGCTGTGACACACGACCGTTATTTTTTGGATAATGTAGCGGGTTGGATTTTGGAACTGGACAGGGGGGAAGGAATCCCCTGGAAAGGAAACTACTCAGGTTGGTTGGACCAAAAGGCGAAGCGTCTTGCCCAAGAGAGCAAACAAGCTTCAAAACGCCAGAAAACGTTGGAACGCGAACTGGATTGGGTTAGACAGGGTGCCAAAGGGCGACAGGCCAAGCAAAAGGCCCGTTTAAAGAATTATGACAAACTGGCCAACCAAGACCAAAAACAGTTGGAGGAAAAGCTGGAAATCTATATTCCCAATGGTCCAAGATTGGGAACCAATGTGATTGAGGCCAAGGGAGTGAGTAAAGCCTATGGCGATAAGCTCTTGTACGAAGACTTGAATTTTAACCTACCCCAAGCGGGTATTGTGGGCATTATTGGCCCAAATGGTGCAGGTAAGACCACCATTTTTAGAATGGTCATGGGCGAGGAAACCGCGGACAAAGGAGAGTTTACGGTAGGTGATACCGCAAAACTGGCCTACGTGGACCAGTCGCATAGCAATATAGATCCAGAAAAATCGATTTGGGAAAACTTTAGTGACGGTCAGGAATTGGTGATGATGGGTGGCAAACAGGTAAACTCTAGGGCTTATCTGAGTCGATTTAATTTTTCGGGAAGTGAGCAGAATAAAAAAGTGAACATGCTTTCCGGGGGCGAGCGCAACCGATTGCATTTGGCCATGACCCTAAAAGAGGAAGGCAATGTGCTGCTATTGGATGAGCCTACGAACGATTTGGATGTGAATACCCTGCGGGCCTTGGAGGAAGGTTTGGAAAACTTTGCAGGCTGTGCAGTCATCATATCGCACGATAGATGGTTCTTGGATAGGATCTGCACCCATATCCTTGCCTTTGAAGGGGATTCCCAAGTGTATTTCTTTGAGGGTTCTTTTTCAGACTACGAAGAAAACAAGAAGAAACGATTGGGTACTGATATCATGCCAAAAAGAATCAAATACAAAAAACTTATTCGTTAGCGGTCTCTTCCAGTTTTTCCAGAGCCTCTTGCAATAATTTTTTGGTCTTAATGGCATACAATTGTTGTAGCTGTTGGTATGCTTCGCCTAATTCTTGGGGAGTGCTGCTATTGTAACGCAAGGAGTTGTTCAATTGCATTAGGGAAACATTCAGTTTTTCATAATTCTGCTGAAGTTCTTGGGTATATTGGTCCAAAGCTCCCGAATCAAGCATTGTTTCTGGGTCTACCACACTTTCACTTTGTGCTTCGGGCATTGTACCCGACTCTTCAGCATTCGTATTGGAACAAATATCCAAGGCGGTGATTAATTCCCTTATTTCGGACAGAGCTTTTTTGCTATAAAATCGGCCTGCTTCCCAATCATTGGGTTCAATGGCTTTTTTTAGGTTTTTAATGGCCTGATAATTTCTTTCCCCAGAATTTTTACAACCACAATCGGCAATCAATGCCTCGGCTTTTTCCATCATGGTCAAGGCTCTTTCGGCATAATACATCTGATGTTCAAAATTTGTCGCTTTCAGTGCTTTTTTGGCGTGGGATAATGCATAAGTCGTTTGGGAATACAGGTCGTCACAGGCCGTTGATGCTGCTTTGGCGATCAGGGTTGATGAAAAAAGTAGGGCAATGGTATAAAAATGGAACTTCATGGGTACAGATTTGGGATTCTATAACAAAGTAAAATCAGAACGGAGCTTTTGGGATTATCGTACGTGGAGATGGATATTCTATAGATTTTTATACTGAACGCATTAGTTTTTTTTCAATTTCAGGAATTTTTTTAAGAAAAGTTTGGCCTTGAAAAATCCAAACGAAAACTCTTGTCGTATATCAAACCAAACGTGGAACACAAAAATATTTCCATAAACTTTAGAAATTATGACAGAAACAAAAAGTAACAACAGTTTAAAAGTAATTGCTGGTCTTTTGGGTGTTGTCCTTCTAGCCACAATTATTTATACGGTTAGCTTGTATCAGGACAAGAAAAAGACCACTACTGCCCTAAAGCAGGAAAAGGATTTGGTTGTTGAAGATTTGAACAGTCTAAAATCTGAATATGACAAGGCAATTTTGGAGAGCAATGCCACCAATGAAGAATTGGTCGAAGCTCGTGACAACATTGCCAAGTACATAGATTCTGTTAAAGCAATGAAGTCTGATATTGCCACTTTGTCCCGGTATAGGAGACAGGTTTCCGTTCTTAAGGCCGAAAGGGAAGAATTGTTGAAAAAAGTGGATTCCCTCTCCCAATCCAACACTTTATTGGCCATGCAGCGTGACAGCACATACGCAGAATTGGAGCAACAGACCATTTTCAATGATTCGTTGGTTGTACAGAACACCCAATTGGCAGACGCTGTGGAAAGAGGTTCTGCCCTGAACTTGACCCAGCAAAGTGTTGATGCTGTTAAAGAACGAAAAAATGGCAAATTGGTTTCTACCAGCAGAGCAAAATCCACGGACAAAATCAAGGTTTGCTTTACCATTGGCCCAAACAATATTGCCCAAGCCGGTGACCGAAAGTTCTTTATTGAAGTGTTGGATCCCCAAGGTAATGTTTTGGGTGACAGCATGAATGTTTCCAATGATGATGGGGCTTCTATCACCTATACCAAGGAAACCAATTTCTACTATGAAAATTCTTCACTGGATGTTTGTGATTACATTAACAAGCCAGCATCAGAATTTAAGGACGGGAGTTATATGGTGAATGTTTATGACGATGGACTTAAACTGTTGGGAACGTCTAAATTCTCTTTGAAGTAAAAAAATACACACACTACACACTAAAAAAGGGTGAGCTGTAAAGCTCACCCTTTTTTTATTGGTTTTTCAGCTTTTTATTTTAAGCTGCCTACCATATCCTCTGGTTTAACCCACTCGTCGTATTCTTCTGCGGTCACATACCCCAGATTAATGGCCTCTTCCTTAAGGGTAGTACCATTTTTATGGGCCGTATTGGCAATTTCAGCAGCTTTATAATACCCAATCTTGGTATTGAGAGCGGTGACTAACATCAACGAATTGTTAAGTAATTTTTTGATGGTTTCATGGTTGGGCTCAATCCCCACGGCACAGTTTACATCAAAGCTCACACTGGCATCTCCCAGTAATTGGCCAGATTGCAGGATGTTGGCAGCCATCACAGGCTTAAAGACATTGAGTTCGTAATGCCCTTGGGTTCCACCTACACTAACGGCAACATCGTTGCCTATGACCTGGGCGCATACCATGGTCATGGCTTCACATTGTGTTGGGTTCACCTTGCCGGGCATAATGGAACTGCCGGGTTCATTGGCGGGAATGATGATTTCCCCGATTCCAGAACGGGGTCCTGAAGCCATCATACGGATATCATTGGCAATCTTGTTCAAGGAAACGGCCAGTTGTTTCAAGGCTCCATGGCTTTCCACGATTGCATCGTGGGAGGCAAGGGCCTCAAACTTGTTCTCGGCGGTCACAAAGGGCAGCCCGGTAAATTCGGCAATATATTTGGCCACGAGTACATCATATCCTTTTGGGGTGTTCAGGCCCGTACCAACCGCGGTACCGCCCAAGGCCAATTCCGCCAAATGGGGCAGGGTATTCCTTAAGGCTTTTAACCCGTGGTCCAGTTGGGAGACATAACCGGAGAATTCCTGTCCCAAGGTTAGGGGAGTGGCATCCATTAAGTGGGTACGGCCAATTTTTACCACATCCTTAAAGGCTTCTGATTTCTTTTTTAGGGTATCCCGAAGCTGCTCCACTCCTGGAATGGTCACTTCCACAATTTTTTTATAGGCGGCAATGTGCATTCCCGTAGGGAAGGTATCGTTGGATGATTGTGATTTGTTGACATCATCGTTGGGTAAGATGGTCTTTTCGCCTTCCCCTATTTTTTTACCGGCAAGTTCATGGGCCCGGTTGGCGACCACCTCATTCACGTTCATGTTACTTTGGGTGCCAGATCCTGTTTGCCAGATGACCAAAGGAAATTGTCCATCGTGGTTTCCTTCCAATATCTCATCGCAAACCTTGGCGATCAAATCCCTTTTCTCCAAAGGGAGTACGCCCAACTCATGATTGGCGTATGCCGCGGCCTTTTTCAAATAGGCAAATCCGTATACAATTTCAAGCGGCATCGATGCAGATGGGCCAATCTTAAAATTATTTCGGGAACGTTCTGTTTGCGCTCCCCAATACTTGTCGGCGGGTACTTTTACCTCGCCCATGGTGTCTTTTTCTATTCTGAAATCCATATCAAAAACTTTGTCCTGCAAAGTTAAAAAGGTAGGGCGGAAAAAAGATTTTTTAAGTGGAATTGTTCATTTTAATGTTTACCTATATCTTTGCGACCAAATTACGTTTCCGATGCATGAGAATTTAGTGGATTTCCAACAGTATTTAGGTTTTTTGGCATTCTTAACCATTTTGACCATTGGGTTTTGGTTAATGATCTTCTTGCTGACTTTCGTAGTACCCTATTGGTTAACTGGTAACCTAATGGAAATGTGGAAGGAAAGAAAGCAAGCCAAAAGGGCTGCGCTTGAAGAACAACCTATGGAAGAGGCCTAAACGGCTTCTTTCTTTATGGTTTTGCCTGACCAAATTCTTCTTCTTGGTCATAGTTTTGACGACTCCGTTGTCTGTTCTGATTCTTTTTCTGATTAAAACGATAGGTAAACGCTAGATTATAGCTTCTTACCCGCCATTGGAATTCACTTTGGCTGGTGAAGTTGTTGGTCGTGGTCTCAGCTATCCTTTTTCTGCTATTGAACACATCACTCACATTAAATGCCAAAGAAGCTTTTTCCTTGAACAAATCCTTGCTAAAGGCCAAATCCAACGAAAAAATACCTTGACTTCTGGTTTGGGCATTCTCCGTAGGACCTCTATAGAACATTCGGGTTTGCCAATCTATATTGGCAGGCAGGGTAAGTTTACTGTTTAGGCGAAGGAACCAGCTTATATTTTCCGCATCAAAACTCTGACCATTAAAATCGCCTTTGGTGTTAAATTGGAAAAGGTTAAAGTTGGTGTTGATATTCCATTTTCTTGAGGGACGGTAATTGAACGTAAGGTCAACGCCAAGCCGATCATTACTTGATAGGTTCACAGGAGTTCTTCTGATGATGCTTACAATTTCTCCGTCAAAAAGGGTATCCTCGCCCGTGTCCTCCGTAATAAATGTAATTACATTGGTGGCTCTTTGAAAATAGATAGATCCGTTTAATGTAATCTTCCCAAACCTTTTTAGGTAGCCTAGATCAACTTGGTTGGAAAAAGAAGGCACCAAGTTGGGATTCCCTTGAAAAAGATTGGTGGGGCTTTCCCTAGAGGGGAAGGGATTCAAGAAAAAAGACCTTGGTCTTCTGATCCTTCTGTTGTACCCCAATTGCAGGCTCTCTTTTTCGCTGAACTCATAATTTAGGTTCAGGGTGGGGAAGAGGCCGTCAAAATTATTCCGGTTGTAATCACTGGTCTCTAGTTGGTTGATGATCAATCGTGTGGCCTCGTAACGGAGGCCGGCCAAAAACGAAAACTTATTGAACTTGTTGCCATATTGGGTGTAGACGGCATTGATGGTCTCCTTGTAATCCAAGACATTACTGGGGTCGGTGATGCCCAATTCCTCTTCGGTTGGACGGATAAAGACCACATCATAATCGGACAGCAAGGTGTTGAAATCGCCCCTGTATCCCACTTCAAAATTGGCATTCTTTCCTAAGGGTTGGGTGTAATCTGCCTGAAGGAATACCCTACGTTGGTCTTCGGTTGTTCTGACATATTCACTGTCAAAATCATTTTGAATAATGGTAGCTTCCTCTGTCTCATCACTTTTTTCATACTGAAAGGCAAAAGTTAGGGTATGATCGGACTCACCATTAAACTGCTTGTCATAGTTTAAGGAGTATTGGAAGGAATCATCTATTTCAGATTCAGGGTTTTTTCTAAAACCAGAACTTTCGTTCCCCACGGCATCCAGTTGGCGGAAATCATTTATCGTGGTGTTCATTTCATCTGACCGTCTTAAGAAAACCGATTGGGTGATGGAAGAAGTTTCGTTTACATACCATTCCACTCCAAAATTGCCATTAAAATTATTCGTTGTTCTCTGGGTATCTTCCCTTTCATAAATGGAATTGGTAAAAACGCCACTGTCATCAAAATAATCCGTGTCGTTCAGGGAATTTCCAGGGCGTTCCCGATAATTGTAGCCAGAATTGGTAAAAATGTTGATATCCCCAGTTCTATAATTCAAGTTCCCATTGATTCCGGCAGACCATGGATGGCCACCATTTACGGTAATGGCCCCATTTAAGCCCTGTAGTTTACTTCTTCTTAAAATGATGTTGATAATACCCCCAGAACCCTCGGCATCATAACGGGCAGAGGGAGAAGTGATGACCTCCACTTTTTCTATGGATTCCGCGGGCAATTGTCGGAGGGCTTCGGTACTGTTCAATCCCGTAAGTGCCGAAGGTTTGCCATTGATCAATATTCTTACATCGTTGTTGCCCCTAAGCTGAACATTGCCCTCAACATCTACAGAAACCGAAGGAACATTGTCCAAGACATCACTCACGGTACCTCCACTAACGGTTAAATCTTGTCCTACGTTGTATATTTTCTTGTCCAACCGTAGTTCAACGGTTGTCCGCTCTGCAATGACCTCTACGTTTTCCAGTTGTTCCACATCCAATACCAGCCCTATGTTGCCCAGATCGGTGTTGGATCGCAGTAATTGTCGCTCTTTCTTGTAGGTGGTGTACGAAATGAATTCTACCAAAATATTGTACATACCGGGATTGGTCTCAACCTCAAACTTCCCGTCAACATCGGTTATGCCCCCGGTCACCTTTTCAGGATTTCTTACATTTTGAAGTATTAATGTGGCGTATTCCAAGGGTTGGCCACTATCATTATCAACAATGGTGCCTGTAATTGTTATGTTTTTTTGAAATGCTCCTGTTTGGGGGCGTTGTGCATATATAAAAAAGGTGGTGGTGAAAAGGGCGATTAGTAGAGCATTTCTCATATAAGATTATGATTTTTTCTTTTTTTTCTTTTTTCTTTTTTTGCTTTCGCGTTCAGCCTTGTTCGGATTTTCCATCATCTTTAGATAGGCTTGGTATTTTTCATCGGGCAGCCCAGCTTTTAATTCTTCATTTTGCAGCTCGGCAATTTTTTGATATTCCTCCTTCATCTTTTGGGGTTCAAGCTTTAGGATCTGCAGTTCCATTCTCTTTTGAACATATTTGACCAAGGTGGAACGCACCACGGCTTCCTCAAAGGGATCCAGCCCCAAGGTTTCCTTTATTTTGGACATCTGCCCATCCACAATTTCCTCCGCGGTTAATGCTTCGGGTTCAGGTGGTGGGGTTTGGGCCTGTGGGATAGTGTTTCTTTGTCTCCCATAGCGGCCATACGGATTCCCTCTATTAAATTGGGCCATTGTCTCATGGGCAAGAAAGAGCAGTAAGAAAAAGAGTAAGGGTCGAACTAGCTGTTTCATTTGTGATTGGATTTTATAAAAAACCAAAGGTTTAAGAGGCTTTGGTTAAAGGTTTGTTAAAGATATGTTGGTTTGTCATTGTAAAAATGAGTTTACGCTTCTTTTTGTCCCATCATCATCAAAAATGCCTTGAGGAACGGGTTGATCTCACCATCCATAACGGCATCAACGTTACCGGTTTCCGTTGCGGTCCTAACATCTTTGACCAATTTATAGGGGTGCATCACATAGTTACGAATTTGGGAACCCCATTCTATCTTCATCTTGGAGGCCTCAATTTCTTGTCTTGCCTCTTGTCGCTTTCGCAGTTCGATTTCGTACAGCTGTGATTTTAACATGCGCATGGCGGTAGCCCTGTTGTCATGTTGCGAACGGGAATCTGAACATGAAATTTGAATTCCGGTAGGTTTGTGCACCAGTTGTACCTTGGTCTCTACCTTATTCACATTTTGTCCACCGGCACCACTGGAGCGGGCTGTGGTAATTTCTATGTCTGCAGGATTTACCTCAATTTCTATGGAATCATCCACTAGGGGATATACATATACCGAGGCAAACGAGGTGTGCCGCTTGGCATTGCTGTCAAAAGGGGAAATGCGGACCAAACGGTGTACCCCATTCTCACCCTTTAGCCATCCAAAGGCAAACTCCCCCTCAATTTCCAGGGTCACGGTTTTTATTCCGGCTACGTCCCCTTCCTGATAGTTGAGTTCCTTTACCTTATAGCCGTTCTTATCGGCCCACATCAGGTACATTCGCATGAGCATTGATGCCCAATCACAACTTTCGGTTCCCCCTGCACCGGCAGTGATCTGCAGTACTGCGGTGAGTTCATCTCCCTCTTCGGAGAGCATGTTTTTAAACTCCAGATTTTCAATGGCATCCAAGCTGTGGGCATATTTTTCTTCAACCTCACCTTCTTCAACCTCACCCATTTGGTGAAATTCCAGCAAGACTTCCAAATCACCGATTAAGTCTTTGGTAGCGGTATAGTCCTCAACCCATTTTTTCTTGGATTTTAGGGTTTGCATTTGTTTTTGGGCTTCCTGCGGATTGTCCCAAAAGCCTGGGGCGAGGGTTTTTTCCTCCTCGTTTTCTATTTCAATGAGTTTGGCATCAATGTCAAAGATACCTCCTTAACGCACCAAGGCGTTCAATAAGATCTTTATGCTGATCTAGGGTTACCATACCATGAGTTTCGGGCAAAAATAGCATTTAGCTATGGCAGCGCAATCAAATTTGCATATTTTTAATTGCTAAATTCCAACCCACATGAAATATATCCTATTCTTACTATCCTTTTTGTTTCTGTCATTTTCATCCCTCTTGGCCCAAAATTTTGAAAAGGCCAAGGATTTTCAAAAGTTCAATGGCTATTTGGACTTTTATTATGACGATGACAAGGATAGGATTTACCTTCAGGTTGATGATTTGAACAAAGAGTTTCTCTATGTCTATTCACTGAGTAGCGGTGTGGGAAGCAATGATATTGGATTGGATAGGGGGCAATTGGGCAACGAGCAGGTGGTTTTTTTTAAAAAAGCTGGGAATAAATTGCTATTGGTACAGCCTAACCTAAAGTTTCGTGCGCTGACCGACAATGCTTTGGAACGAAAATCTGTGGAACAAGCTTTTGCCAAGTCGGTTTTGCACGGATTTAAAATTGAAGAGGAACTCAAGGGAAGCTACCTGATTGATATGACCGATTTTTTAATGCGGGATGCCCATGGGGTGGGAAATCGCTTAAAGCGAACGGACCAAGGAAATTATACGCTGGACAAGTCCAAGAGTGCCTTTGCGTTTGATCGTACCAAGGCCTTTCCAAAAAACATTGAGTTTGATGTGCTGCTTACGTTTAAGGGGAGTGCCCAAGGAGAGCACATTCGTTCTGTGGCACCAAACCCCAGTTTGGTCACGGTAACACAGCACCATTCCTTGATCGAATTGCCTGACGATAAATTTGAAAAGCGGGAATTTGATCCGCGCTCTGGCTGTTACCCTTTTTCGTATTATGATTATGCCACTCCGGTACAGGAACCCATCTTAAAACGATTTATCCCTCGGCATCGGCTCAAGAAAAAAAATCCCAATGCGGAAATGAGTGAGGCCGTTGAGCCCATAGTGTATTATTTGGACAATGGTACCCCAGAGCCTGTACGTTCTGCCTTGCTCGAGGGAGGAAGATGGTGGAACCAAGCTTTTGAATCCATCGGGTATAAAGATGCTTTTCAGCTAAAAATCTTGCCCGATGATGCCGATCCCCTGGATGTGCGTTACAACGTGATCCAATGGGTGCATCGATCGACCAGGGGATGGAGTTATGGCAGCAGTGTCCGTGACCCTAGAACGGGAGAGATTATCAAAGGACATGTGAGTTTGGGAAGTCTAAGGATCCGTCAGGATTTTTTGATAGCCCAAGCCCTGATGAACCAACCTTTTGCGGAGAGTGATGACAATTACGAGCCCATGTTGGAATTGGCCATCGCCAGGATCAGGCAGTTGTCTGCCCACGAGATTGGCCATACCTTGGGGTTTACCCACAATTTTGCGGCGAGCACCAATAATCGTGCTTCTGTGATGGATTATCCACATCCGCAGTTTAGCATAGACGGTGATAGGATTGATTTTTCCAAGGCCTATGCTGCGGGAATAGGGGAGTGGGACAAGGTCACCGTTGCCTATGCATATTCCGATTTTCCGAAGGGAACAGATGAAAAACAAGCCCTCAATGCCATTTTGGAAAAAGCACAGACCGATGGATTACGCTACCTTTCCGACCAAGATGCCCGACCCATGGGCAGTGCCAGTGCCTTGGCGCATTTATGGGACAATGGCAGGAGTGCTTCCCAAGAATTGGAGAAGGTGTTGGAGATAAGGAAACTGGCCATCCATAACTTTTCCAAGGAAAACATACGGACAAATGAGACCTACTCAGAATTGGAAGATGTTTTTGTCCCCTTGTATTTTTTCCATAGGTACCAGACCGAAGCGGTGGCCAAAATAATCGGCGGTCTAGATTACAATTATAAAGTAAAGGATGATGGGCAAATGTCCGTCACTACCGTAAACAGCATGACCCAAGAGAATGCCCTCAAAACACTTTTAAGAACCTTGGATCCACAGGTCTTGGCAATACCAGAAGATAAATTACCGCTCTTTCCGCCAAGAAGCTTTGGTTATCCAAGGACCAGGGAATCCTTTAAGGGTAAAACAGGCGTGGCCTTTGATCCCTTTGGTGCAGCAGAAACGGCGGCTTCAACATCTTTGTCCTTGTTGTTGCATCCGGAAAGGGCCAATCGTCTGGTGGCGCAAAAGGCTTTGGACAAAAACCAATTGGGTCTGGACGATGTAATCCATACGCTCATGGATAAGACGCTACAAAGTAAAACTCCCCAAGGGTATTTGGGCAGCATCAAGGAATTGGTAGATTGGCAAGTGTTGCAACACTTAATGCGGTTGGCCGCCTCTGAGGACGTTTATCCCCAAGTAAAGGCAACCATCATTGAAGAATTACAATATTTACGGACAGACATTATAAAGGATACAAAGGGTGAATTTTTTAGTTTAGGCAAGACCATGGCCATTGAATTGAAACACTTTTTTGAAGACCCATCCAAATACAAAGTCAAAGTGGTAGCACCAAAGATTCCGGATGGTTCTCCCATTGGGATGGATTGTTTTCATAGCAATTGATATCCTACATTAGAATTCAATCAATTGTCCAAAAGCCAAGAATCTTAATATCTATATGGAAATCAATTTGATCAGTGATACGGTCACCAAACCAACGCCTGATATGCTCAACGCCATGATGGGGGCAGAGGTAGGTGATGACGTGTTTAAGGATGACCCCACGGTGAACGCTTTGGAAGCAAAGGTGGCAGCGTTATTTGGAAGGGAGTCCGCTCTTTTTTTTCCGAGCGGCAGCATGGTGAACCAAACAGCCATAAAGTTGCACACCAATCCAGGGGAACAGATTATCTGCGATAAGTATGCCCATGTATACAATTATGAAGGAGGAGGTGCCAGTTTTAACAGTGGGGTTTCCTGTAAATTGGTGGATGGTCACAGAGGAATGATGACTGCCGACCAAGTGGAAGCGGCCATTAACCCTCCCGATTTTTACCACAGTCCATTGACGAGCTTGGTATGCATAGAAAACACCACCAATAAAGGGGGCGGTGCCTGTTGGGATTTTGGTGAGCTGGAAAAAATAAGAACGGTTTGTGATGAACACAAGCTATCCTACCATCTTGATGGAGCCCGATTGTGGAATGCCATGGTGAACAAAAGCGAAACCCCAAAGCAGTATGGAAAGCTGTTTGATACCCTTAGCGTTTGTCTGAGCAAGGGTTTGGGTTGCCCCGTGGGTTCCCTTTTGGTGGGGGATGCCAAACATATTCATGATGCCATCAGGGTACGAAAAATCTTGGGAGGGGGTATGCGCCAAGCAGGGTTTTTGGCTGCAGCCGGAATTTATGCCTTGGACAACCATTGGGAACGGTTGGCGGAAGACCATGCAAAGGCCAAGGAGATCGGTGCGGTTTTGCAACAGCTCAGTTTTATAAAGACCGTGGAGCCCATAGAGACCAACATCATTATTTTTGAGGTGGATGAGATGCAACTGACCGAACAGGAGTTTCTTCAAAAACTATCGGACAACCAAATTTCCATCATAGGAATGGGGCAGGCCAAGTTACGGATGGTCACCCATTTGGATTATACTGATGCGATGCACGAACTCTTCTTGGATGTATTGGCGCAAATGGATTAAAACCTAGCGTCCAACAGGCTTTTTTTAAGGTTTTTGATGCCATTTTCCATGCCGGCTTCAGAACTGTAGGTGTTGCTTTCTCCTATGCATTCCCCATCTATGGTCTTTAACCGAATGACAAATTTGCCCTCATGGTTGGTGATGCGTTCAAAAACAGGGTTTTCCCTAAGAAGGCCCATCATTTTTTTAGCAGTATCCTCGTCGTTAAAGGAGGTGCTTTGTAGAAGGTATCCGCCCGATGCGGATTTTATGACCAGTTGAAATTTTCCCGCTGTATTTTTTACGATTTCGACCATACCTAAATGTACGAAATCTAGAGTAAAATCTATTTAAAGAAATTGTCCATTCCAGGAATGTTGGGCATACCTTCTTTAGCTACCGCGCCCAACTCAGCCTCATTCACTTTTGTGGCCTTTTCAATGGCTTTGTTCAGTGTTAAGATTAGCTGGTCCTCCAACAGTTCCTTGTCCTCTAGCAGGGAATCTTCCATGGAGATGGATTTGATTTCACGGTTGGCGGTCAATGAAATTTTTAATTTCCCGTCAGTAGAGGATTCATCCACAAGAACCGAATCCAATCGTTTTTTGGTTTCTTCAACTTTTTTCTGGGCTTCTTTGAGCTTTCCCATCATACCCATTAAATCTCCGAACATAGTTTAACTTTTATAAGTTTCAAAAGTACTAAATTGCCATTCAAATTTTTCAGTATGAAGAACACTAAATGTATGGCCAAAATTTCTTTTTTGTGCCTTATTTTTGCCGTTTCCTGCAAAGAGAACACTATGAATATCCAACCCCCTATAGCCAAAAAACATCCAAAAGAACTTGAAAAACATGGCGACGTACGCATAGATGATTACTACTGGTTGAACGAAAGGGAAAACCCAGAGGTCATAGCCTATTTGAAGGCAGAGAACGATTATTACGCCAAAATGACGGCCCATACCAAAGATTTTCAAGAGCAACTCTACCAAGAGATGAAGGGCAGGATAAAAGAAGATGACGCATCGGTACCCTACAAATTGAACAGCTATTATTACATTACCCGATTTGAAACGGGCAAGGAATACCCCATTTATGAACGGAAAAAAGAAACGCTGGATGCCGAGGCCGAATTGCTCTTTGATGGTAACGAAATGGCCAAAGGGCATGATTATTTTAACCTACGCGGCATAGCGGTTAGTCCAGACAACAAATGGGCCGCCTTTGGGTTGGATACGGTGTCACGAAGAAAATATACCATTCAGATCAAAAACCTGGAAACAGGTGAAATATTGGAGGATAGGATTGAGAATACCACGGGCAGTTCTACTTGGGCTGCCGATAGTAAGACATTCTTCTATACCAAGAAAGACCCTACCACCTTGCGTTCCGATAAAATTTACAAGCATGTTATGGGCACGGATGCTTCTGAGGACAAATTGGTTTTTCATGAAGAGGATGATACCTACTCAACATTTGTCTACAAGACCAAGTCCAAAAAATACATTGTCATTGGATCTTCCAGTACGTTGACCACGGAGTTCAGGATTCTTTCGGCGGACAATCCCGATGGTAAGTTTACCATCTTTTCCCCACGGACACGCGGTTTGGAATATTCCATTGCCCACTTTGATGATAGTTTTTACATTTTGACCAATAAGGATGGGGCAACAAACTTTAAGTTGATGAAAACACCGGAGGATGCCACAGTGATGGAAAATTGGCAAGAGTTCATTCCCCATCGTGATGGGGTGCTTCTGGAAGACCTTGAGATTTTCAAGGATTATTATGTGCTTTCGGAGCGGGAGAACGGGCTCAACAAAATGAAGATTGTACGTTGGGACGGCTCTGATGCTTACTACCTTCCCATAGAAAGTGAGACCTATATTATGGGTCCCACCACCAATTTGGATATGGATACGCACAAACTACGTTATTTCTACAATGCCATGACCTCTCCCTATTCGATTATCGAATTTGATATGGCCACAAAGGAGCATGAGGTGTTAAAAGAACAAGAGGTTCTGGGCGATTTTGACAAGGAAGATTATAGGTCGGAGCGGTTGTGGGCCACAGCACAAGACGGAAAGAAAGTGCCTATTTCCTTGGTTTACCATAAAGACACACCATTGGATGGTACCAGTCCGTTATTGCAATATGCCTATGGTTCCTATGGCTCCACGTCCGACCCTTATTTTTCAAGTGTCCGATTGAGTTTGTTAGATCGGGGTTTTGTCTACGCCATTGCCCATGTAAGGGGGGGCGAGTATTTGGGACGGCCTTGGTATGAGGATGGTAAACTCCTCAACAAAAAAAACACCTTTACCGATTTTGTAGATGTATCCAATTTTTTGATTGCAAACAAATATACAAGTGCAGAACATTTATATGCCAATGGTGGATCGGCAGGAGGATTGCTCATGGGGGCCATAGTCAATATAGCCCCGGAAACCTATAATGGTGTCGTCGCAGCGGTGCCTTTTGTAGATGTGGTGACTACCATGTTGGATGATTCCATTCCATTGACAACTAGTGAATACGACGAATGGGGCAATCCCAATGATAAGGAATACTACGCGTACATCAAGTCATATTCCCCTTATGACAATGTTGAAGCAAAAACATATCCCAACCTTTATGTTTCCACGGGATTGCATGATAGTCAGGTGCAATATTGGGAACCCGCCAAATGGGTGGCCAAATTGCGGGACATGAAAACAGACAACCATCTCCTGTTTTTGGACACCAATATGGATGCAGGCCACGGTGGGGCTTCTGGACGGTTTGAGGCATTACGGGAAACAGCAAAGGAATATGCATTTATTATGGACCTTGAAGATAAGATCCGATAAAATAAAAAATACTATTTTTGCATCGTGTTCGCGGTATTTGCCACACAAACCTAACTTAACTATGAAGAACACCATCAATGCCCACAACAGCATTTTAGATTTGGTTGGTCATACGCCCCTAATTAAACTAAATCGAATTGCAGAGAGCTTGACCGGAAATTTCTACGCTAAGGTAGAAGCCTTCAATCCAGGTCATTCAGCCAAAGACAGAATAGCAAAATTCATTATTGAAGAGGCCGAGAAAAAAGGGATTCTAAAGCCGGACAGTACCATTATTGAAACCACGTCGGGGAATACGGGTTTTAGTCTGGCCATGACCAGTATGGTCAAAGGGTACAAATGTATTTTGGCCGTGAGTTCCAAATCTTCTGCAGATAAAATAGACATGCTTCGCTCCATGGGGGCCGAGGTATACGTATGCCCGGCACACGTAAGTGCAGATGATCCACGCTCCTATTATGAAGTAGCCAAACGACTGCATAAGGAAACACCAAATTCCATATATATTAACCAGTATTTTAACGAACTCAATATTGAGGCTCATTATCGCACTACTGGTTCGGAAATTTGGGAACAGACCAATGGGAACATCACCCATTTGATTGCCTGTAGCGGCACTGGTGGCACCATTTCGGGTACCGCCCGTTTTTTAAAGGAGAAGAACCCCAACATAAAGATTTTAGGGGTAGACGCTTATGGCTCCGTCCTTAAAAAATACCATGAAACCGGGGAGTTTGACCAAGAGGAAATCTACCCTTATCGCATAGAAGGTCTTGGCAAAAATTTGATTCCAGATGCCACGGATTTCAACACCATAGATAGGTTTATTAAGGTAGCCGATGCCGATAGTGCGTTCATGGCCCGAAAAATTGCCCATACCGAAGGGTTGTTCATGGGTTATACCAGTGGTGCGGCAATGCAAGCTGCGTACCAGTATAACTTGCAAGGGGAATTTACAGATGATAGCAATGTGGTCATCATTTTTCCGGATCATGGTTCCCGTTATATGAGTAAGATTTATAGTGATGAGTGGATGGAAAACCAAGGGTTCTTAACCCAAGAAACCAAGGTTGAATCCAAAAAAATAGAATACATCAAGTAACAAAGAGATGTTGATAATGTTCCAAGCACTTCTAACCGGGGTGCTTTTTTTGGAATCATTTTTTATTGCAGAGGGCAAGTAATTCTATACTTTTGCATTTGATTTAATTTTAGGTAAATGAGGGATTTATTTGATAGAATCATTGAAAATAAAGGGCCTTTGGGAAAATGGGCTTCTCAAGCAGAGGGATATTTTGTGTTTCCAAAGTTGGAAGGACCAATATCCAACCGAATGAAGTTCCAAGGAAAAGAGGTCATTACATGGAGTATCAATGATTATTTGGGTCTTTCCAATCTTCCTGAAATTCTCAAGGTAGATTCAGAGGCAGCTGCAGAGCACGGTACCGCCTATCCCATGGGGGCCCGAATGATGAGCGGTCACACCGATTATCATGAGAAGTTGGAAAAAGAATTGGCCAGTTTTTCAAAAAAAGAGGCTTCATACCTGTTGAATTTTGGTTATCAAGGTTTTATGTCTGTAATCGATGCCTTGGTCACCAAAGATGACATTATCGTTTACGATGTGGATTGCCATGCCTGTATCATAGACGGGGTTCGTTTGCACATGGGCAAGCGTTTCACTTTTATGCACAATGACGTTGAAAGTTTGGAGAAGAACTTGGAGCGTGCCACCAAAATGGCCCAAGAGACCGGAGGTGGTATCTTGGTCATTTCTGAAGGGGTGTTTGGCATGCGTGGCGAACAGGGCATCCTAAAAGAGATTGTTGATCTAAAGAAAAAGTTTCAGTTTCGTTTATTGGTAGATGATGCCCATGGTTTTGGTACCTTGGGTAAGACCGGTGCCGGAGCAGGAGAGGAGCAAGGCGTCCAGGATGATATAGACGTCTACTTGGCCACTTTTGCAAAGTCCATGGCTGGTATAGGGGCTTTTGTTGCCGCTGATAAGGGAATCATCGAATATTTAAAATATAACATGCGTTCGCAGATGTTCGCCAAATCGTTGCCCATGGTCTTTGTCAAGGGAGCCTTAAAACGATTGGATATGTTGCGGACTAAACCTAAGCTTAAAGCCAAGCTTTGGGAGAATGTGAACGCGTTGCAAAATGGCCTTCGTGAACGGGGATTTGATTTGGGGACCACCCAAAGTTGTGTCACCCCGGTTTATTTGAGTGGCAGTATACCCGAAGCCATGGCCTTGGTCAAGGATTTAAGGGAAAATCATGGCATTTTTTGTTCCATAGTGGTATATCCCGTGATACCCAAGGGGCTTATTTTATTACGATTGATTCCTACAGCCACCCATACTTTGGAAGATATTGCAGTGACTTTGGATGCTTTTTCTTCCATCAGGGAACGTTTACAGAATGGAACCTACAAACGTCTTTCAGCTGCGGTAGCCGCCGCCATGGGGGAATAAAGAAGCAATAAAGAAATTATTAATAAAAAACTCGGCTTGGTTAAGCCGAGTTTTTTGTTGAACATTATTCATCAAGAATCATCTTATTCCCTAAACGCAGAATTGAAGGTATTCCTATACCTAATAGCGTATTGATTCATATAATCATTGAAATTGGTGGTATAGTGTGTGATTTTATGTTCCAGATATATTAAGATTTTAAGCATTTTAAATTGATTTAGTTCTGCAAATTTACAATTAAATTACATTTAATAAACAATAAATTTACATTAAATTAACATTGAAGTACAGCTGACAACTGCTTTCTTCAATGGAAATACCATCTGTTGTTGTAACTATTCAAGAAAATATGGAGTGCTTTTAGCAAAAAAACCTTGTTACGCTATTTGTGACCGCTCCTAAATATGAGGCTCCAAAAAGGTTTAAATGTACCAGTAAATAATATAATTGATAGATTTCGGTCAATTCCCTTTGCTTCGGGTGTGGCGCAATGATTTCGTGATAGGCATCGTAAAACCTTCTTCCAAAACCACCAAACAATTTGCTCATGGCCAAATCCACTTCAGAATGGCCATAGTAAACGGCGGGGTCAATCAAATAGGGGTTTCCATTGGTTGAAATCAGGTAATTGCCACCCCATAAGTCTCCATGTAACAAGGAGGGCTGTAGATTGCCAAACAAGTCTTTGAGGGTGTTAAACAATAGTTCTTCTTTGGGTAATTGTCCGTAGTTCATAAGGCCAGAATCTACAGCCATTTTAAATTGTGGTAACAGCCGTTCTTGTACATAAAAAGCTGTCCAACTTTTATGGGTCTTGTTGCTTTGTGGTAAACTGCCGATAAAATTATTTTCCCGCAGCCCAAAAGAGGAGTTTTTCTGCAAGCTGTGCAAGTTGGCGAGGCCCCGCCCCAACTGCTCAAAATCACTATTGGATGCTTGTTTGGTTTCAACAAACTCCAATACGAGATAGGCCGATTTTTCCATAATCCCTAGATGGATTACCTCTGGTGTGTGGATATTTTGACCTATTCCCAATAACCTAAGTCCGTTGGCCTCGCTTTTAAACATGTCCAAAGCGGACGGCGTTCTATTGGTCTTGATGAAAAACCGATTTGTTGGCGTCTCAACTTTGTAAGCAGATGAAATATCGCCGCCAGATACCGCGGAAATCTGGGTTAATGGGCCATTCAATAAATCTTCAAAAAAGGATTGAAACGGGAGCATGTTTTGGTACTACAGACTTTTTTTAAACGTCCACCTACGTTTGTGTACAACGGGGTTAAAATTTTTCCATAGTTGGCGAATGGCAATGTTATCCTCCAATTCCGGGGTACGGATACAGTTGACCACCCCACGTTTTTTAAAAGTGTGGTAAAACTCATTGAATATGATTGCCGTAACCCCCTTGCTCTGATATTCCGGCTTTATGCCAATTAGATAAAAAATGGCGTCCTTACTGTATTTACGGGCACTTAACAAGTAAAATAGCCCAAAGGGGAACAGTGTGCCGTTGGCCTTCTGCAAGGCTCTTGAAAATGATGGCATAACAATGGCAAAGGCCACAAGCCCATCATTCTTATCTACCACAAACTTGATGTATTCTGGGTTGATAAAGCTGATGTATTTCTTTTTGAAGTATTCTTTTTGAACATCGGTAATCTTGACAAACGAGGAAAGCTTGGCATAACTTTCATTGAATAGATCGAACATCTTATCTACCCACGGCATAATCTCCGAACTTTTTGTAAAGTTCATTTCACGGAGGCTGTACCGCTTTTTTACCAAAGTGTTGATTTTTTCAAACAAACTGGGATGAGCAGCAGCAGCTTTGAATTTGTTTTCCAGATACCCTTTTTCCTTTGCAAACCCATGGGTTTCGTAATGTTTTTGGTAATAGGGGTGGTTGTACCAGGTAATCATGGTGCCTATATGGTCAAAACCTTCAATGAGCACCCCAACTTTGTCCAGATTGGAAAAACCAACGGGGCCTTCCATATATTCCAGATTATGCTCCTTTCCAATTTCGGCCACTTTTTCCAACAAGGCTTTGGAGACCGCTACATCATCCACAAAATCGAACCAGCCAAAACGCATTTTTTTTATGCCCTGATCCTTTACCTCGCCCCAATTTATGATAGCGGCCACACGCCCTACAATGGTGTTTTTTCGGTAGGCAAGAAAAAATTGGGCATCAGCGTTTTTAAAAACTGGGTTGATGTTCTTGTCAAAGGTTTCCATTTCGTCCTTGATAATGGGGGGAACCCAGTATTTGTTGCCCTTGTATAGGGAAAAGGGAAACTTGACAAACTTTTTTATCCCTGTCTTATCGGTTACTTCTTCTATGGTGATTAATGAACTCATTTAGACTTTTTCAATTTGCTATAAAACTATTGTTTTTAGCCCTGTTATTGCCTTTTTTTCCTTCCGTAGCCCTGCTATGCAACTCAAAAAAACTGCAACAGAACAAAAAACCTCTAATTTTCGCTTAAATCCAAAAAGTTTAAATGAGTTCATTATGTGAAATTGGGTCACACAATATTAGGCATATTAAGTACAGTAGAAAAATGTAGAGATGATTGCTAGAAATCTATTTTGCCCCTTTTTCTTTTACGCTTCATACTGCTCCGCTTTATTTTCTTGGTCTTTTGCCTTTTGGCGGGAATAAGTCTGTCCTTGTGAAAATCAAGACGGTATGAAAGCCCTGCAGAAGCCATGTAGCGGGATGGTGTGGATTTAAAACTTCCCCCCAAATTAATGTCCACTTGAAAATCTTCACTGAACAAATGGGCAATGCCTGTACGGATCAACGCATCGGCATAGCGGTCACTCTTTATGCCCTGATGCTCTACAAATATGCTCCATTTGGGGTTTCTGAACGCATGTGAGAAGGAAATGGAATAACTCAATTCCGGAAAATCGGTTGTGATCCTATCGTAGGCAATGTTGGTGATCAATACAGATTTTGGGGTCAGTTTACTCTGTGTGGCAACCATGGCACGGTAGGAAATGGTTCCATCTTCTGGATAAAAGGGATTGTCGCCAAGGGTAAAAGTGGCCCCGCCATAAATGGATATTGCTGGTAAAAGATTTTTTAATTGGAATTTGTTGTTGGCCCTCCAACTGTAGAGATTGGGCTTGTTGGTCTCAGGATTTTTAAAAGGGTCAAAGACCAAAAATTTGAGACCTATGCTGTTTTTTCTAAAATCGGTGATCGTCTCTTCGGCCCCAGAATTGTTAAAGGTGATATTCTGTGAGACAAACGATCCTTCATAGATTAATTCCAAGGTTTCAAAATAGAGACCGTACCTGATTGCCAAATCGGCTCCCAAAATGTTGGAATCGGTGTTTAATTCAGAATGATCCTGAATTTCATATAGGCTCCCAAATTCAAACTGCAGCACATTGCTGCCCAATGCATAGGCACTTGCCGAGACACCGGGCCTGTTGGAGTTGATGACCTCGGTATATTGGCCCATGAGCAAGGTGGGCAAAAGCAATACAAAAAGGATAGATTTAGGGTTTACCATGGCTTTTTAATACTATTTTATGATACAAGTCTCGAATTTGCGGTACTAACTAGGTAATTTTAAATCAATAGTTTTGCAACATGGTTTTATTACAAACGATTTTAGTACTCATAATCGTATACTATATTCTTAAATTCCTTTGGAAATGGTTGGCGCCAAGGCTATTGAACTATGCGGTCCGGAAAACAGAAGAAAGGTTTGGGCAGCAGTTCAATACGTATACAAAAAGTACCCAAGAATCATCTAATGAGGGGGATACGGTTGTAGTTAACCGTGCGCAGCCTAGGCGGAAAGCCACAAAAAAAGTCGGGGAATACATAGATTTTGAAGAAATAGAATGATCTTTAGGCCTTTCAATTTCAATGTATGAAGTTTTCTTTACAGGATATCCTCAAACATCTAGCGGTTATTTTGGTTTTTGTAGTGGCCTCGTTGGCCTACTTTTACCCAGTTCTCCAGGGTAAGGCCATTTTCCAGTCCGATATTGCCCAATACAAGGGCATGGCCAAAGAACGGGATGATTACAAAAAGACCACAGGCATAGAATCATACTGGACCAACAGTGCTTTCGCCGGAATGCCCACCTATCAACTGGGCGCGAACTATCCCCATGATTATATAAAAAAGACGGATAGATTGATCCGTTTCCTACCCAGACCTGCCGATTATCTTTTTCTCTATTTTCTAGGGTTTTACCTATTGATGCTCTGTCTGAAGCTGGATTGGCGCTTGGCCATTTTGGGAAGCCTTGCCTTTGGTTTTTCAACCTATATGATCATCATTCTTGGGGTGGGCCATAATGCCAAGGCGCATGCGTTGGGGTATATTCCCATGGTCTTGGGGGGCATTGTGCTCACTTTTAGAAAGAAATACTTAATGGGTTTTTTGCTCACGGCCATTGCCATGGCTCTTGAAATAAGTGCCAACCATTACCAGATGACCTACTATTTTATGCTCTTGGTCTTGATTATGGGGCTGGTGTATCTGGTCTATGCGATCAAGGAGAAGCAGCTAAAGCACTTTTTTGTATCTGTGGCCATTTTGGTCGGCGCGGTAGTTTTGGCAATTGCCACGAATGCCACGGGATTGCTGGCCACCAAACAATATGCCGATTGGAGTACCCGCGGAAAGTCGGAATTGGCATTAAATCCCGATGGAACCAAAAAAGAAGTCAACAATGGTCTGGACAAGGAATATATTACCGACTATAGTTTTGGAATCTCGGAATCTTTGGTTTTGCTGGTACCCCGTATGTTTGGCGGTTCTAATAATGAAGATTTGGGCAGGGATTCCAAATCATATGATTTTTTGACCAAGCAGGGATTGCCACCTTCAAGGGCATTGGAATTTACCTCAGGCCTTCCCTTATATTGGGGAGAACAGCCTATAGTGGCTGGCCCGGCCTACATTGGGGCCATGATTGTTTTCCTATTCATCTTGGCTTTGTTCTTGGTCAAGAGCAAGCATAAATGGTGGCTGGTATTTGGAGCATTACTTTCATTGATGTTGTCTTGGGGGAAGAACTTTCCCGTTTTGACCAACGTTATGATCGATTATTTTCCCCTGTACAATAAATTCAGGGCAGTATCATCGGCCCAAGTGGTATTGGAATTGTGCTTTCCTGCTTTGGCCATTCTTGGGTTAAGACAATGGGTAAAAAAATCTGTGTCAAAACAGGATAAGTTGAATGCCCTAAAATGGTCTTCCGTATTAATGGGTGGTTTGGTGATCTTTCTCTTTTTAATAAAAAGCAGCTTTGATTTTGAAGGCCGGAATGATGCATATTATGCCCAGAACCTTGGCGAGTTAATGAACATGATCTTACTGGATCGCGAAATGGTCTATACCCAAGATTTGATACGGTCCCTTATTTATGTCCTTTTGGCGGCCGGGGCACTTTGGTTATATACAAAGGGGCGTTTTAAGGAGAATGTATTTTACCTGGGGTTAGGAGCCTTATTGCTCTTTGATCTGGTAGGAGTGGCCCAGCGTTATGTGAATGAGGATGATTTTATCAGGAATCGTTTGGTGGAAAGACCCTATCAGGTTACCCAGCTTGATCAGCAAATACAACAGGACACCGATGTATTCCGGGTCTTTGATTCTTCGGAAGGGCTTAACGGGGCCAGAACTTCCTATTTTCATAAGTCACTGGGGGGTTACCATGCCGCCAAACCTGCCAGATTGCAAGACCTTTTTGAGTACCACCTGTATCAGAACAATCTTGAGGTATTGAACATGTTGAATGTTAAGTATATCATTCAGCAGGATGAAACCGGCCAGAAATTTCCCGGGTTGAACGATGAAGCCAACGGTATTGCCTGGTTTGTTGAAAACGTGAAAGCGGTCTCTACATCCGATGAGGAAATCAAGGCACTGGAAGGATTTGACAGCAAAAAAGAGGCTATTGTCAATACCCGACTATTTTCTGATGTTACCCCATTGGAATATACGGTAGATTCATTGGCGACCCTAGAGCTTGTGGACCATAGGCCCGATTTTATTCAATACCGAACTGAAAATCCACATGAAGGCTTTCTGGTGTTTTCTGAGATGCATTATCCCGAAGGTTGGAAATCGTTTATCGATGGCAAGGAAACCCCCCATGTACGGGTCAATTATGCCCTTAGGGGCATGAAGGTGCCGAAGGGCACCCATCAGATTGAGTTTGCCTTTGAACCGGAAGTGGTCCAAACGGGCAGTAAGATTGCCCTTGGTGCCAACGTTTTACTGGCATTGGCCATTGGGGGCGGGTTGTTATATTTTTTCCGAAAGCCGAAGAAAACTAAAGGCTGATTGATGCAAAAAGTATTGATCATCACTTATTATTGGCCGCCCGCAGGGGGACCTGGTGTACAGCGTTGGCTAAAATTTGTCACCTACCTTCCTGAGTATGGAATAGAGCCCATAGTCTTTGTACCCCAAAACCCAACCTATCCCATTTACGATGAATCGTTGCTGGACGAGATTCCCAAAGGAATACGCATAATCAAACAACCCATTTTTGAACCTTATCGTTGGGCTTCGGTATTCTCCAAGAAGAAGACCAAACGAATCAGTTCAGGAATTATTCAAAAACAGCAAAGACAATCCTATGTAGAGCGGTTGATGCTTTGGGTCAGGGGCAACCTATTCATACCAGATGCCCGAAAGTTTTGGGTAAATCCTTCCGTAAGGGCATTGAAAAAAATCATTCGTGAGGAAAACATAGAAACCATCATTACTTCGGGCCCTCCCCACAGTATGCATTTGATAGGGTTAAAATTAAAGCAGAAACTGAAGCTGAACTGGTTGGCAGATTTTCGGGATCCGTGGACGTCCATTGGCTATCACAAAAAATTAAAGCTCACCAAGACTTCACAACAAAAACACAAAAAATTGGAAAGCCTGGTGTTGAACACTGCAGATCGGATTGTGGTTACCAGCCAAACCACCAAAAACGAATTCTCAAGAATAACACCAAAACCTATAACCGTCATCACCAATGGGTATGAGGGGGAAACGCCAAGGGTAGGTTTGGATACAGATTTTACCATTTCCCACATTGGCTCATTATTGACCGATAGAAACCCTCTGGTCTTATGGAAAGTGTTGGCGGAATTGATCGCGGAAAACGAGGCGTTTAAAGCAGCTCTTATAATACAATTGATTGGAGTGGTGGGTGATGGGGTATTGCAATCCATTAACGATTGCGATCTCTCGAATGTTTTGGAGGTATTGGGGTATGTGTCGCACCAGAAGGTTTTGGAATATCAGGCAAAATCACAGGTTTTGTTACTGTTGGAAATTGATGCTCCAGAGACCCAAGGAATCATCCCAGGAAAACTTTTTGAATATTTTAATGCCAACCGTCCCATTTTGGCCTTGGGCCCCAAAGGTTGGGAAGCTGGGGAAATGGTGGAAAAACATAAGGCCGGGCATTATTTGACACTGGATAAAAAAGAGATATTAAAAAAAATAATTTTGCAGTGGTTCACGCAATTTCAGGAAGATAGCTTAAATTGCTCTTCTGAAAGACCCCAACAATACCACAGAAGACAACTAACCGAAAGTCTGGCAAATTTATTAACATGGGAATTGTTTTAAAGCAATCGCTTTGGAATACTAGCACCACATATTTGGGCTTTGCGCTGGGAGCGATTAATATTCTGTTTTTATACACACAGGTACTAGATCCTGAATTTTATGGTTTGGTGACCTTTATTTTGGCCACAGCCGCCATTTTAATGCCCTTGATGGCGTTTGGTATACACAATACCATGGTAAAGTTTTATACCGAACAGCATGAGGACGACAAAGATGCTTTTTTGACCCTGATGCTCTTGGGGCCAATGATGGCCCTGATTCCCTTAGCGCTGTTCACATGGGTCTTTGACAGCTACATTTCTGGGTTTTTATCCAACGAGAACAAGATTGCGGGAGGATACCTCTGGTATATTTTTTTTGTGGGGGCGGGCATGGCGTATTTTGAGGTGTTCTTTGCCTATAGCAAGGTGCATTTAAAATCGGTCTTCGGAACTTTTATGAGAGAAGTGTTCGCCCGGCTCTGTATCATGGTACTCTTGATCTTGCTCTACCTAGATGAGATTTCATTGGTCTTCTTTTTGCAGTCGCTGATCTGGGTGTATCTTATCAGGGCTTTTATCATGAAACTCTATGCCTTTTCATTGCGAATGCCCAAAATAAATTTTGATTTTCCAGAGGGTAGTGGAGCAATACTGTCTTACAGTCTTTTGATCATACTTGGGGGGTCGGCAGCCTTGATTTTGTTGGAGATCGACAAGTTTATGATCAACCAGTATATAGCCATTGAGAATGTGGCGTTTTATGGGGTGGCCGTCTATATAGCGACGGTGGTCATTGTTCCTTCCAGGGCCATGCATCAGATTACCTATCCGTTAACCGCGGAATTGCTGAACAAGAACAACCTGATTGAATTGGACAATCTGTACAAAAAGACCTCGCTGACCCTTTTTATAGCTTCGGGAATTATTTTTTTGTTGATCATCTTGAACATGGAGGATCTAAACCTGTTGCTTCCCAAAGAATATCGAAACGGATTTTATATTGTCTTTTTGATCGGTATGGCCAAGGTCTTTGATTCCTTCTTGGGCAATGCCAATTCCATTCTCTATAACTCTAAATATTACAAGACCATATTGGCTCTGGGAGTTTTGTTGGCCATAACCACCATTGTGTTGAATGCTTTGTTGATTCCCGTTATGGGAATCGATGGGGCCGCATTGGCCAGTTTTATGGCCATCTTTTTGTTCAACATCATTAAAATGGCGTATATAAAGGTCAAGTTCGGGTTTTGGCCCTTTAGTAGGGGTACGGTGCAATTATTGTTCATATTATTGGCCTTGGGCGTTTTGTTCAGTTTTCTGCACGTTCCTTTTTCCCCAGTAATCAATATCCTATTAAAATCAATAGTGTTGGGGGCCCTATATCTAGGCATTTTATATCGTTTTAATATCTCCGAAGACCTTACAGGGTTGATAAACAGATATTTTAACGTGAGTTCGATATAACTATAGTGCCAAATAAAGCTGATTGGTATCTACGAAGTTGTTTCTGAGTGATGGTTTTCTGTCCTTAAAGTTATATGCTATCAAAGCCGCAAAGATGTTGTTGAAGTAGTTTGCCACGCTCCTGTGCCTTGAGTGCTCCACTTGGCAAATATTCTTCAGTTGGTCGAATATGGTCTCTATTATTGCCCTTTTCCTCAAGTGGTAGGCATCGGCCATTGGGGTCAACAGCTTCGTTTTCATGTTCTTTCTGAGTTTTGTGACCAAGTGGACGCCATTGGAGAAGAGCTCGGTGAAGAGTTCCTTTGAGATATAGCCCTTGTCACCAAAGAGCTTGCCGAAGAGTTTCTTGACAAAGGCCTTGAAGCGCAATGGCCTCCTATCGTCCACATTGCCGGTGGTCAGCATGAAATCGATGATGCCACCTTGGTCGTTGGTAATGATGTGGAGCTTGAAACCATAGAACCATCCAAGGGAGCACTGCCCCCTCTTGGCAAGTTCCCTGAAGACCCTGTGCTGGTTGATGCGCTTTTTGTCGCACACCCGTAAAGGGGTGGAGTCCACAAAACTGATGCCCGTGCAGTTGGCAAGCCCACAGCTCTTAAGGTAGATGGCCAACGGCATAAAACTGTCCCTCTTGAGCTCTACCATACGGTTATAGCTCACCAGGTCGGGAAAGTATCCGGTCATGTACCTGGTGACGTGCCCTTTGTAAAATTCCTTGAAGGTCTTGTATCCCGAAATATGGAACAGCACCTGTATGGTCATCACCTCGGAAAGTGACATCTTGGATTTTCTGATACGCTTTTTGCCATTGGATATCAGGCTTTTTTGCCAAAAAGGAACAAATTCCTGGCAGAAATCGTCGATGGAACAGAAGATTTCGGTAATTTTAAGTGATGAAATCATAAGTGGAATGTTTTATAGTGAATTGAATATCAACACTTTAATTTACAAAATATTCCGCTTTTTTCTTGCATTGAAGACCAGTTTCTTAGGTCGAACTCACGTTATTTTACTAAAAATAAGCAGTAGGACCTAGGTGTTGCAAGATTGGCCTGTTATACAGACAAACGGAATTTTCAGTAGTATTTGGTTTTTTAGATACTCCATACAATGGTTGAATTTTGTATGTTTATGGGATTAAATTTTCCAGCTATGGAATCTAGTACGTATATTATTGTTTATAGCTCTTACCGAAACATCAAAAGAAGGGATAATTATTGCCCTTTATAGATTTACACACTTTTTTCAAATTGCCCGAACCTTTTTTCATGAGGTTGCTCTACAAAAAAAATTAACATGCGGCCTTATGTCAATAGGTACTAAAGCAAGCAATAAGAAATTGTAGCCGTTGGGGTAACCTATACACATCCAACGATGATTCTGTCCATTGGGCATCATTTTTCCAATTAATTAATACCGATTAGAATTTTTACAAAGATGGAATTACCATATATAGAACCGTATAAAATTAAAATGGTAGAATCTATAAATAGATCTACAATAGCACAACGAAAAGAATGGATTAAGGAAGCAAAATATAATTTGTTCAAACTAAAAAGTGACCAGGTTATAATAGATCTGCTAACAGATTCCGGGACCGGCGCAATGTCTGATAGGCAATGGGCAGAAATAATGCTGGGAGACGAAAGTTATGCCGGATCTAGCTCTTTTGATAAACTGGAAAGCACCGTTAGACAACTTACAGGTTTTAAATACTTTATACCTACCCACCAGGGAAGGGCGGCAGAGAATGTATTGTTTTCGGCACAGGTGAAAGAAGGGGATTTAATACCCGGGAACTCACATTTTGATACAACCAAAGGACATATTGAATATAGAAAGGCGACCGCTGTGGATTGCACTATTGATGAGGCCTTTGATACTTCTGTCCATCATCCATTTAAGGGAAATGTCAATATTGACAAGTTGGCCGAGGTATTGGAATCGAATGCATCAGAAAAAGTTCCGTTTGTAATTTTAACAATTACCTGCAACTCAGCTGGTGGACAACCTGTTTCAATGAAAAACATTCAAGAGGTTTCAGCACTTTGCAAAAAACATAGAACGCCTTTATATTTTGATTCTGCCCGCTTTGCAGAAAACGCCTATTTTATTAAAACGCGTGAAGAAGGCTATAAGGACGTATCCATAAAGGAAATTGTAAAGGAAATGTTTTCATATGGGGACGGTATGACCATGAGCGCCAAAAAAGATGGAATTGTAAATATGGGAGGTTTTATTGCCCTTAACAATGCTGAAGTCTACAGGGAATGCATTTCATTTAACATTATGTACGAGGGATTTGTTACCTATGGAGGCATGGCAGGACGCGATATGGGTGCTCTGGCCGAAGGGCTACAAGAGGCTACAGAGTTTGATTATCTGGAAAGCAGGATTCATCAAGTACATTACTTGGGAAATCGCTTATTAGAATTTGGTGTTCCGGTTCAGCAACCTTTTGGCGGCCACGCCATTTATTTAGATGCCAACAAGTTTGTGCCAAATATTTCAAAGGAAGAATACCGTGCGCAATCGTTGGCCATAGAACTGTATATTGTCTCAGGAATAAGAGCTGTAGAGATAGGGACCATTTTAGCAGATAGGGACCCCGTAACACGGGAAAATCGTTATCCCAAGTTAGAGTTGGTGCGTTTGGCAGTGCCAAGACGAACTTACTCCTTATCCCATATGGAATATATTGCCGTGGCCCTTAAAAATATATACGATACCCGTAATGAAGCCAAAAGCGGTTATACCATTGCATGGGAAGCACCTATTATGAGACATTTTACCGTAGAACTTGAAAAGTTGTAGTAGAAATGAGTTCATAAAAAGAAAACCCCGCAGTAAGTAAGACACTTACTGCGGGGTCAAACAACTAACCAACCTAAAAACTAACTGTAATTATTCTCTTCTACTGCTTCTTGTTCGTGTACTGGCTGCAGTATTCCTTTTTCTTGATGTTGTACTTCGGGAAACCGTTCTTCTTTGGGTAGTATTCCCTTTTCTTACCTTGGCGGCATTCCCCTTTGAGCGGTTGCTGACCACGGCCCTGTTGTTATTATTGGGGTTTTTGTATGTGGTCGTTCTTTTGGTCACGGTACACTTGTTGGGCGTACGGGACACTTCCCGTTTGGTGACCGTGGTTCCCCTAGAAGAACGTGTCACGGTTCTTTGGGTCACAGAAGTTCCTCTATGATTACCATTACGAACAACATCATTACTTCTTCTGGTGGCATTGTTGCCTCTTCGGGCGGTACCGTTACGCGCATTGTTTCTGTTCCATTTACCATCGTCCCTATACACTTTAGTGTTGTTGGAACGCTTAGTGCTCCTTCGCTGTGCGTAATCGTTACTGCTTCTGCCATAGTCCCTTCGCATGTGCCTATTGTTGTTCCTAACAGCTACCCGTCGGTCGTTTCTATAGACCCTGGACCTTCTGTTTTCGTTATAGCGATATTTTTGGCCCACACGGGCATAAGATCTTCTAACATTGTTTCTGTATGGTCTATACCAACTATATCTAACAGGGCTGTAATACCTACGGTATGGGGTTGTCCAGACATTGCAGAAACCTACTGAGGGCCGTACAAACCATCTGTGGAAGGGGCGGTATACATACCTTCGGTTATAGATGTTGATGAATCCCGTGCAATGGCTGAAAACACCACTACGGTAGTAGATGTTCAATCCGCCCACACGGCGTACACGACCGTTTCTGTACCAGATGTCCACATCACCTATTTGCGATACGCGACCGTAATAGTCATAAAAAATGGGAATGTTTTCCACCTGGATTACGGCACCGTAATCGTCATATTGTACAAAGGGGTCATAGTCCCAACCGGAATTGAACGTAATGCCTACATTCCCGATTCGTGCACCAACCCCAACATTGACACGATTGTCCATGTAAAAATCAAATTCACCATCGGGATATACGGCGAAGGTTATGCCCTGTTCCGTAAAAATAAATGAGTTACCGTAGCGATAATTCATGGTAACTGTTTCGCTTGTGGTGGCAGCATGGGTACCCGTCCCGAACACCATCGCTGCAACTAAGAGTACTAACTTTTTCATACTGTTTAATTTTGGTTCTAGGAGCAACTATTTACATCCCATCCAGTATAAAACAAACAGCGTGCCAAAAAATAGCTTTAAGATTTAAGTAACTAGTTATGAGTTGTTTATTTTTATTATCAGTATCTAAGTCGTATAGAGAAGCTAAAGTGCAGTATGACTTTGTTGTTTTTGTCCTTCATGCTGTAGCATAAAAACACTGTTTTTGAAATGTAGGATTCAAGAAGTTCTTTTATATTCTTTAATTCTGTTTTTTGTTCAATACATCATTAGATTTTTTTAATTTAGATTGAAACCATTAATTATGAATATATTAAAATATCTCAGTTGTGTACCTTTAATTCTTTTTGTTTGTTCTTGTTCTTCGGATTCGGAGGAAACTATAGATGATACAATTCCACCTCAATTAGATATTTCACTTAATGGTATTTCTGATTCTAGCCCAGAAGAAACACCGGTTATTGGTAATCAACTAGTAATTAATGTAAGTGCAGAAGATGCTAGTGGAATACAGAAAATAGAGGCATTTATAGATAACAATAAAGTAGCTGAGGATCGAGATGCTCCATTTCAATTGACAATCGATTTGTCCGGTTTTTCTTCTAAAATAGGGTTGGCATCAAAATATAAGGATTATATATTAAGGGTGAATGCCACGGATAATGAAGGAAATGTGGCTTCTAAAGAGCAGATTATTAATATTGATAATGAATTACCTACAATCAGTGATGTTTCTCTTGAAAAGGAGTCTGTAATAGGGGGCGATACCAATCCAATTACATTTAATGTAGTTGATAATGAAGAATTAGATTCTGTTAAAGTATACATTAACAACGAGTTATTGATTGAGATTTCAGATGGTAACTATGAAATAAATATCAATACCAATCTTCTAGTTGATGGAGATAATACACTTAAAATTGAAGCTATTGATTTGGCGAAAAATATAGCAAGTTATGATGTGATTTTTTATGTGGATAATACAGGGCCGGAAATAACTTTTCAAAATATTGACGATGGTCAAGTTGTAGATGAATCCATTATGCTAGACCCAATTATTAAAGATGATTTTTCTGAAATTGTTATGGTTGAATATCTGATAGACGGAGAGGTAATATATCAAGTCGATCAGTCAGGGGATTTTAAATGGGATTTAGATTCAAACGCCTATGAAACAGGTATAAAAACAATTTCATTACGTGCTATGGACGAACTGGGAAATTCGAACCTCACTGAAATTTCTATTGAAATTTTAAGAAGACTTATCGTAATAAATTTTCCGCAGGGATTCTATAACCCCGAAATTGCGCGGCTTTTTGTCTTTGCCTCTGATATGGAAGGGAAATTATTAGATAATCAACGTGTATATCCTGAAACCGAAAAGATTATATTGAGAACTTCGGAAAATATATCTGATGCATTTGAATACATGTTAACTTTTGCAGAATATATATCATTTGCAACAGCCAATAGCTCTACTTTTACAACAGTTGCAAATATTTCAAATCTTTCAGAATTAAACCTTAGAATTCCTACACAGACTTATGCATTAGATACTTTTTATTTTCCTGCTGTAGGTTTTGATTCGTATGATTCATATAATTCTTTTGGTCATAGTAGACTGGGTGGCGGTGATTTGAGGCCTGGTAATGAAGAATTTCGATTTACGCGCAATTATGATGCTTTGGCTGGATTGCAAACAAATAAGATTTATGTGTTATTAAACAACCTTACATTGGATACTTTCTCTTATGCTGTTTTTGATTGGGATTTAAGTGGAATTTCCGAGATTAGATCAGACATGTTTACTGAAGATGGTTTTGTTTTGGGCACTTCACAAACTGATATTCCTACTGAAAATATTGAAAGAATTGGGCTTACTTATTATGGGTATTTTGATGAAAATGATTTTCAAAATGATATATGGCATATAGATAGAGGTATAGAATATCAAGCAATGCCAAACAATAAATTTAATTATTATTACAACGGGGTATTTTATAAACGAAAGTATGAATTGACAATAAATGATAATTTTATAACTGGAACAGGAAGTCCGGATGAGTTACATTCAGGACTCGATTGGTCTATAGATTATACATTTGAAGACAAAACCTTTAACTTTTCAACATCTGGATTGGGTCATTATGTAGGGAAAATAATAATGTTGGATGATAGTAATGGTGGAATTGAATTAAACGGAAAAAAAGTCAATTATTATTGGACAGTTGCATATGACAGTCAAAATCAAAATGTTATAAAACTCCCTGAAATACCGCAAGAAATCCAATCTTGGGATTTTTACACTTTTTACGAACAAAATCAATTGTATGTATCACAACTGGAAATTAGAAAGTATGAAGGGATACAGGATTATAAGGATTATTTAGAAAAATTAATTAAAAATAATAAGTACAGACATTTAGTGTCCCCCAAAATGGAGGCGGTCTATTTAAATCCTTTTGCAGAGGAATATTTTAAATATTTTTATTTTAAGGGGTCCACAAATAGTTTTTTAATAGATTAAAGATAAGGCGGAGAAGACTGTTTTGTGGATTCAAAAGAAAATCCTTATCCACTATAGCTTCCCTTCCAAATACCCCGCTGTAAAAGACTTTTTGTTTTGTGCCACTTCTTCCGGCGTGCCCTCTGCCATTAAGTTTCCGCCGTTTTCACCACCCTCGGGGCCTAGGTCAATAATATAATCGGCACATTTGATAAGTTCTATGTTATGTTCTACCACAACAATGGAATGTCCCTTATCCAGCAGGGCATCAAAGGATGTCAGCAATTTTTTTATATCGTGAAAATGGAGCCCCGTAGTGGGTTCATCAAAAATGAACAAGGCTTTTTCCTTGGTGTTGCCCTTGGCCAAAAATGAGGCCAGTTTTATCCGTTGCGCCTCGCCACCCGATAGGGTAGAGGAGGATTGACCCAAGGTAACATAGCCCAGCCCTACATCTTGTAACGGCTTTAGTTTGGCCGTAATCTTGTGTTGCTTGTGCTTTTCAAAATGGGCAATGGCATCATCAATGGTCAAATTGAGAATGTCATTGATGTTCTTGCCCTCAAATTGCACCTCCAGTATTTCTTTTTTAAAGCGTTTTCCGTCACAGGCATCGCATACCAGGTGTACATCGGCCATAAACTGCATCTCTACGGTAATTTCACCTTCACCCTTGCATTTTTCACAGCGGCCCCCATCCACGTTAAAGGAAAAGTGTTTGGCCTGGTATCCTCGTAATTTGCTCAATTTTTGTGAGGCAAAGAGGGCACGGATATCATCATAGGCCTTGATGTAGGTGACGGGATTGGAACGGGAACTGCGGCCAATGGGGTTTTGATCCACAAATTCAACTTGCTTCAGTTGTGAAAACTTCCCTTCCAGAGCGGTGAACTGGCCTGCCTTTTCACCATATCCGCCCACTTCTTTAAGGATGGATGGATAGAGTATTTTCTTGACCAAAGTGCTTTTGCCACTGCCCGAAACGCCGGTGACGACAGTCAGCATATTAAGGGGGAAGGTGACATCTATGTTTTTGAGGTTGTTTTCCCGGGCCCCTTTGATCTGGATATGGTTTTTGGAGTTACGGCGCTCTTTTGGCACTTCAATTTCCATGGTGCCATTCAGGTATTTGGCCGTTAGGGAAGCTGAGTTCAAGATTTTTTCAAAGGAACCCGTGGCCACTACATTCCCACCCAAGGTCCCTGCCTCTGGGCCAATATCAATGATTTCATCGGCGGCTTTCATAATGTCTTCATCATGTTCCACTACAATGACCGTATTGCCCAAATCCCGAAGGGATTGCAGGACGGCAATCAGGTTTTCTGTATCCTTGGGGTGCAGGCCAATACTGGGCTCATCCAGAATATACATGGAGCCTACCAGACTACTGCCCAAACTGGTCGCCAGGTTGATGCGTTGACTCTCCCCGCCAGAAAGGGTATTCGATTTTCGGTTAAGGGTCAGGTAATTGAGGCCTACCTTGTCCAAGAAATCCAATCGGGTGGTGATTTCCTTGAGCAATCTTTTGGCAATCTGGGCATCGTGTTCGGTAAGCTGAAGTTCGTCAAAGAACGCCACCAAATGCTTTATGGGCAATTCTATGAGATCAGAAATGGATTTCCCTTGAATTTTCACATAATTGGCCTCCTTGCGCAATCGTTTTCCATGGCAGAGGTTGCATTTGGTCTTTCCTCGGTAACGGGAAAGCATGACCCGGTTCTGTATTTTATAACTCTTTTCCTCTAACTGTTCAAAAAACTTGTGAATGCCTATGAAATGGGCATTGCCGTCCCAGACCAGTTGTTTTTGTGCTTCGGAAAGTTGAAACCAAGGTTTGTGTATGGGAAAGTCAAATTTGTAGGCCGAGTTCACCAATTGATCCCGGTACCAGCCCATACTCTCGCCCCGCCAAGGGAACACGGCATTTTCATAGACCGATAAGGCCGTATTCGGGATGACCAAATCTGGGTCAATACCAATGATATCGCCATACCCTTCACATTTTGGGCATGCTCCATAGGGATTGTTAAAACTGAACAGGTGTACATTGGGTTCCAGAAACTTCATGCCATCCAGTTCAAATAAATTGCTGAACTGTTTTTGTTCTCCAGTGGATAAAACTTCCACAGCGCAGGTTCCCTTGCCTTCAAAGAAGGCATTGTCCACGGCATTGCCCAAGCGGTTCAAGAAATCGTCATCCTCTGTTTTCACCACAATCCGATCCACCACCAGATCAAACTCCTTGCCCATAGTTTGGGGAGCCTCGTCGATCCTAATGACCTTGCCTTGGTATTTGATACGGGCATAGCCCTGTTTGGAAAAGAGTTCCAAGGATTTTAGGGTATCCCTGTCCTCACTAATTGTAATGGGGGCCAGCAACAACAATTTTGTGCCTGCTTCAAACGTTCTTACATGATCCACCACAGTGGAGACGGTATGCTTCTTGACCTCCTCGCCAGAAATGGGCGAGATGGTCTTGCCTATTCTGGCAAAGAGCAATTTTAGGTAATCATATATTTCTGTAGTCGTGCCCACCGTGGAACGTGGGTTGGTGGAGTTTACCTTTTGTTCTATGGCAACGGCCGGGGCAATACCTTTTATATAATCTACCTTTGGTTTGTCCAATTTTCCCAAAAACTGCCGGGCATAGGAGGAAAGGCTTTCCACATAGCGTCGTTGTCCTTCGGCATAAAGGGTATCAAAGGCCAAACTGGACTTGCCAGAACCAGATAATCCGGTAATGACCACCAGTTTATTTCTGGGTATGACAACATCTATATCTTTAAGATTGTGCAGTTTGGCACCTTTTATGATAATGTTTTTTTTAGGATTTACATTAAGTGATGCTGTCATTCGTCGATTTTTTTTAACAAATATACCCTATGATGACCTTAATGTCTATATTGCATGGGTTGACATCAAAATATGGCGATGTCACAACATAGTTTTCACCCCAGTATACAAAATATCTATATTTGATATGTAATTAAATACCTGATAGGCCTATACAGCGATAATTACTTTTTTACATTTTAAACTAATAACTCCAAGCTTGCTTTAAGTAAAGTATGGCTTGTTTAACCAAAAAAGTAATTTGTATATGGAACTGCAAATCGATGACTCGGTACTGGTAAAAGACTACATTGCAGGTGATGAAAGCGCTCTGGAAACCTTGATCAATCGCCATAACCAACGTATCTCTAGTTTTATTTATTCCAAGGTCTTGGACAAAGAGGTCACGGAAGATATCTTCCAGGACACCTTTATCAAGGTGATCAAGACCCTAAAGCGTGGCAGCTACAGCGAAGAAGGTAAATTTCTGCCTTGGGTCATGCGCATAGCCCACAACTTGATCATAGACCACTTTAGGAAGAACAAACGAATGCCCAAGTTTGAGGGGAGTGAGGACTTCAATATTTTTTCGGTCATAAAGGATGATAAACTCAATGCCGAAAAACAATTGATCAAAGACCAGATAGATTCCGATCTTAGTGTTTTGATCGAGGAATTACCGGAAGACCAGAAGGAAGTTTTGATGATGCGGATTTACAAGGACATGAGCTTTAAGGAAATAGCTGAATGTACCGATGTCAGCATCAATACAGCCCTTGGCCGCATGCGCTACGCCCTGATCAATCTGAGAAAGATCATTGAGCGCAACAACATCATTTTAACGAATTAATCTGCAGTAGGTCGATTCCAGCAATATTTCCATAGAAGCGGCGTTATTAATACAGAAATAACAATGCAATGAATATGGAAAAAATTTACTCTGAAGAACAAACTGCAAAATTATTTAGAACGAGACCAGAGTCCATCAAGTTCTTGTTGGATTATTCTAAATCGTTACGAGTCATTGATTATCAAGGAATTAGTTTTGATACTATTTTGAACTAAGTTCCTTAAGCACAAGTAAAAAGACCACTGATTAAAACAAGGTTTAATCAGTGGTCTTTTTTGTTTTAAGATATTCGTTAACGACACTTTTTCTGCCAATGGTCTTGGTGATGATGTCTTTGTCCAAGTTCCATCCCCTAGCAGGGGAATATTCCCTTCCATACCAAATGATTTGAAGGTGCAAACGGTTCCACTTATCTTTTGGGAACAGCCGTTTGGCATCTTTTTCGGTCTGTGTCACGTTCTTTCCATTGGAAAATCCCCATCGATACATTAATCTGTGAATATGGGTATCAACGGGAAAAGCTGGAATACCAAATGCCTGCGATACCACTACACTGGCCGTTTTGTGGCCTACGGCAGGTAATTCTTCCAACAGTCCAATATCCTGGGGCACAGCGCCACCATACTTATCGATCAATATCCTAGACAGCCCATAAATACCTTTTGATTTCATGGGTGACAAACCAACAGGTTTAATGATTTCTTTTATTTCTTCAACAGAAAGTTGAACCATATCATACGGATTGTCAGCCTTTTTGAAAAGAATGGGAGTAATTTGGTTAACCCTTACATCGGTACTCTGCGCAGATAATAGTACTGCTATTAATAGTGTGTAGGGGTCCTTATGATCCAGCGGTATTGGAATCTCCGGATACAGCTTGTCCAGCGTTTGGATGGTAAAATTTATTTTTTCTTGTTTGGTCATTTTTGTTTAATTTTGAATTAAATTAGATAAACAAAATCAATTTACGATGAACATGTTAAAAGTAGGGGACAAAGTACCTGAATTTTCAGCAAAAGATCAGGACGGGAATACCATTAATCTGGCTGATTACAAAGGCAAAAAATTGATAGTTTTCTTTTACCCTAGGGCAAATACCCCTGGATGTACCGCTGAGGCGTGCAATTTACGAGATCATTATGCAGCATTACAGGCCCAAGGCTATGAGCTGTTGGGGGTTAGCGAAGATTCGCAAAAAAAACAAGCAAACTTTAGGGACAAATATGAATTTCAATTTCCCCTGTTGGCCGATGAAAATCATGCTGTCATCAAAACATTTGGGGTGTGGGGGCCAAAAAAATTTATGGGCAAAGAGTATGACGGTTTGCACCGCACCACTTTTTTGATCAATGGTGATGGGGTCATAGACCACGTCATAACCAAGGTTAAGACCAAAGACCATGCGGCCCAGATTTTAGGGGCATAGCTCTTAACGACCTTCTATCTTAATATTTTCAACCTCTTCCTTTGGAGCGAAGAGGTTTTTTTCTGTGATGATGTCGGCAATACCACTGGGCAGCATTTCTTCCCAGCCTTCTTCTCCATTTTGTATCCTTCGCAATACTTCCCTGGAGAAAATATGCATAATGTCCGGGTCGTAGTCAATTATATCCATCACCTTTCCATTGTATTTGAAGAACTTGTACAACTCCTTCATCCTAGGATGTACCTTTACATTGTTGCTGGTTAGGATTTGCCCGGTCTTTTCATCCTTCATGGGGTAGAGGTAAACCTTCAAGTCCTTGAAAAACAGTTTACCAAAGGCTTCAAGGATGCCCCCACTTAAATGGCGGTAGTACTTTTCATCGAACACTTCCACCAAATTGTTGACTCCCATGGTCAGGCCAATACGGTTTTTGGTGTATTTGTTAAAGTATTCGACCAATTTGTAGTACTCCTGAAAATTGGAAATCATGACGGTATGGCCCAAAGAGGCCAAGAGCTCGGCCCGATCCATAAAATCCTGTTCGTCTATTTCCCCCATTACCTTAAGGTTGGACAGCGTAATTTCAAAAACAACCATGGTATTTTCCTCTTCAACGGTCTGCTCCCTGATGAAAATATCATACGATTTTTTAAACATGTCCATGTTTACCTTGGTCACGGGCCTAAAACTACCCCGTAGGGCCAGAATATTCTTCTTGTACAGTACTGCCGCCGGAAGCAGGTTGTTCCCATCGGGACCAAACATCACGGCATCTGTCATATCATTTTTGATAAGCTGAAGACTCATTAGACGGTTGTCCACGCCCTTGAAGTTTGGACCCGTAAAATTGATCATATCAATTTCCAAGGTATCCTTGTCAATATGGTCATAAAGATATTTGAGCAGCTTTTTGGGCTTGTCGTACTTAAAATAGGCTCCGTAAATCAAGTTTACCCCAACAATGCCCAAGGTTTCCTGTTGAAGACGGGCCTCGTTTTGTTTAAACCTTACATGGAGCACAATCTCATTGTCCTCCTTTTGGTTGGGGGTCAACTGAAACCGGATCCCCACCCAGCCATGGCCTTTGTAGCGCTTGGAGAAGTCTATGGTGGCAACGGTATTGGCGTAGGTAAAAAATAGGTAATCGGCATTGTTTTTTCTGTCAATACGCTCTTGGACCAACTCCATTTCGTATCGGAGCATACGTTGCAAACGGGATTGGGTAACATACCTGCCATCTTCCTCAGAACCATAGATGGAATCACTAAACGCTTTGTCATAGGCGCTCATGGCTTTTGCAATGGTACCAGAAGCCCCGCCCGCCCTAAAAAAATGCCGGGCGGTTTCTTGTCCCGCACCAATTTCGGCAAAGGTGCCGTAAATATCGGGGTTAAGGTTTATTCGTAAGGTCTTGGCTTTTATAGAGGGTATATTCTCAAAGTTGTTTCCTTTATCCCAAAAGGTTCCCATATGTGGTACGTTTGTGGGCAAAGTTAAAGAAGTTATGTATTTCGCTTAAACAAATAAGTCATAATTTTGGATGAATGGATGGAAAGCTAACGGTCACTTTTTTAGGCACGGGAACTTCTCAGGGTGTACCCGTTATTGGGAGCGATCATCCTGTCTGCTTGAGCACAGACCCCAGGGACAAACGCCTGCGCGTTTCGGTTTTGGTTTCCTGGAACGAATTTAATTATGTTATTGACTGTGGGCCAGACTTTAGGCAGCAACTCTTGACACACCCCATTGCTAAGTTGGATGGCATTCTTTTTACCCATGAACATGCCGATCATGTGGCCGGCATAGACGATATCCGACCTTTTTTCTTTAGACAGGGCGATATTCCCATTTATGCCGATGAACGGGTGGTCACCGCACTCAAGAGGCGGTATGACTATATTTTTGCCAATGAGGACAGGTATCCCGGGGCACCGGCGGTCAAGGTAAACTTGATTGGGAAAGACACGCCCTTTCAATTGGGGGGACTTAAGATCGTCCCTATTGAAGCTTTTCATAACCGATTGCCCGTTCTTGGGTACCGCATTGGGGATTTTGCCTATTTGACCGATGTTAAGACTGTGGCAGATGAAGAAATCCCCAAATTAAAGGAGTTAAAATGTTTGGTGGTCAATGCGCTGCGTAAGGAGCCCCATCATTCCCACTTTAATTTGGAGGAGGCTCTCCAATTTGCCAAAAGGGTAGGCGCGGAACGGACCTATTTTACCCATGTCAGTCATTTGATGGGCTTTCATGAAGAGGTTCAGGCCACATTGCCCCAACATATTTTTTTAGCCTACGATAACTTGAAAATCACCATTTAACATGAAACGGAACATTTTTCTCTACCTCTTTGTCTTTTCTGCCTTGATTGCCTTGTACATGGCTGTCAACGGAAGCCGTATGACCCATGAAACCGATAGGATGGTAAAGAAACTAGAGGATGAAGTGGCCCAGCTTGAAGACTCGCTGCAAAGCCTTCAGATCAAGATGTTGGACACACAGTATTTTTCCTTGGAAAACAATGATGATGCCTTGGCCTACTATGACCATTTGAACCTAAAAGACCCAACACGATATATTGAGGACAAGCTTTTGGAGACCAATGAACAAAAAGGGAACAACCCCTTGGTTCCTTACGAGGGAATGGAAAGTGATTTTAAGATCAATAAAATAAAAGTGCTCAACCACAAATGGTTGCTGGCCGATTTCTCGGACGGTAAATATTGGGGCGACCTCGTGATCCAATACCAACTTAAGGATGACCTAAGTGTAGATTTCACACTTTTAGACCATCTGTTGTATATCCGAAACAATTAAATGCGTTCTTCCAACCAGTTTTTAAAGGAGTAAAAATTTTGGGGCGCTACACCATGCCCTACGGGAAATTCCTCATAAACATGATCGATCTTCAATTGACCTAGAAAATCAGGGATACGTTGAGCCCATTCCAGAGGGATAACGGCATCCACTTGTCCATGCGAAGCGTATATCTTTAGCTTGGAATGGTCTTTTTTTTGGTAATCCCCGGTAAGGATACCCTCGTTGATATAGCCGCTCAAGGCAATCACGTTCTTAATTTTTTCGGGATAGGAGAGGGCCACCGCATAGCTTAGGATCGTTCCCTGGCTAAAGCCCAAAAGGGTAATATTTTCTGTATCCAAGTTATAGGCCTGGCAGGCTTCATCCATAAAGGCGACTATTTTTTTACGGGACTCCACGGCCTGTTTGTCGTCACTCCATTTCCCATATTCCGCATCAAAATTAATGGCATACCATGCATGGCCAAAAGGGTCCATGGGGTATGGGGCCCGTACGGATATAATGAATAATTCTTCTGGCAATTCCGACGCAAAGGAAAATAAATCTTCTTCGTTACTGCCATAACCATGAAACATAAATAATGCCGGAGCGTTCTTTAGATGGTTTTTTGAAGGCCTGATGAGGTGTTCTAGCGAAAGTTGGGACGGTGACATGGTTTGGTATTTGTTGGGCGAATCTGGTTAAAGGGTTGTATTGTCTTTATTGGATAAAAGTAAACCACTTTTGAAAATACGTTCCCATAACAGGGATTAATTTTTTTTCCACATGAATGGCTCCCCAAAATCCATAGCCCCACAGCACCAAATAGAAAACATATAGGCCTACCCAGGCGAATGGTATGTTCGCATAGGCAAAAAAGATGGCCAAAGCATGAAATGTAAGGTGGATCCCAAAGGCCTGTCGTATATGAAAACGGGCAAACTTGTGTTTTGGCTCCAAATTCATGGTGATGGCGATCAAGCATCCCACAAGGGTCAGATAAGCCACAATGCCCGTTGTTTTACCGGAATTGGTTTCAGTTGGACTCAATGCAGTTCAATTTTATGGTTATTGATACAGCCGTAAACCTTTCCTTTTAGGGTTTTGTCCAAAAAGGCCGAATTCTTTGAGGTAGACATCACATGGCTTTCGCCAAAAACATATTCCCCTTCTGGGTTGAACAAGGTTAAGCAGGCTTTTTCCCCTTCTTTCAATTTTGGTGTTTGCAGGCCAAAACGTTCCCTACCCTTGGTCAAAAGCCGAACGGTTTCTTCCAGAGCAAACAATTGGTTTAAGGCGCCAAAGGCACTCTCAAGTCCCAAAGAGCCGTATTCGGCATTGTCAAATTCCAGCCGTTTTTCCTCAACATCAATGGGGGTATGGTCACAGGTAACAAAATCAATGGTGCCGTTTTGTACTCCCTTTAAAAGTGCGGAGGCATCTTTTTTAGAACGTAGGGGAGGTTTTACCTTGTAGTTGGAATCAAAACCTTCCAGTTCGGAATCGGTCAAAAAGAGTTGGTGCACGGCCACACTGCAACTTACATCCAAACCCTTTTTTTTGGCCTCGGCCACCAATTTTACGGATTTGGCCGTAGATATGGTGGGCACATGCAGTTTTCCGCCGGTATATTCCAAAATATACAAATCTCTTGCCAGTTGGAGTTCTTCGGCCAGATTGGGAATTCCCTTTAATCCCAATGAGGTGGATACCTTACCTTCATTCACTACCCCATGGCCGGCTATTTGATGATCCTCTGGAAAGGAGAGTACCAGCCCACCAAAGTTTTGGGCATACTGCAACGCTATTTTCAACAGATTGCCGTTTTGCAGGCTACGTTTATGGTCAGAAAAAGCAACTGCTCCAGCCCTGTGCATATCGTATAGTTCCGCCAAGCTTAGCCCTTCGCCCTTTACGGTTAGGCTTCCCATGGGATGGAGTCCGCAACAGAAATCCTTTCCCCGTTCCTTAAAAAAAATAATGTCCGAACCGGTATCTGGCCTAGGTTGGGTATCCGTATTGAGCACGATATCTGCAAAACCGCTCTTGGCGGCCGTCTTTAACCCGTTGTACAGGGTTTCGCGCTCTTCGAGCCCTGGTTCCCCAAAACTTACACTACTGTCAAACCAACCTACGGAAACATGAAGGTTTTCCATGGTTAGCGCTTCGGTGTCCGGTGAGGGTTCTATTTTGCTGGCTATCTTTTCAATGATGCCATTTTTGACTAAGATATCACGCTTTTTTAAATGGAATGAAGGGGTAGTTGAATCTAAAAGGGTAGCGGATTTCAAGAGTACATTCATGCAAGAAATTTTTGTATCAGCAACTCCACCAATGCGAAAGCCAAGGCAAAAATAACAAACCATTTCCAATACGCATCAATGGAATTGTCTTCATTAAGGTTATCAAACAGGGTGGGAATGCTGTTTTGTATGGATGAAAAATCGTTTTGCTTCAATTTCAGATAGCCCAACCTACTCTCCAAACGGTTGTGGTTAAAACTGATATGCTGGATCGTGTCCACCCCATGGGTAACGGCATAGATGCCGTCATGATCCAAGTTTTCACCAAATTTGAGGCTTACTTTATTGGGGTGGGATTGTTGTATGGGAATAAATTCAAATTCATTCCTTCTGAGTTTTACAATATTGTCTCTTTCCAGTGTTGTGGGCACATCTACCTCGCCTTCATCGCCCAGCAAAAAGAAAAGTGGGGGTAGCTTTAAACTGGTCAACCCCATTTTATAAAAGGTGGGCACAATCAATGGGGAATTTTGAAAGTTGGTATTGTCTAAATCCAATGGTGCGGTAAATAGATAAACTGCACTGTTCCCTACCAAAAAAGGCTGCTGATTGGAAAATGACAAGATTTTTGAAGCATTCCCCGCTATAGGATAATAGGATGCGATGTTTGGATAGTCAAAATTGTTGACCTTTCGTTCAAAAACACCGGAAAACAGGGGATGGTCAAAGGCAATATTGGTCAGTCGCATTTCTTGGGCAATTTTTTCCTGTAACCGTATACCCATGGTATTGCCCAAAAACGAATTATAGGAACTTAATTCGGCTTCCCTGCTTGGGATGCACACAACACGGCCCCCATCGTTCAAAAAAGAGGTCAAGGCGGTTTGCAGACTTGTCGGGATGACCTTTAGATCATTCAGTACAATAAGGTTTTGGGAGGGCAATAGGCTGTAATTCAAATCTTGGATCAGGTATTCTGAGTACTCAAACTCATCATCGGTATAAATTCGGGGAAGAAATGAAGAAACCGTTCCACTAATGGCCAGCACCTTAATTTTTGGCTGTTTGTCCCTGTTAAAATAGAAGGTGTTGTCATAGTCCAGTGAATTGTCCTCAATAATCAGCCTCCCCAGAATTTCTGTTTTGGCCGGGATGGAAAGCTGTAGCTGGGTGGAGGGGTTGCCGTTGGATTGTACCGCGGTCTTGGCAATGGGCGTATCGTTATTGTAGAGGGCAATGGGGACACTTTCGTCATTGACAAGGCCACTTACCCAAACCTTCAGTTCTTGTTGATTCAGGGTCTGTTTGCCCAACGCAATGGAGTCTATGGAAACATTGTTGTCCCTATTGGGCAATAATTGCACAGCATGTAGTTGCAGCCCATGGTGTTCTGGGGGCACAGTTCCAAGACGATTCTGGAAATCCGAGATCAGAATTAGGTTTTTCAAGGACTGCCCATCTTTTGAAAACAAAGTGTTGGCCTTTAACAGAACATTCTCCATTGTAAGCTGTTTTGAAGAACTCTGGAGTGTGATCAATTGGTTTTGAATCTGTTTTAACTCAACATGGGCAAAGGTACGGTCATTGGTAAACAAACTGAATTTAGAGCCTTCGGGGATGTTCTTGACCAGATCCTGTACTGCTTTTTCCAACAAAGAGATTCCGTCATTTGTTGCCTGCATGCTAAAGGAATCATCAAGGTAAATGACCGTTTCCTTGGTTTGTAAGGCAGTTGATTTGGCAAAAAAAGGCTGGGCAAAAGCTAGGATCAAACAGGCCAGCAACAGAAGACGGGTAAACAGCAACAGCCATTTTTTTAGGGAGTTACTTTTTCTGGATTCGGAGGTGACCCGTTGCAGCATGGCCACATTGGTAAAAGGGGTCTTTTTAAAACGGCGTAGTTGAAAAAGGTGAATGATAATGGGAATGAGCAACAGAAGGAGAAACCAGAGAATTTCAGGATATTTAAACTGCATTCCGTGTTTTAAGTTTCAAAGATAGGATATTTGACTGTTGGTCTTTATCGTTTGACATCTACTTAACAAAAGAAGAAATAATCGACCATGGGAAGTAGTCCCAATCGGTTCAGGTATGACGTAATTTCGGCTTGGGCATCTTCATTGGCAACGCTGATGATACTCTGTGGTCGTTCCAATCCTTCAAGCATGGAAAAATGGTGCAATTCCTTGCCATAGATTTTCTTGCTAATCTTATTTGGGTTGTCACATAACCAGCTAAACCCTATTTTTTTATCCAATAGTTTTTGGGCTATGGCTTTTCCCTTAAAACCTGCGCCCCAGACCACAAGGGGTCTGTTGGGGTCAAAATCGAGCTTTAAAAAGTAATGGGTTTTAATATCTAGGAAATAGTTTTGTGCATAGTGTTCATGGGTACGCGAGGTTCGGGTATCGTAATCCCGCCAGAGGTGCAGGACTTGGTTACATGGGATAATCTTTAACCCATGCTCGTAGAACCGAAACGTTAGGTCGTAGTCCTCTGGGTATCGGTTTGGGCCAAAGCCCCCAGTGGCTTCAAAGTCCTCGCGGTATGCCATCCAACAGGGGGAGGGGATTACACATTCCTTGTAGATTTCAGTATAATTTTTTCCTTCGGAGGTCAATCGGTTCAGCCATTTCTCATAACGGTCATAGCCATCACTGATGCCCCGATCTGAAAAATAGGCCACTTGCCCAACACTGATGTGCCCCTTTCCTGAATCCCCCAAGGAATTGACCATGGCCTCCAAGCGATTGGATTTCATGATGTCGTCAGAGTCCATTCGGGTAATAAGGTCACCCTGGGCATTTTTGTAGGCCGTTTGCAATGCCGGAATGATTCCCCTGCCGTCATTTTTTAAGAGCTTGATCCTTGGGTCATTTAGGACGTATTGGGAAACAACCCCATGGCTATGATCTTCAGAAGCATCGTCCACCGCCAAGACTTCCCAATCTGGGAAGGTTTGGTCCTGGATGGAATCCAAACAATCCGGCAAAAAATGGGCCGTGTTTTTAAAGGGAATGACAATGCTTACCACCGTAACCTATTCTTTCAGGGCATTGGCAATGGCCTCTTCCAATAATTTTTCCATAACCATATACCCAGCTTTGGTCAAATGCACTTCATCGGTCGTATATTTTGAAGGAAGTCCATTACGTTCATCGGCCATGGCCGAAAAATAATCCAAGTAGGGAATCTTTTTTTCCTTGGCCATTTTCTGTATCAGTTTATTCAGCTTCGGTATCTTGATGTTAGGTTCTTTTCCTGGTCGCCATGGATAATCATAGGCAGGCAATACCGAACAGACAATAGGCAAAATGCCATTGCCTTGAGCCAATTCTACCATGGATAGGATGTTGTCACGAATCTGGGCCAAGGACGTGGGGCCTGTATTTTCGGCTATATCATTGGTTCCCGCCAAAATGACCACAATTTTGGGCTGTAACGCTATTACATCTTGCCGAAACCTTAGGAGCATCTGTGGGGTGGTCTGCCCACTGATACCCCGATTTATATAGGGGTTTTCCGTAAAAAAGGAAGGATTGGCCTGCTGCCAACCTTCGGTGATGCTATTGCCCATAAAAACCACCCTGTTTTCTTCATTGAGTATGGTGGGCTTTAAGGCCTTATTGGCTTCTTGGTACTTGGCAAGATTGGCCCAATCTTGGGCTTCTGCCCTTTGATGCTGAAACAATCCAAAAAGGGCAACGGAGAGAATCATGAATTTTAATTTCTTGTTCATTCTACTAATTTTTATAAAATTAGGAAAATTCAATTCAGCTTAGCCACCAAATGAACAAAGCCAAGAAAGCAATGGTAATTAGCGTGGAGACCAAAAGTATGGTTCTGTGCTTCTTTTGTGACTCAAGTGCCACTTTTCTGGCCCTCTCAATATCTTTTGAGGTCGCTTTTTTAAAGTGAAGTTTAATGCCAGATGATTTTCCATAAACATCCTCCTTGGACTTTAGTTTCCGTTTTTTTAAAAGACTCCTATTGTATTTAAATGACTTGATGGCATGCATCATGCTTCCTTCCCCACCCATAATATTGATCTTTGATAGTTACACTATAAGTAGCCGAAAAACGCAAAACGTTACGAAATATTCAATATATTTTTATATCACTGAATATTTTAAACACAAAAACAATTTTTACTGCATAAACCATAATGTTGTTTTCACCCTTTGGGCGGAGTTATCATGATATGCGCCCTATGTGTGCCTGGATCCATGAGCCAGGCATGGCCGGGTGGGGTAGGAGTCGTGGGAAGGCCCGTACTCTTCCCCGTTGCATAGGGCATGTAGAACACATAGCGCACGTATGGGTTCTCAATTTCCATGGTTTCCAAGTTTACATCGCCGGTGAATACACATAGCGTAGCTTTGTCTGGCATAAAAAGTTTCCCCGATTTTACCTCGGCTTCACGGATGTCAAAAATTTCTTGGAATGTTTTCCCTTGGGCCTTGAGTTCCCTGCCACGTGCCATAAAGGAATCCAGTTCCTTATGATAGGCCGCAGTGGAAAATTTAGGATTCTTGGGGTCATCGGCCAAGGCAATATAATCGTTGGTTCCCTCCCGTAGGGTCGTTAACTTTCCGTTGGGGTCATACCCATAAACTTTGGCACCATCCTTATAGTCCTTGGGAACGGCCATTAATGCGGTTTTGATCTGCCATTCTTTTGAAGGAATCCCTTGGGAAAACAACCCCAAGGAAAGGAGAAAGCTGGTACAAGTAATCAACAATGTTCTCATGGTTTTTTAGTTTTTGATATTAAAAATAAGTGATAATCCCACCTCGTACGCTGTCCTGGTGCAAGCTTGTAATGACCATATAATTGATTGGAGTTCCATTAATAATGACACTGAGGTGGATGGTTAAAGCGGTCTCCATGGGTGTTCTTCGCTCTTGCGAATATGATAACAATGAAAAAAACGCAAAGGCACGGAATATTCTCTTCATTTTATTGGGAGCTTGCCTTTTAAAATTAAGGATTTTCATCAAAAGTGATCAATTGATTGAATGTGCTTAAATATTGAATAAAAAGAATTGTTGGTATTGGACTTTTTTTTGTGAATACAACCAATAAAATATATAAAATTTTAGGTTTTTATCAATTATCGAGTCTTTTGTTAAGAATAATTATAAATAGTAACGTTATGTTAATTCGTTAACACTAAAATAATGTTTAGTTCAATTTATCGCGATCATTACTTAACGGTGTTCGGAAAAGTCCTTAACTAAATTTGTTAGGAACCTTATTTTGGAAAAACGTAAAAAACTTAAAATCAAATGAGAACACTTAAAAACGTATTGCTTTTAGCAGGTTTGGCCGTGATGGCCTCCTGCGACAGAATTGATGATTTCATTGGTGGAGGGGATGATGATGATGCGACAACTGGCACCATGTTTGAAAACAAATCTAATCTAGAACCTTTGGTTTCTATCCGACCTCAATTCAACTTTGTTGAAGCGTATTCATTGGTCAGTACTTCCGATGTGCTGCCTGGTCCCAACGGCGGCTTCCAATTGGGTGGCTCTGCAGATGGCGCAGGTTTGTTAAAGGATGGTGATGAATTTATTTATATGGTGAATTGTGAAGATCATTATTCTGTGGCCCGTATTCGGTTTGATGAATATATGAATCCAATCTCCGGAGAATATGTACTCAATTCTGGAGTAGCGGATTTTGCCCGTCAATGTTCGGGAACTATGTGGGAGCGCGATATTCATGGGGGAGCCCAAGACCTTTACCTTTCTGCATCTGAAAATTACAACTATGATGTAAAGGGAATCGATCCTTATGCTCCGGCCACACCAACGGCAGATTTTGGGTTGGATGCCTTGGGCGAGTTCCATTGGGAAAACGCTGTACCACTTCCAAAAGGGGCGTATTCCGGTAAAACGGTGATTATTGGTGGCGATGATGATTCCAGTGGATCAGAAGGTCAAGTGGCGCTATACTATTCAGAAAATGGGGATGGCGATCTGTACAACGGAAGTATCTATGTGCTCAAAGCACTCCAAGTATCTGATGGTGCAGGAGGAGTTGTTGCAGCAGACCCCAGTACTACCTATAATGAGGGGAATTTGGATTTTGGGGTTGCCTATGATGTGGAGTTCATCGAGATTGAAAATGGAGCCAGCATGACCCGGGAAGAAATGGAGGATGCCTCTATGGGCGTCAATGCATTTCAGTTTATGCGGGTGGAAGATGTGGATTACCAAAAGGGATCGGATGCCAATGGTAGAAATGTATACTTTGCCGTAACGGGAAGAGGCCCGGGAAGAGGAACCTATAACGATTGGGGTACGGTATATAAATTGGAATTAAGCGAGGATTCCCCCACTTCGGGTAAGTTGACCCAGATCATTTCCGGCAACACAGATACCAACAATATGGATGGTAACCTGCCTACCTTGCAGAGCCCGGACAATATTTGTGTTACCGAAAACTTCATCTACACCCAAGAAGACCCCAATTCCTTTAGTAGGGGACATACCGCCTATATCTATCAGAGTGATTTGAGTGGTGGAGCCTTAAAAGTTGTTTTGGAGTTTGTGGTACGCAGTGATTTGGCCAAAGATGGAAGTGCCAATACAGGAACCGATTCAATTGGTGAATTTGATCGTGATTCCGGTGAATATGGGGCATTGGTGGATATTTCAGATAAAGTGGGTGTTCCCGGTACATTCTTGTTGAATCTTCAGCCCCATTACTGGGAAAGTACAGATTTTCAAGGGATAGACGGAGATGATTTAAGAACCAGACCCGGTGATATCGCCGCTGCCGAGGCAAGGGAAGGATTCCCGCCACGTGAGGACGACCAAGGTTCCCAAATAATCATATTAAAGGGCTTACCCAGATAACAAAAGTTTTAATTGATAAAAAGACCTCCATACCATGGGGGTCTTTCTATTTATTCCTTAGTTATGATGAAATCCAAATTCACCCATTCCATACTGATTATAAGCGTATTGTTAATTGCTTTTTCCTGTAGGCAGGATCCAAAACCCAATCAGGATATAGAAAAAAAGGAAGGGATTGTTGATTGGTCCTTTGCCCATCAATTCTATCTGGAAAATATTACCGAAACCATTACGCTCTTGGAAAAGCTTTACCATATAGAACCATCCACCCAAGAGGCCAAAGACGTATTCAAACAGCTTAGGATAACCTTTAAAAAGGCAGAACCTTTTGCCTCGTACCTAAATTCTGAGGTTGGTCATAGGGTCAATGGTCCTGCATTGCCCGTGGTCACAGATGACAGTCAAAAGATTTTGCACCCCGTTGGCCTTCAAAAATTGGAGGAAAGTATTTTTGAAGGGGTTGAAAGTGATGGCCGTTTTAAGACCGAGGTAGAGATTACTTTGGGGATGCTTAAAATGCTTCAGAACGAAGTCAAGAATAGGGAACTCACCCCCCTGCGATTTTTTATTGCCACCCACCAACAGTTGCTGCGGATCATCAGCTTTTCATTGGCAGGGTTTGATACCCCGGTAACCGGAATCAGTATTTCGGAGATTAAAGTATCCTTACGGAGTTTGGTGACCATTTATGACAACACCCTCAAAACCTTGGTCTTGGAAAAGGATAAAAACCTAGATCAAGAGTTCCATGAAAACGTGGATAGGGCCATCGTATTTATTGATTCAGGTTCAGATTTTGAAACCTTTGATCGGTTCACCTTTATCAGGGATTATATGAATCCGATCACAAAAAATTGGGTGGATATACGGAAAACTGTAGCCATTTGGAAACCCGTTGACAATAAGCCCTTTAATTTTGATGCCTCTACTTTTTTTGAGGAAGATGCCTTTAATCTGGCTTTTTTTACCCCAGCGGTCAACCAAAATCCCAATGCCGCAAAAATAGCCTTGGGCAAACGGTTGTTTAATGACCCTAAAGTATCTGGAAATGGAAAAATGGCCTGTGTGAGCTGTCATAATCCCGGCAAGGGTTGGGGAGACGGTATGGCATTGGGGATGGACAATGAGGGCCAGCCTTTGCAACGTAATACCCCTACCTTGATTAATTCTGCATTTCAACAGGCCTTCTTTTGGGATGGTCGCTCCCCCAACATATTAGATCAGATTTCCTCGGTATTCAACAACGAGCGGGAATTTGCAAGTTCCGTCCATCAGTTTGACACCGATATTTTACAGGACTCCACCTACCTTGATCAATTTAAGGAAGCGTTTGGCGGAATTTCCGGACGGAACACACAGATCATCAAGGCCATTTCCTCTTACATTGCCACGCTAAATGGCTTTAATTCCAAGTTTGACCGTAACATACGCGGCGAGGAAGACACCTTTACCGAAGAAGAAAAATTGGGCTTTAACCTTTTTATGGGAAAGGGACTATGCGCCACCTGTCATTTTATTCCCCTGACCAACGGTACCGTACCCCCCTTCTTTAAGGAGCACGAAAGCGAGGTCATAGGTGTTCCAGAGACCGCAGCAAACAAGAAACTGGATGATGACCTTGGTAGGTATTTGTTGCCCAATTCCAATCTTGAGGTATATTATGGCATGTTCAAAACCCCTACGGTACGCAATGTTGAGGTGACGGCACCTTATATGCACAATGGGGTATATCAAACCTTGGAGGAAGTGGTCAACTTTTACAATTTGGGCGGCGGCGGCGGAATAGGCTTTGATTTGTCCTACCAGACCCTTCCCTTTGATAATCTTGAATTGAGTAAGGAAGAGGAGAATGCCTTGGTCGCGTTCATGAGGACACTTACTGATGTTGAAGTGGATACGCCATTCACCTATTAAGATGCAATAATTAAGTAGGGATTCCTATAAATAGGGTTCAAACTCAAACAAAATCCCTAACCATGTATTATGGTAGGGTGGCTTGTCGACAATTTAATATGGTATAACAAAAATCAATGAGGGAATTAGAAATATCTATTCAAAAAACCACCCTTGTATTAAAAAAAGATGACCGAAATCATCTTTTTTAGATTGATTCTAATTATTAAAATCTACTTAACGAATAGGGGGCATCTATAACTTTTTGTTAAAAAAAAAGTGACTTTTTTGAGTAACACCAACCTGTATTTTCGCCGAAAAATATATTTAATCTATTATGAAAAATCTAAAACTAACTTTTTTTACAGCCATGTTATTTGTGGCTGGTTCTGTTTTTATTTCTTGTGAAGGAGAAGAAGGTCCTCAAGGCCCTCAAGGCGAGCAAGGTCCAGCCGGTGCTGATGGTGCTGATGGTGCCGATGGTCAAGATTTCACTGTTCCTGAATTGGAGCCCCTAACGGCATCCGTTGTTCCAAACACAGTGTTTGATGTTAAAGATCCTTCGGTAAATGTTGAAATGATATTGACATCACAAGACATTCTACCTTCAGACTCAACCTTTGTTTATGGTTCCTATACCGATGGGTGTGCTTTGTTTGACAACGGAGATGATACGTACTCTTTCATTGTGAATTTGGAAAGGGATTACTCCATCGCAAGAATCAAAATGAACAAAGATTTGCAGCCTTTGGAAGGAGATTATATTGTTAACTCTACAGCGACTGCATTCACCGCTATGTGTTCTGGTTCTGGTATTACCCAAGAAGAGCACGGTTTTGGTCCATTATACCTTTCTGGTGGTGAATGGATCGGTGCTGGAGCCGGTGCACAAGGGGTATACGTTGTAGATCCCTACAAATCTAAAGACCTAGCGTCTATTGCCACTAGATCTGCTGCCATGGGTGAGTGGGCCACGGAAAACGCTGTGGTAATTGGTAAAAACGCCTATCCTAGCAATACGGTTGCCATTATTGGTGACGATGACAGTAACAATACCTATCCTGAGAGCCACTTGGGTATGTATGTTGGCAAAAGAGGTGATTTGTTCGCAGGAGATTTGTTTACCTTAAGAGGAAAAAATGCTGTTGAGACTGCTCCAGGGCTTGGTGGTCAACTATTTGAGATGGGTATGGCAGAAGGTACTGCTTACGATGTTGAGTGGGTTGAAATGGAGGAAAGATCTTTGGCTGAATTGAACCAAGAGGGAATAGATTCTTTGTCCATAGGTTTCCAGAGAATTGAGGATATCGATTGGAGAAAAGGTTCTGCCGATAATGAAAGAACATTGTTCTTCTGTGTTACCGGTCGTTACCGAAGTGACAACCCAGCTTTAGCTGATAGAGGTACTACTTTTGGAAGGATTTACATGTTGGAGTTGAATGATGCCGATCCTACGGGTGATGCTAAATTGACCTGTATCTTGGATGGAGATAAAGTTGGTGGCATTGCTGATGGTTTCCATAGCCCAGATAATATTGTGGTTACAGAAAACTATGTATACATCCAAGAAGATCCAAACGGATACTTTGATCAAAACAGTGCTATCCAAGGTTGGGCTAAATTGTACAAGTACAACATTGCCACCGGTGAGCTTTCCACTGTTTTGGAGTGTGACGAGGACAACAACCCACAATACGGTGGTGGCGGTAAATGGGAAATCACCGGTATGATCGATGTTACCGATATCATTGATGCCGATGAGCCTACTTTCCTATGTGGCGTTCAGGTTCACGGATGGGAACAGGACAAAATTGAAAGTGCTGTAAGGGCAGACGGTCAACCTTTCTTTGATCCTACGGCCATTGCAGAAGGTCTTTCAGATTTGGAAGGTTCTTTCTTATTTAAAATTACCGGTTTACCAAGATAATCTAAATGAATACCTTACATTCATGTAAAAGAGGAACCTCTATGGGGTTCCTCTTTGTACTTTTAATGTTGTGCATTTCTTCTTGTACCGAACAGAAGAAAACCAGTAGGGGCAATGCCCCAACGTCAAAAGCAACGTCGATTTTTACGGAGGATCTAAGAAACTATTATTTACAAAATCTAGATAGTTTGTCCACCAACTTAAACAAGCTAGATCCTTCAAAAAGTGTAGCGGAGAACAAACGTATTTTTAAGGAAGTAAGAAAATGGTATAAGTACGCCGAGCCATTTATCATTGCTTTTGACAACAACAACTATCTTACGATCAACGGTCCCAACCTACTTATTGTACATGCCGAAGATTATACGGAGGTGAAAAAATTAAAGCCTAAAAGCTTACAGGTTGTGGAAGAATTGCTTTATGATGAAGAAGGTTTGGATGAAAAAGAATTGGAGTTACAACTTATTTTCTTGCAATCCAGAATTCCCTTTATGGCTAAAAACCACATCATTTATAAGCAAAAGGACAAGCATTATCTTAAAATGATCAGGGATGCCATAATAACAGTTGCCACTAAAGGGATAACAGGTTTTGATTCGCCAATGCAACTCAACTCTACCGAAGAGTCCGCTTATGTTTACCAATCCCTAGGGAACATCCTTAACTATATGGAAGGTTCTTTTGGAAGAACCGAAGTGTATAAAGAGTTGCTTGACGAATTTAAGGCTGCTGAAAAATCATTGATGGGTGCAAGCTTTGAAACTTTTGATCGCTACGCCTTTATAAAAGATCATACCAACACACAGTTGGCATTGCTCACCAAAGCCTGTAAGGAATGGAATATAGCAATGGCCGAAAATTATGAGCTAAACCCCTATGCGGATAATTTATTTCAAAAAGACTTTTTTAATATGGCCCACTTTGCACCCCAGGGATCACCCTCCATTTCCAATGAACGTATTGCCCTTGGTAAGCAATTGTTCAATGATGCATCCCTGTCAAGCATGGGCAATATGAGTTGCGCAACCTGCCACCATAAAGAAAAAGCGTTTACTGATGGACATAAACTAGGTATAGGGAAAAATGGTGTTGAACTTCAGCGTAATACCCCTACCTTACCGTATGCCGTGTACCAAAGGGCGTTTTTCTACGATGGTAGGGGAGATGGACTGGAAGGACAGATTGTAGGGGTTGTCAATAATGAAAATGAATTCCATACCGATCTGCTTACCATAGAGAAACGGGTCAATGAAAGTGAAGCTTACAAAACCGCTTTTGGGGATTTGTACAATGGCCATATAACGAACAGAAATGTACGGCATGCCATAGCTACCTACATCAGGAGTTTGGCACCATTTGACTCTAAATTTGACCGTAACATGTTGGGGCAGGAGGAAACACTTTCAGAAGAAGAGAAACAGGGGTTCAATCTTTTTATGGGCAAAGCGGCCTGTGCCACGTGTCATTTCCCTCCAATATTCAATGGAACCGTACCCCCAAAATATGCAGAAACGGAGTTTGAAAACTTGGGCGTGCCCAAAAACGCGAGTTTTGAACATCCGGTTTTGGATGACGACCCAGGCTTGTTTTACCCCTATGAGGTAGAGGAGCGGCGTCATTTTTTCAAGACCTCCACGGTTCGTAATATAGAACTAACGGCACCTTACATGCATAACGGAGTGTATAAAACCTTGGAGGAAGTGGTGAAGTTTTACAATGTTGGTGGTGGACAAGGAATGGGGCTCGATGTGCCTTACCAAACCCTGCCGCCAGATTCTTTGAACTTGACCGATAAAGAGTCCAAGGCCATAATCTCCTTTATGAAGACCTTAACGGACAAAGAGTTTGAAATAGGGGATTAGAACTTTTCAAAGACCCCTAATCCGAAAAGGGCAAAATCATATTTAACGGGGTCTTCCGGATCCAATTTGCGAAGGTTTTTGTCGAGTTCGGCAAGAGCCTTCGCATCATTTTGCCCTCGTATCAACAACTTTAGTTTTCGGGCTACCGTACCACTGTGCACATCCAAGGGGCAAGATAATTTGGCAGGGGAAATTCCTTTCCAAAGCCCTAGATCAACACCCTTGTTGGCGGACCGTACCATCCATCGTAAAAACATATTGATACGTTTGGCGGCAGAACCTTTTTCCGGATTTGAAATATGCTTTTGGGTACGGGCTGGATGGGGAATTTCAAAAAAGGTGGACTTAAATTTTGTAATGGCACTTTGCAGTGAATCTTCTTCTTGATGGGTGGTAAAAACACCTTCAAGTCCCTCATGGTTTTGGTAACAATGTTGGAGTGCCCTTACAAAGTGGATCAAATCATCTCCTTTAAATGTTCGGTGTACAAAGGGGGCCAGTTTCTGCAAGTCAAGCTCTTGGTGGTTGAGCACAAAATCAAACGGACTGTTTTCCAACAACCCCATCATTTTAGTGGCATTGTTGATGATGCTCTTACGATTGCCCCAAGCAATGGTAGCCGTTAAAAAAGCACAGATTTCTATATCCTCTTTTTTTGAAAATTGATGCGGAATCTGAAGTGGGTCGGTTTCTAAAAAAGAGGGGTTTTCATAGAACTCGGCCTTGGCGTCCAAAAAATCTTTGAGTTCGGTTTTGGTCACTGAAATAAAAGGTTCAGAAGTTCAAACAATAGAAAGGGGCCTATGATGGTTAGATTAAAAAGGGCATGAAAGAGTATAGAATACCCTAATCCCATTCTAATCCTTACAAAACTTAAAAATACTCCGGTCACCAACTGTGGTAGAAACAAAAAAGGGACAAACCACAGCGCATTTTCATAGGATGAAAAGTTGAAAAGATGGATGAATCCAAACAAAAAGATTGAACTATAGAAGACTATGGGAAAAAAATTGGATTTTTTAAACAGTACCAATGGTCCCCTAAAAATAGATTCTTCAATTATAGGGGCTAAAATGATGACAAGAAAAAAAATGTATAAGGGAGAGTGGGTTTCGAACATTTTAGAAATATCATTTTCCCCCACATCAAGATTTAGAACATCGATAAGTCCGGCAACAAACAGGCCTATACCCATAGCTATAATTACACTCCAGAACAAGAGGTTTAGAAAAACCCTCCTGCGCAAAGGCTTCTGGTAGTTGTACCTTTGGTATTTAGGGTTTAGAAAGAATATCCAGACTTTCTGTAGTAGGTTCATTAGATTATTTTTCCGTCCACCATAACCAATTTACGGTCGGCCATGGCCGCCAATTCCTTGTTATGGGTGACAATGATAAAGGTATGCTCCATTTCATCCCTGAGCTTAAAAAACAGTTGGTGCAGGTTTTCGGCACTTTCAGAATCCAAATTCCCACTGGGTTCATCGGCTAAAATGATGGACGGATCATTAATTAGAGACCTGGCCACGGCCACCCGTTGCTGCTCACCCCCGGATAACTCATTTGGTTTGTGATGATACCGGTGGGAAAGTCCCAAAAAATCCAATAGCTTCTTGGCTTTGGCCTCTGCTTTGGCTTTTGGTGTTTTTTTTATGAAAGATGGAATACATACATTTTCAAGAGCAGTAAATTCGGGTAAAAGCTGGTGGAATTGAAAGATAAAACCAATATGTTCATTCCTGAACGAAGCCAAATCATTAGCTCCCAAACCATTGATGTCAATTCCATTTATGGTCAGTGAATTATCCACGTTTGTAGGGGTATCCAGTGTGCCCAAGATATGTAACAGTGTGGTCTTGCCTGCACCGGAAGGACCTACAATGGATACGATTTCCCCTTTTTTGATATTCAGGTCCACGCCCCGCAAAACACTGAGGTCCCCAAATTTTTTTTGAATATTAATTGCTTTGACCATATTGTATGTTTCCATGGCGAAAATAAAGATAACTTGTTGTTGCCAACAACCTTTTTGTGGATAACTGGAAAAATGCGGCAAAAGTTAAATGGTTGAGAAATGTTGTGGAAACCAAAAAAATGTTGATTTTTACCTATAATGAACAAACAAAATAATCATCAATTGGAAACGGCCATTTTTGCCAACGGTTGTTTTTGGTGTACCGAAGCTGTTTTTCAGCGTCTGAAAGGGGTAGAGGAAGTAGTTTCAGGATATACGGGGGGCAGTATCAAAAACCCGGCATATAGGGAAGTCTGTTCTGGCCGTACCGGCCATGCAGAAGGGGTACGGATACTTTTTAATCCCGAACAGATCAGTTACCAAGCACTTTTAGAGGTCTTTTTTGCCACCCATGACCCCACCACGCTCAACCGCCAAGGTAATGATGTAGGCACCCAATACCGAAGCGAAATCTTTTATACCAATGCCGGGCAGAAAGCCCAAGCCCAGGCGTATATTGATTTTTTGGAAGAAGAAAACGTTTTTTCGGAACCTATTGTGACCGCGGTTACCGAAGCACAACCTTTTTATCTGGCAGAGTCTGAACATTACAATTACTATAATGATCATGGCTCGCAACCCTATTGTCAGTTTGTGATCAACCCTAAGATTCAAAAGCTTAAGGAACAGTTTTCTGCTAAGTTAAAGACCGTCAAAAAAAAATAAGGCAGTGCCGTCTATAAACAGAACGCCGTCACCATGACTTTTGGATTTGGGGAACAATTTGAAAAAATTTAAATCACTTCATATCATAAAAATTGGGCATGACTCTTGCCATAGTTTTTTTGATTGGCTAAATTTCAGCAATGGCAAAATTCAAAGACGAAAAATATAAGATCCTTTTATTGTCCCTTCTTTTTGATGGTATTGGAATGTTGTCGTTTACCATTCCCTTTATCGGTGAATTTTCAGATGTGGTCTGGGCCCCATTGGCCGGTTGGTTGATGACCCGGCTCTATAAGGGTAGGATTGGACAGGCAGCAGGGGTGTTCACCTTTATCGAAGAGTTAGTGCCGGGGATGGATGTGGTGCCCTCATTTACCATCATGTGGTTCTATACCTATATTTTATCGGGAAAGAAGACAAAAAAACTTCTTGATGCCTAATTGCAAGTAGGTTACTCCTCACGCTTTTAAGGATATGGGGTTCATAGGCCACAATCGTTGTTTTAAACCCAGCCCGTTAGACAGGCACTTTCAGTTTCTATAAGGCTTTCTAACACGAATCACACAAATTTTCACGAAGTATTTGTCTTTTCATTTTCATGTGGCAGACTTTAAGTCTGTGAAACAAATCAATATTTCAGAAAAAAAAAGATCTGATCAGAAAATATAGGTAAGCTTGCAGCTAAGCGTATTTGAATACGTAAAAAAATAGCTGCTAGAGTTGGGGAAGGTGAGGGGAGTGGAGAGCACTCCCCTTATTAAATTACTTTAGAAAAGGTTTCACTATTCAATTGTGAGGTCGAAAGTTGCATTAATATCGGTTTCACCGCCAGCATCGGTAACCGTACCATCGTTAGGTTTTTTGGGTTCATGCTGTAGTGTAATGGTCAATGTGGCCGCACCAGCAGTTTGGGTCGTAAATTCAAATTCCAGCCCCAAAGGATTACCAGCGCCGTCCGTATCCGTTTTTTCTACACTGGCAATGGAACCTGTTGTGGTAAAGAAAAATTCATGTTCTTCATCCAATTCCTTAATTTCCTCGGTAATGTCCTCAACGGGGTCTTCTGTTTCGTTCAACAATTCAATGCTGCCCACATAAACAGTGTTCCCGGCCAAGTTACCTGAAACGGTTACTACAGGTTCAATGGGTCCGTCATCTCCATCCAAATCTATTGTTTGTAAGATGATATCAGTACCTCCGCCTTGAGGGGTTAAGGTAACATTCATGGTGGTGATCACCTCTTCTTCCAGAATTTCATCTGGGGTGTCGTCGTCGTCTGAGCATGATACGAAAAGTGTACCAGCAATAGCTAACATGGATAAAAATTTAGTCGTCTTCATAATAAAAATTGGATTTAATAATTGAGTTTTAATTGTAACATAATGTTCCTTCCCAAATCATTGGCGAAATAGCGAAGGCGGTTCATATAGTCCCTATAATCGGTGTTTAAAATATTGTCAACGGTGAGTCCTGTTGTGAAACTTGTGTTTTTTCCAAGTTGAAAATCCATGGAAGCGTTCATGCCCAATAGGTGGTAGGCATCTGGCGCAGTATTGATTTCCAACAAAACGTCTTGTCGTTGTTCCGCAGAGAAGACATCAAAATTGGGTGGCGTTTCATTTTGTCTGAACACATAATTGCTTTCCAAACGTATTCTGAAGTTATTCCATCTGTCTTCAGAAAAGGAAATACTGTTTCTAAGATTGGCTGCAGGAATATTGATCAGTGGAATATCAAGTTCCGTATCATTTCCCTTTACCAATGAAAAATCGTGGTTGGATTGCCATTGGTCTGACCAGTTTTTATACACGGATGCATCAACCCCCAGAAGGCGTGCATTGGTCTGCCGATATTCCCAAACAGAGAAAGATCCCCTTATGGAAAGTTCAACCCCGGTAGGTTCCAGTAAAATAAAGTCGGACACAAAATTGGCATAGGGCTCAATCACGTAGCCCCATGTTTCATAATCCTTGTTCAAGGATGCGGAAACTTTATGTGAGGTTTCACTGTTAAATCGGATATCCCCAATTTCAATTCTTGCTATGGAATGGTGTAGACCGTCACTAAACAGTTCAGAAGGGTTTGGCGCTCTTTGCGAAAGCGCATAATTAATCCTAAAGGAAGATTGGCTGTCCATATTGTAGGCAAAACCAACAGTTCCAGAGATATTGTTGTAATCAAAAACAGGGTTTGTCAGCACTTGGGTATCCAATTCCTCTATGATCAAATCGGAAAAATCCCTATCGTACCCCCGTTCTTCCCAACGTGAGTTTCGGTAAAATTTAAAAGCATCTATTCGGGTAAAATCATAACGTAGGCCTAGGTCTAGCAACAATTCATCTGTAAACCGGTATTCCCCTATTAAAAAAGCCCCAGCATCATATTTTTCATAATCGGGAATCAATCTTCTAACACCGGTATCAGGATTGGGAAAGTTTTCTTGGTATCTTCCCATCACTCCAAAATGCAATTGAATTTTTTCATGGGCATCCCACTTAAAATCGGTGGACAGCGTATGGGTGGTCAGCTCTAAATCAATGGAAGGCTTAAAACGGTTATCCCCGCGTCTAGTGTCATATTCAAACCTTCTGTTGTTCTGAAAGTCGTACTGTACTGTCCATTTTCCTAGGCTTTTGAACCGTTTGTACCATTTTGTCTTGGCCAAGTGGTGGGTAACCTCTTGCCTAGGGTTGTTGATGGAATAGCTAAAAGGTTGAATAAAATTGGGTTCTCCACTATTAATGGCCCAGATCAGGTTGTCAACATTCCCAATATGCGATGCCCTTAGAATGGCTATTTCCGCATTGTAGTAGGAATAATAGATGTCCAAGCCCCATTCAAATTTTCGCTTTCCAAAATTCACGGATGCCCCTATCTCGGAAATACCCGTATTGGACAACATATAATCAGGGGCTTCTTGGTCCCCTAATTTTTTATAGGAAGCTTGCCCCTTTAGGAACCAACCTTTTTTGAAACTTTTGGTCAAATGAGAAGATATATTGCCACCACGACCATTGGAAAAACCATTCATCAATGTTTTCCCATAGAGTGTATCTTTGGGAAACAACCGTTCTTGGTCCATAAGAATGATGCCACCAATGGCATCGCCCGCATATTGCAATGCAGAGGCTCCTTTAATGACCGAAATGGAACTTGCAGAATTGATATCAACATTCGGGGCGTGTTCCTCTCCCCATTCCATATCTTGCATGCGTACACCATCGTTTAGCACCAATACCCTACTTCCAGTAAGGCCGTGAATGGTGGGTTTTACAATATGGGAACCCGTATTGAAGGTAGATACTCCATTAATTTCCTTTAGGGCATCTCCCAGAGCGGCACCACTATATTTTTCAATGGTTTCAGTACCAAGGGTTTGTTCTTGGGCGGTATTCGTTTTCTTGATAGATGTTCCAACCACTTTAACCTCGTCCAGTTCTTGCAGATGGTGCTCCATCTTTATTTCCATTATTTTATCTCCCTCCATGGTCAATTCTAGAAAGATGGTGGCACAGTTGGGATGATTCACCTCAATTCCATACCGTTGGTCGCAAAGCCCGGTAATCATAAACCTTCCCTGATTGTCTGTGCTGGCTGTTTTGTTACTGCCCAATACATCAATCACGGCGCCTTCCAATTTACTGCCGTCATGGAAGTCTATGACAACCCCGGAGAAACTGTTCTTACAATTCTGGGCATGTAATTTGAACGATATCATTATCCCAACGATAATGAGCAATTTGATTTTCATTTTCATATAGTAATACCTACGCAAAAGCGTTAAAAAAATATGGATTTGATTATTTAACCAAACCCTGACCCTGGAGAAGTTAAGCGGTGGGAGGAGGTCTTGAAAAACAGAAAAAAAGATTGTCTTCTGAAGTTACTAGGCTTTTAAGAGGAAAAATAACAGAAGGAATCTTGATAGTTGGAACGGTTTCAGATACTTGCTCCAAAGGAAGAAGCGATTCCAATTGTAGGTTTTCCATGACGATATCGCAGACCACACAGTGTTCTACATCGTCACAATCATCATCATGATCATCATGGGTAAATACATGAAAAGCAGCGGCCTTATGAAGGATAAGTGCCAAAAATAAGATTAGTGACAGATGCTTTTTCACGTGGTACATCGGGCAAAGCTATAGAATTTAAATGGGTATCGGGTGTTAATGAAAACTTAAATGAATTTATGGCAGAACCAACCCAAATCTTTTCAACATTTTCTTGGAAAACCCCCAGAAGAACTTATGCTGACCAAAAAGCCATCCTATCAACACCAATAGAATTTGATAGATGGGAATAATGATCAATATTCTAACCGGCCAATAGATCCACCCAGAGATTTTTTCTGGATCCAGCCCTATAAAATTTGTCAATGGTTTGGCTAGTCTTGCGGCTGCACTGCCCGTTATGGCAAAAACAATGAATATGGCAATCATTTCCCAGCGATACTCCGTGACCCACTTGTGCTTCAATTTTTCAAAACACCACAAAAAGAACTTGAGCATAAGATAATAGAGTAGTGCTGAAACACCTATGACAAAGGGCCATTCATAGAACGTATTGTTTAGGTCCAAAAGATGGAGCCACTTTCTAGAAAAGTAATAAGCGGTGGCGATAAGGAGTACTACTCCGAGTATAGGAAAGAGGTATTGCCAGTTTTTAACAATATCCCATCGGTTTTTAATTTTATCCATGGTCGGCTGACGGTTATAAGTCAGCAAAAATAGCCATTAAATACGGGGAAAAAAAGGGCCCAACCTTTGGTTGTATTTTCGTTGAAAAAAGACAAAGTAATTGTAAAGCTTATAGTTTACATCATACCCATAATCTATATTGGGGTCGTAATTAATTTGCAATTGGTAGAGGTCTGGATTGTAGGCCATGGGTTGTAGCACCCTTTGGTTCCAATTGATCACCAAAATCTGGTTGCGGTTTTCCAACCATGTTTGCGAATAGTAGCCTTCGGGTCTGGCAATACTTCTTAACCAAGCATAGAATCCGGGTTCTATGATGATAATTTCATATTCCAATTCCTCTTCAGCAATTTCTACAGGGGTTTCATCTTCAGAATCAAAGATGGCCGCTTCCTCATCAGAAAACTGCAATGCCTCTTTTTGACTCCCGCAGGAAACCAAAAGCAGCAGCCCAATGACCAACATTCCTACTTTTAATAAATTCTTTTTCATACCCTTAATTTAAAAACAAAAGCCATTCCAATAAAGGAATGGCCCGTTAATTTATGTTAAAGGGATACTTTATTTGCCAAATAACCCACCTAAAAGCCCTCCAAGGCCGCCACCTTTTTTAGATCCACTGTTTAGGACCATGCCGGCCAAATCGTCTATATAACTGCCATCGCCATCACTGTCCAATAGGGATTCGATCAAGGATTGTTGTTTGTTGGCGTTTTTCCCTCCCCCAAGTAAACCGCCCAATAGACCGCTCATGGCATCGGGGCTGCTTACATGCTGCTGTCGGGTCTGTTTGCCCAGATATCCCAAAAGAATGGGAGCGGCTATTTTAAGTATTTGGGCAATGGCTCCAGCATCCACTCCTGATTTTTGACTTAAAGCATTTTCTACCTGAGGCTGTCTACTGCCCAATACATGGCCCAAAATTCCAGCACCATCGTCTAGAACGTTGGAGTCCACTCCACCACCAAACAGACCGCCCAGATCATCCAAAATACTACCATCATGTTTGGAGGATAAAGCATTGAAAAGCCCCTGTGCCCCTTCTGGGGTATTGGTATTCCGCTTCATGGCCCCCATAAGAATGGGCATGGCCATGGATAGTACATCAGATGTTTTGCCTTCTGTTTGACCAGTTTGGCCGGCAACACCGCTAATTAGTTGTTTGCCCATTGGGCTGTTCAATAAATCAAGGAGTCCTGACATTTTGTATTGTGTTTAAGATGAGGGCTTAAGGTACAAAAAAGCACTAATGAAAAAATGGAAAAATCGATTAGCCCAATAGATTTATAATTTGCTCGGCCAACTCTGTCCCAATCCTTTCCTGCGCTTCGGTGGTGGAACCCCCAATATGCGGCGATAATGAGATATTGGACTGCATCAACACCTTAATATGAGGACTAGGCTCATTTTCGAACACATCCAATCCAGCAAATCCTACGTGTCCCTGTTCAAGGGCATCCAACAAGGCTTCTTCGTCTATAATACCGCCTCTAGAGGCGTTTACGATGCCCACGCCCGGCTTCATCCAACCATATTCCTTTGCAGTGAAAAGGTATTTTTCCTGTTTTGGGATATGGATGGTGATGAAATCTGAATTTTTGAGCACATTTTCAAACGTTGTCGCCTTTAGCGTAAAGGTGAGGGATTGACCATCGTAGAAATCAATGGGCAAACTAAACTCTTTATCGGTCCTATTGTGTACCATCACCTTCATGCCCAGGCCTAGGGCCATTTTGGCAACGGCTTTGCCAATTCTGCCAAAACCAATGATGCCCAAGGTCTTGCCCCGAAGTTCGGTTCCCTTGGCGTAGGATTTTTTCAGTTGTTTAAACTTGGTATCCCCATCCAAGGGCATATTCCTGTTGGCATCCTGCAAAAAACGGGCCCCGGTAAAAATATGGGCAAAGACCAGTTCTGCAACCGATTGGGAAGAGGCCGAGGGCGTATTGATGACGTGCAATCCTTTTTCTCTGGCATAGGCCACATCAATATTGTCCATTCCCACACCTCCGCGTCCAATTAATTTTAGGGAAGCGCATGAATCTATAAGTTCTTTTCTTACTTGGGTGGCACTTCGTACCAATATGCCGGTCACATCGTTTTCATTGATAAAATTGGCAAGCTGTTCCTGGGCCACTTTGGTCTCAAGAACTTCAAAACCGGATGCTTCCAGTTTTTCTTTTCCAGCTAAGGAAATGCCATCGTTGGCTAGTATTTTCATGGGATGTCTTATTACTGATTAACCTTTACGTTCCAGTTCGCTCATAATATCTACCAAGGCACCCACACTTTCCAGGGGCAGCGCATTGTACATGGAGGCACGATAGCCCCCTACAGACCTATGGCCGTTGATGCCACTAATGCCGTTATCCTTACACATTTGATCAAAAGTGTCCTTCAGGGTCTCATCCGTTATGGTAAAGGTGGCATTCATGTTGGAACGGTCTTCCTTTTTGGCAAAACCGGAAAAAACTGGATTCAAATCAATTTCAGAATAAATAAGGTTGGCTTTTTTCTCATTGATTTCCTCAATGGCGGCAATGCCTCCCAGATCTTTTAACCATTGCAGCGTGAGCATGGACACATAGACCGCAAAGACAGGGGGGGTATTGAACATGCTATCCTTTGAGATATGGGTTTTATAATCCAACATGGAAGGAATTTTTCTGGAAACCTTTCCTAATATATCATCCTTGACCACAACTAGAGTAGTGCCTGCAGGGCCCATGTTTTTTTGTGCTCCGGCATAGATCAAATCAAATTTGGAAAAATCCAATTGACGTGAAAAAATATCGGAACTCATATCACATACCAAGGGTACATCGGTTTCTGGAAATTCTATTATCTGTGTGCCAAAAATGGTGTTGTTGGAGGTAAGGTGTAGGTAATCCAAATCATCTGGAATTACATAGCCTTTGGGAATATAGTTGAAGTTTTCCTCCTGAGAGGTCGCTATTTCGGCCACTTCGCCTATAAGACGAGCTTCTTTGATGGCCTTAAGGCTCCAGGTTCCCGTATTCACATAGCCCGCCTTTTTTTCCAAAAGGTTAAAGGCCACATTTAAAAATTGTGTACTGGCGCCACCTTGTAGAAAAAGGGCGGAATAGCCTTTTCCTTCCAAGCCCATAAGTTCAAGGGCCAAGGAACGGGCGTTTTCCATAATGGCCACAAATTCTTTGCTCCTGTGTGATATTTCTATCAAGGAAAGGCCAATGCCATCCAAATCAATTACGGCTTCTGAAGCTTTTTGCATGACTTCTTTGGGAAGGATGCAAGGACCTGCACTAAAATTATGTTTTTTCATTAAAGAAGGTTTTTTGGGTATTTGTATCTGCTGTTTTAGACAGCCTAAAGGTCTTAAAATTTTATGGAAGGAAAAACTAGAGGGCCCATAGAAATTGCATGCTGTCCACCCCATCTGCATAATCGTGCAACTGGGGTTTCTGCGTACTGCCAAAACCTATCTCTTTTTTCAAAAAACCCTTGGAAACCACACATTGAAGCTGGTTCGCTTGTGCTTCCAATTGCTCTTTGAGCAATTCGGCATCTGTATATTCTTCGTAAAAAAGCGTGGCTATGGGCGAGGCTGTTTTTACGTCTTCCTTTAACAGTAAAAAGCCATTGTCCAGAATCTTAAAATCGGACATAAGGTAAACAGCCTTGTTATAGTCATAGTTGTTGGCGTATTTATGAATATCGATTAAGGACTTCCATTTATAAACAGCCCCAAAGAATTGCTGAAAGTCGTATCCAGCGGGAACGTAGAGCTTTGAGACACTCCGGCATCCCAACCCAAAATACCTAAAGATATCCTCCCCCAACAGCGTTAAGTCTTCTTGTGATTCCGTTCCTGTCAAGACGGCGACAGAATTTCTATTCTTCCGGATGATGTTGGGGTATTTGCCAAAATAGTAATCAAAATACCGACTGGTATTATCGCTTCCGGTGGCGATTACGGCATCAAACCCTTCTAGCTTGCCTTGGGTAAATTCAATGGCATTGGCAAGTTCTGGACAAACGGAAACAAGGAAGTCGGCCATAAAGGGTAACAATACATTGTCGTTAGTGGACAGCTTTGCAAGAACCTTGTTTCCAGACAACAAGATGCAAATAAAATCATGGAACCCGACCATGGGAATGTTGCCGGCCATGATGACACCAATGGTTTTGTTCCCGTTTTTGGGATGGCCATAGGCTTTTAACCAAGTGTTCAGCCCATCTTCCGTCAGCAATTGTCCCCATTCATGCATGGCATGATGCAGATTGTCCATGGTAAACCAGCTATTCTGGCTATGGGCCTTTTCTGTGGCATTTTTTAATTTCTCGGGCCACTCCCCAAAGCTTGTGGAATTATCATTATCAAAATGGCGAAGCAGCCTACCTAGCTCAGCAAAAGCCCCAATATAGTTTTGAACGTTTGACATTTAATTTGTTTACTGTTCTTTCAGCGTTTAATTTTGGCAAAATTACATATTGAAAAAGGAAAACGATGGCAATAATTATAACAGACGAATGTATCAACTGTGGGGCCTGTGAACCCGAATGCCCCAATACTGCAATTTATGAAGGTGCAGATGAATGGCGATACAGTGACGGAACCTCCTTAAAAGGAAATATTGTTTTACCCGATGGCAAGGCGGTGAACGCAGAAGATGTACAGGAACCCATTAGTGATGACATCTATTATATAGCTCCGGACAAGTGTACCGAATGCATGGGTTTTCATGAGGAACCCCAATGTGCCGCCGTGTGTCCAGTAGATTGTTGTGTACCCGATGAAGATAGGGTAGAGAGCGAAGAAGAACTCTTGGGCAAACAACGTTTTATGCACCCCGAGGGTTAGGCAGACTCTGCAATTTTTACGGAAACCTGCTCAAAATTCTTTTCCAGCACACGTTCAAACATTTTTAAACTCAAGGGCTTTTTTATCTTATCGGCCACAATATGGTTGTTCATGATGGGATTGAACAGGTAATTCTCTATTGTGGAACTGATAAAGATTACATTAAGGTTGGAAGTGTTCAGATAATCCTGTTGCAATAGATACCGTAACAATTGGGGGCCGCTCAACTTGGGCATTTCAATATCGAGCAACAAAAGGATTTTTCGTCCCAAGATCAGGTCGCGCTTTAAATGGGCCAGTCCAAAAAGGGGTCGGGTGAATTTCTTTATCTGCAGCCCTTTGTAACTTTTTTCAAGAATCTGGGTATTGGTTACACATGAAAGTTTGTTATCATCAATAATGTAGCCAAGATCAAAAGGTATGGTGTTTGCTTTTGGCATTGTAGGTGTTTGTTTGGTCAATATCTATTAACTTAAAAAACAGCGGAATAGTTTTATAGGATTAAAATTTGTTGGGAAATCTTGTTTTTTTGTTGTCACCTTTGTTCTTTTACGGGCGTATATGGGTTCAGATAAAGAATATTCGGGAATATGGATGAAAATAGGCTGCTTTCTATCCACGTTGGTCATACTGTCCATCTTTGTCATTATCGGGATAGCTATCTACCACTTGCTCATCGGAATGTAATGGAATGATATTTCCATTCTTCAACCTATATTTGCAACCTTAAAAATAGAAGTTGGATGCCAGAAATTTGAGATTCTGACCTCCAACCGCTAAAATCAATTATCTTCTTTATGAAAGCTGGTATCGTTGGATTGCCCAATGTTGGTAAGTCTACCCTTTTTAATTGTTTGTCAAATGCCAAGGCACAGAGTGCCAATTTCCCCTTTTGTACCATTGAACCCAATATAGGGGTGGTCAATGTTCCCGATAAGCGATTGGAGCAATTGGAAGATATGGTCAAACCCCAACAGGTAATCCCAGCAACTGTGGAGATTGTAGATATTGCGGGGCTGGTAAAAGGGGCTAGCAAAGGGGAAGGTCTGGGCAACCAATTCTTGGGAAACATACGGGAAACGGATGCCATTTTGCATGTCTTGCGTTGTTTTGATAATGATAACGTGGTACACGTAGACGGATCTGTGGACCCAATCCGTGATAAGGAAACCATAGACATGGAACTGCAGCTTAAGGACTTGGAAAGTGTGGAAAAAAAACTGGACAAAGTCAGTAGGGCGGCAAAGACCGGAAACAAGGATGCCCAGAAAGAGGCTGCCATATTAACGATGTTAAAGGAAAACTTGGAATCGGGCACATCGGTCAGGGCCATTAATTTTGAACCAGAGGAAAGGGAGGGGTTTGTAAAGCCCCTGCAATTGATCACGGACAAACCTGTGATGTATGTCTGTAATGTGGATGAAGCTGCCGCTGTAGACGGCAATGCCTATGTGGAACGTGTAAAAGAGAACGTTAAGGATGAAAATGCCGAGGTTATTTTTTTGGCGGTAGGGACAGAGGCAGATATCAATGAATTGGAATCGTACGAGGAAAGACAGTTGTTCCTTGAAGATCTGGGTCTTTCCGAACCAGGCTCTGGAAAACTGATTCGTGGGGCCTATAGGTTGTTGGATCTGGAAACCTATTTTACTGCAGGCGAAAAAGAGGTTCGCGCATGGACCATAAACAAAGGAGCAACGGCTCCACAGGCTGCTGGGGTGATCCATACCGACTTTGAAAAGGGCTTTATCCGGGCCGAGGTCATTGCCTTTGATGATTACGTGGACTATGGCAGTGAAGCAAAAGTGAAGGAGGCCGGCAAAATGCGTATAGAAGGAAAGGAATACATTGTTAAGGATGGCGATGTTATGCACTTTAGGTTTAATGTGTAACGATTGAACATTGTAATTTTCCCAATTCCGAAGCACCCCACACCATAGCCGTCTGTAGATTTATCGCATGACAGACAGAAAAAAAATTGGCGGAACAGGTGTTTTTTATGGCATTCTGGGAGTGGTGCTCTTTTCCTCCAAGGCTGTAATGGTCAAATTGGCCTATGAATATGGGGTCGGCACCTTGGAACTGCTTCTCTTTCGTATGATTTTTTCGTTGCCCATTTACGTATCCATACTGTTCTTAATACGGAAAAAGACACCGCCACAAAGCATTGGAAGAAAAGAAGTGCTTTGGCTTATTGTATTTGGATTCCTAGGCTACTACATGGCCAGTTATTTTGATTTTTTGGGACTCAATTACATAAAGGCGGGTCTTGAGCGGATTATTTTATTTCTATACCCGACCATTGTTGTTTTTCTCGCCCGACTTTTTTTTAAAGAAAAAATCACAAAGATTCAAGTGATGGCCATTGGCATCACCTATGTAGGGGTGCTCATCACCTTTTGGGACGAATTGGAAATTTCCGGTGACAAAACACTTTGGGGTGCCTTCTTAATTTTTTTGAGCGCTGTAACGTATGCTTCCTATTTGGTGGGAAGTGGTTGGTTGATCCCAAAATTTGGGGTTTTGCGTTTTACCTGTTACGCCATGATCGTTTCCACATTGTGCGTTGTGGCACATTATGCCTTAAGTGCCGATTGGGATTTGTGGAATTATCCCACCCCGGTTTACCTCTATGGACTGGCCATGGCGATAATGGCTACGATCATTCCCTCTTTTTTGGTGTCCGAATCCATAAAGCGTTTGGGGGCATCCCATTTTTCCATTCTGGGAGGTTTGGGCCCTGTTTCTACCATTCTGCTCGCTTATATCTTTCTCGGGGAACGATTGACACTCATACAATTATTGGGTATGTTGGTGGTAATTTTGGGTATTACCTACCTTTCGGTAAAAAGGAAGAAACAGGCGCGAAGTTAGATATATCAACAGCCTTGATATTTTTATTGTTGATTACTTTCTGCCTCCTTCATTTTGAATTTTGAAGTGAAATTTTATATTCGTTGGGATAATCCCCAAATAAATGGCAAACACGGCACAGTATACCGAAGATAATATACGTTCCCTAGACTGGAAGGAACACATACGCATGCGCCCCGGAATGTACATTGGCAAGTTGGGCGATGGCTCTTCCGCAGATGACGGTATCTATATTTTATTAAAGGAAGTCATAGACAACTGTATCGATGAATTTGTCATGGGGGCAGGGAAGACCATTGAGATCAAGATCGAGGAAAATTTGGTTTCGGTCAGGGACTATGGCCGTGGTATTCCGCTGGGCAAGGTAGTGGATGTGGTTTCCAAAATGAACACAGGGGGCAAGTATGATACCAGGGCCTTCAAAAAATCGGTGGGGTTAAATGGGGTGGGGACCAAGGCGGTCAATGCACTCTCCGCATATTTTAAGGTAGAATCCACAAGGGACGGTCAGTTAAAATCTGCTGAATTTGAAACGGGCAATCTTGTAAATGAAGAATTGATTGACTCAAAACAGCGCAAAGGCACCTTGGTCAGTTTTGTACCAGACGAGACCATTTTTAAAAAATACAAATACCGCAGTGAGTATGTTGAGCGCATGCTCAAAAACTATGTCTACCTAAACCCGGGCTTGACCATTGTGTTCAATGGGGAGAAATTCCTCTCAGAAAACGGACTAAAGGATCTGTTGGAGGAAAACAACAACCAAGAAGATTTTCTATATCCCATCATCCATCTAAAGGGAGACGATATAGAGGTGGCCATGACGCATAGCAAAACCCAATACAGTGAAGAATACCATTCCTTTGTAAATGGTCAGCACACCACACAGGGTGGGACCCATCAAGCGGCGTTCAGGGAAGCTGTTGTAAAAACACTTCGGGATTTTTATGGTAAAAATTATGACGCTTCAGATATTAGAAAATCAATCATTTCTGCCATTTCAATTAAAGTGATGGAGCCGGTCTTTGAAAGTCAGACCAAAACTAAATTGGGGTCCACCGACATGGGTGGTGACCTCCCCACGGTACGGACCTACATCAACGATTTTGTGGGAACGTATCTGGACAACTACCTGCATAAAAACCCAGGAGCGGCAGAGGCACTACAAAAGAAAATTGTTCAGGCAGAGAAAGAACGAAAAGAACTTTCGGGTATTCGAAAGTTGGCTCGGGAACGGGCAAAGAAAGCGAGCCTGCACAATAAGAAGCTTCGCGATTGCAGGGTTCATTTGGGCGACATGAGGAATGACCGCCGGTTGGAGACCACCTTGTTCATTACCGAGGGGGATTCCGCATCGGGTTCCATCACCAAATCCAGGGATGTAAACACACAGGCGGTATTCAGCCTCAGGGGCAAGCCTTTGAACTCTTTTGGTATGTCCAAAAAAATCGTATACGAAAATGAAGAGTTCAATTTACTGCAGGCAGCACTCAATATTGAGGATTCTCTGGAAGATTTGCGTTACAACAACATTGTTATCGCAACGGATGCCGATGTGGACGGTATGCACATTCGGTTGTTGTTGATCACCTTCTTTTTACAGTTCTTCCCAGAATTGATAAAGGACCATCATTTGTATATCTTGCAGACCCCTTTGTTTCGGGTACGTAATAAAAAAGAGACCATTTATTGTTATTCGGAGGAAGAAAAGAAGAAAGCCATAAAAAAACTGACGGGCAAAGCAGAGATTACCCGATTTAAAGGATTGGGTGAAATCTCCCCGGATGAGTTTAAATATTTTATAGGCGAGGATATTAGATTGGAGCCTGTTATGTTGGACAAGGCCATGTCCATAGATCAATTGCTTAAATTTTATATGGGGAAAAACACTCCGGACAGGCAAGAGTTTATCATAAAAAACCTAAAAGTAGAGCTTGATCTTATCGAAGAAAACCAACTATAAACCAGCCATATACTTTATTTTATTACATGGAAGAGAACGGAGAATTGAGTGAGAGCTTGCCCAACGAAGAACAGACTTCGGCTGAATCTTTGACCCGGGTAACGGGCATGTATAAAGATTGGTTTTTAGATTACGCTTCGTATGTAATTTTGGAGCGTGCCGTACCCGCCATTGAAGACGGGTTTAAACCGGTCCAGCGAAGAATCATGCACGCCTTAAAGGAGCTTGACGATGGCAGGTACAATAAAGTGGCCAATGTGGTGGGGCACACTATGCAGTACCACCCCCATGGTGATGCCAGTATTGGTGATGCCATGGTCCAGATAGGGCAAAAGGACCTACTCATAGATACCCAAGGCAACTGGGGCAATATTTTGACTGGTGACGGAGCCGCTGCACCGCGTTACATTGAGGCCAGATTGTCCAAATTTGCATTGGATGTTGTCTTTAGCCCCAAAATCACCGAATGGCAGTTGTCGTACGATGGCCGAAAGAAGGAGCCAATCAATCTACCGGTTAAATTCCCGTTGCTCTTGGCCCAAGGAGCCGAGGGTATAGCCGTTGGTCTTTCCACCAAAATATTACCGCACAATTTCAATGAACTCATAGATGCTTCCATAAAACACCTAAGAGGAAAACGCTTTACACTCTTTCCAGATTTTCCTACATCAGGAATCATAGATGTGACCAACTACAATGATGGTCTTAGGGGAGGAAAAATACGAGTGAGGGCCAAAATTGAGACCTTGGACAAGAACACTTTGGTAATCAAGGAAATTCCTTTTGGCACCAACACCTCCTCGTTGATCGACTCCATCCTTAAGGCAAACGAAAAAGGGAAAATCAAAATCAAGAAAATTGAGGACAACACCGCTGCCGAAGTTGAGATTCTCGTCCACATACCAACTGGTATTTCCCCGGACAAGACCATTGATGCCCTCTATGCCTTCACCGCTTGCGAATCTTCCATTTCACCACTGTGTTGTATCATAGAGGACAACAAACCCATTTTTTTGGGGGTCAGCGAGGTGTTACGTCGTTCCACGGACCATACGGTAGAGTTGCTTCGGCAGGAATTGGAGATCCAACTGAACGAACTTGAGGAGCAATGGCACTTTGCATCACTGGAGCGTATTTTTATTGAAAACAGAATTTATAGGGAAATTGAAGAGGAGGAGACTTGGGAGGGGGTCATTGCAGCCATTGATCAAGGATTAAAGCCACACACTAAACATTTAAGGCGTGAGGTGACCGAGGAAGATATTGTGAAACTCACCGAAATACGCATTAAAAGGATTTCGAAGTTTGATTTAGATAAGGCGAAGCAATATCTTGAAAGTCTTGAAGATAGAATAAAGGAAACCAAGCACCATCTGGCTCATCTCATTGACTTTGCCATTTCCTATTTTAAAGAACTTAAAAAGAAATACGGTAAGGAAAGGCAACGCAAATCGGAGATTAGGATTTTTGATGATATCGAGGCCACCAAAGTGGTGATTCGCAACACCAAGCTTTATGTGAACCGCGAGGAAGGTTTTGTGGGCACTTCACTCAAAAAGGATGAATATGTCACGGATTGTAGCGATATAGACGACATTATCATCTTTACCAAGAAAGGTCAAATGATGGTCACCAAAGTGGACACCAAAACCTTTGTGGATAAAAACATTCTACATGTGGCCGTCTTTAAAAAGAGAGACAAGCGCACCACCTATAATATGGTATATAAAGACGGTAGGGGCGGGGCCAGCTACATCAAACGATTTAACGTGGCAGGGGTGACCCGGGACCGGATGTACGACTTGACCAATGGCAAGGCTGGATCCGATGTACTGCATTTCTCCGCCAATCCCAATGGAGAGGCAGAAGTGGTCACGGTTCATTTACGGCAATCGGGCAGTATAAAAAAATTGAAATGGGATGTTGATTTTGCCGATGTGCTGATCAAAGGACGGTCCTCTAGGGGGAACGTAGTCACAAAATATACCGTAAAACGCATTGAACTCAAAGAAAAAGGCCTTTCAACCCTTAAGCCGAGAAAGATATGGTTTGATGATGTGGTACAGCGACTTAACGTTGATGAAAGAGGGGAGTTGTTGGGCGAATTCAGGGCCGAGGATTTGTTGTTGATAGCCAATCAACGTGGTTTTATCAAAACAATACCTCCTGATTTAAACGCGCGCTTTGACAGCGATATGATCGTATTGGAAAAATGGAAACCCCAAAAACCCATATCCGTTATATATTACGAAGGAGGAAAAGAGCGTTATTATGTAAAACGTTTCTTGATTGAAAACCCCGGAAGGGAAGAATTGGTGATTTCCGAGCACCCCAAATCACAGCTTGAATTGATTTCCACGGATTGGAAACCCGTGATAGCACTTGAATACGCAAAGCAAAAAGGAAAACAGACTAAGCCTGATGAAAATATTGATTTAGAGCAATTTATAACCATTAAAGGAATTAAAGCTTTAGGTAACCAGTTAACGTCTTTAAAGGTTAAAAATATCAATCGTTTGGATTCGCTTCCTTATGAGGAACCTGAAGAACAGCCAACCAATGAGATTGAAGTAGTAGATGAAGAGTCGGTTGATACAGCCAACGATACCAATGATATAACGAACCCAAAAGATTCAGATACAGGTCAAGCAAGCCTGTTTTGACCTTTAAACCAACCTTTTTTTTGAACTGTTAACTAATGTTATGGATTTTACCAACCCGCTTGTTTACGGCGTACCCATTTTTATTGCCTTTATTTTATTGGAACTGACCTATAGTAAATCCCACGGGGATGACCACATCTACAACTGGAAAGATTTATTCGCCAGCGGTTTTATGGGTGTGGGCTCTGCCATTTTGGGACCATTGTTTAAAGTCGCTTTCGCCATTGTGCTCTTTAAAGGAGTGTACGAATTGTGCAACCCCATTGAAAATGGAGTCCGAACCAACCTCTTGGGCTATCAATCTTTTGGGTATGCTTGGTATGTTTGGCTTTTTTGCCAAGTGGCAGACGACTTCACCTATTACTGGTTTCACCGTGCCAACCATGAGATACGTTTTCTTTGGGCGGCACATATTGTGCACCACTCCTCGGACAATTACAACTTGGGTACGGCCATAAGGAATGGGTGGTTCACCATCCTGTACAAGCCCTTTTTCTATATGTGGTTGCCCGCTATAGGTTTTCCGCCAGAAATGGTCATGGTCTGTTTGGGTATTGAGGCCTTATGGCAGTTTCAACTTCATTCGCAATATATTCCCAAGCTGGGCTTTTTGGAAAAGTTCATGAACACGCACACCATGCACCAAGTGCACCATGCCCAAAACGTGGAGTATCTGGACAAAAACCATGGCGGTTTCCTCAATATTTTTGACAAGTTGTTTGGCACTTGGAAGGAATTTGATGATGACATTAAGGTGCAATACGGGGTGATTCATTCACCAAATTCCTATAATCCAGCGGTAATCCTTACCCATGAATACAAGGACATCTGGACCGATGTAAGGAAAGTAAAGGGGCTAAAAGATAAACTGATGTATATTTTTGGCCCTCCAGGTTGGAGCCATGATGGCAGCACATTGACCGTAAAGCAACAGCAGAAACTTTGCGATGAACAAAAGGACAAGAGGCCTGGAGCAGTATTTAAACGCCCCAATTAATTTTCAGACGTATCCTCAACGGTAATGGGTCTTTTTTTGTTCCGCTTCATCCTCATGTCAAAAAACTCGACCATAAGGGAAAAAGCAATGGCAAAATAGAGATATCCTTTGGGTATGCTTCCCACTTCCTGATCAAAGACCACAAGATGGGATAGGTGGGCAGCTTCGGCAATCAACATAAACCCGATCAATATTAAAAATGACAGCCCCAATACTTGGATGGAGGGGTGTCTGTTGACAAAATCCCCAACAGGATTGGCAAAGAGCATCATGATGACCACAGAGATGACTACAGCAACGATCATCAGCACCAAAGCATCATTGGGGTTGGGGGAGATGCCATTCGTCATTCCTATGGCGGTTAGAATGGAATCAAAGGAGAATACAATGTTTATAATGGTTATTTGAACGATGGCATTGGTCAAAGATGCCGATCTTTGGCTTTTTACCTCGCGTTCGTCATGACCACGATCCTCAATTTTCTCATGGATTTCCTTGGTACTCTTGTACAAAAGAAAAAGACCGCCCAGAAACAGGATCAAGGCCTGCCAACTGATGCCCCCATGGATCCATTCTTGGTTTAGTATCCAAAAGGGTTTTTTAAGTGAGGTGAGCCAGGTAATCCCAAACAATAAGATGATCCTCATGACCATGGCCAAGACCAGCCCCAGATTGGTGGCTGTTTTTCGGTTCTTTTTTTCGAGCTTTCCGGCCGCTATCGAAATAAAAATGATGTTGTCTATCCCCAAGACAATCTCTAAAAATGTAAGCGTCAGCAGGGCCACCCAGGCATCTGGGCTTGTAAAAATATCAAACATGATCAGTTTTTTAAGACAGTTCCTCTGAGTTTTGTTGTTTCTCCTACAATGTTGAACTCAAATGTATAAGAACTATCTGTAGTGGTCAAAATTTTTATGTGATTTGATTTGGCCTCATAACGGTCTGTAGGATTTTTTTTCTTCAGCACATATTCACAATCATTGACCCAACGGATAAAAAAAGTATCCCGTTTCCCCTCAAAGTGTTCAATCTGCCATTTGTCATCCCGCGAAAAAGTGGTCAGTAAGGTATCGTTCCCAACAAGCAAGAGCGATTGGAAATCCCCTTTTTTGTATACGTTACAATCACGATCAGGGGCAGTGATACAGGATTTGAGCATTAATGCAAGGACAAATAGGGCAAAGCAATGTTTCAAGGCTAGAATTTTTGCCAAAAGTACTTATTTGGGTTCGAAAGATTTGAAAGTACCGTCCTTAAAAAAGAAAACGATGCTTTCAATAGCGCTGTTTTCTGATACAGCGGCTTGCTTGGCCACACTCTTGATTTGTTTGTCCGGCACAGGGGCTTTCGCTACAGTTTCTTTCTCTTCTTCAGAAAATGTAAGAGGCAATGTTTTTGGGGAAGTTTCAGGATTTGGAGTGGAGGGGAAGCTCCCCTTTCCAAGAAGCAACCAATACAAATTCACATCTGGATACTCCTTGATGAGTTTTAATATAAAATCCAAACTTGGGCGATTTCTACCGGTTAACAAATGTGAAACGCTTGAACGGGGGACACCTACGCTATCCGCTAGCGCTGAAGGGCTAAGGTTGTACTGGGACATCAGTTCTTTTAAGCGATTAATCATGTTTACATATGTAAATAATTGATATCTTCAATGTATAGGCTTCTTTGTGCAGGTTGTTGTAAATATATCGATATGTAATAACGAGGGTAATGCAAGTTTAACCTTGTACATGAACTAAAACTTATGGTGGTACACTATAAATAGTTGATTTAAAATATGATGACTTATTATATCCTTTAATAATACTAGTAGTTTACAATTGTAAATATAGTTCTTTTTTGATGATAAATGGACGAATACACCTTGTTTACATATGTAAACAGTCCTTGTTTTTGAATGATTTGCATTATTTACCCCTCTTTTATGCGTAATTTTTTTTTGAATGCTTAATTTTGCTCAAAATTTATATTTATGGGGAAAGTCAAATTAGACGAAATAGACCATCAGATTCTTGATATGTTGATTGACAATACTCGGACTCCGTTCACCGATATTGCAAAAAAATTATTGATTTCTGCCGGTACTGTTCACGTAAGGGTAAAAAAGATGGAAGAAGCTGGTATTATAAAAGGTTCTTCCTTGACTTTGGATTATGTTAAATTGGGGTATTCCTTTATTGCTTATGTTGGAATATTTTTAGAGAAAACCCACCAAACCAAGTTTGTTCTTGAGCGATTGAACCAGATTCCATATGTGACGGTGGCCCACATCACCACTGGAAAATTCAATATCTTCTGTAAGATAAGGGCCCGGGACACCACCCATGCCAAAAACATTATCTTTAAGATAGACGATATAGATGGCATTAGCCGTACGGAAACCATGATTTCCTTGGAAGAGAGCATCAACGACAAGAAACGCTTAATGCACACGATTTTCAACGAACTTTAGTTTCGTTGGAAATCTTTCCCGGACCTATGGCATCATATCGTCCGAATCAAAATCCCCCTCTATTTTGATTGGTTTTTCTGTTTTTAAGGAATCATTCTGAGCAGGGGTGTCCAATTCCAGCTCCTTTTCCATGGTTTCTTCAAAGTTGGCTATGAAGTTGGATAAGCTCTTACTTATCTTTACCAAGAAAATAGTATCTACTGTCCTAACTTCAACAGCTTCAATGAGTTCTCCGTTGGGTTTTTTTAGAAGAATGATATCATCATCACCATAACCATGCGGGTAAGATTCGATAAGAAGGGTAGCAATGTCTTTATCAAGCTTCTTATAATCAATTATTACACGTTTCATAGTAGGTCGTTTAGGTTTGACATTCCTAAGCTATGAATTATAATAAACGCTTCTTTTATAGAGTTGTGAAAGTGTAAATTTTAGTAGGTGTACCTACGCTTCCCTGTAGTATGTGAATGCTTTGATTAAGTACTCTGGTGGAATCTTAATATCTACAACCGAACTTCCAATACCGGACAGCAGGGTAAAGTTCACATTGCCATGGGAATTTTTCTTATCGTGCTTTAAATAGTCAAGGATTGGGGGAATCTCCTGTTCTTCAATTTCCACTTTGGGGAAAAAGCTTAGGATGGTCCTGGTAATATCTTCTAGCTGAACCTTGGAAAGCCCTTGGATCTCATAGGAGAGATAGGCTTCCATGATCATTCCAATGGCAATGGCTTCGCCATGGAGCAGTGTGGTTTTTCCATCATGGCCCAGATAGAAGGATTCAATGGAATGTCCTATGGTGTGCCCAAAATTTAATTTCTTTCTTTCTTTTTGTTCATAAGGATCCATCTCAACTATTTTTTCCTTCAGAACCACGGAATCCTTAATGGAATCCCCTGTAATATTTGGATAAAGGGTCTTTAAGGGAGTCCAGAGATTCTCGTTGGCGATCAGGGCATGTTTGAGCATCTCTGCATAACCGCTCCTAAGTTGCCTTTCTTCCAAGGTTTTCAAAAAAGCGGGGAGTACCAACACCATCTTGGGCTGGTTGATCACACCCACCTGATTTTTTAACGTACCCAGATCCACACCTGTTTTTCCACCAACCGAAGCATCTACCATGGCCAAGAGGGTGGTGGGAATGTTCACAAAATCAATCCCCCTTTTAAAGGTAGAGGCCACAAAGCCCCCCAAATCGGTCACAACACCGCCTCCAAGGTTGATCAACAGTGATTTGCGATCCGAACCATGATCGGAGAGTGTGTTCCAGACTTGTACGCAGGTGTCAATTGTTTTATGTGCTTCACCGGCCTTGATCGTCATGACCAAATCGGGGTCAAAAGCGGAGAAATCCACAAAGAGAGGCAAACAGTGTTCATGGGTCATTTCATCGACCAGAACGAACACTTTTGAAAAATTACCATTGCTAACATATTGATTTAGGGCAACTACCGCCAAATCGTCAAAAATCACTTGATTTCGAGCCAAATTGTCCAACATTTCCATAAGATATCAATTGGCAAATTAATCACAATTCCATGTAAATAATTAATGAAATGCGATATATATTTGCTCTGTTGATAATATGACAATGAAAGAAAGAATCTTTGAGGATACCGCAACCGCGTTTAGTATAAAAAGTGATTCAGAACTGGAACGCGCCTATTTCTTATTTAAATTGATTGCCAATGAGCCCTTGGTCCGCATCGGAACCGCGGTCACCAATTTCGCCATCAATGCACATTTGCCTGTTGAAGGATTGATACGGGCAACGGTTTTTGACCATTTTTGCGGGGGTGTGAACGAAGAAGATTGCCTGCCCATAATAGATAGAATGCATGCCAAGGGCGTCAGCGCTATTTTGGACTATTCCGTAGAGGGAAAAATCTCGGAGAATCAATTTGACAGTGCCTTGGAAAAAGTGTTGATCGTGCTGGACTTTGTCAAGGAAAAAGAAGCCATCCCCTTTGCGGTTTTTAAACCCTCTGCTTTTGGCAGGCTCTCCTTGATGGAGAAGAAGAGTGCGGGTCAACCATTGACCCCCGAGGAAGAAGCTGAATGGGAACGTATCGTGGATCGATATGATAGGGCTTCTAAAAAAGCCTATGATTTGGATGTGGCCCTATTGATCGATGCCGAGGAAAGTTGGATTCAAGATGCAGCCGATGAGTTGTGCTTGATGATGATGAGAAAATACAACAAAACCAAAGCTGTGGTCTTTAACACGGCCCAGTTGTACCGTTGGGACCGTTTACCTTTTCTGGAGAATCTTTTGGAATTGGCAACTTTGGAAAAATTTAAAGTGGGTATCAAGGCCGTTAGGGGAGCCTATATGGAAAAAGAAAATGAGAGGGCCTTGGAAAAAGGATATAAATCCCCAATCTGTGAATCTAAAGCGGCTACCGATGAGAATTTTGACCGAGCGATTGAATTTATGATGGAAAACCTTTCGGTATTTTCCATTTTTTCCGGGACCCATAACGAGGAAAGTAGCTATAAATTAATGGATTTGATGAAGGCCAATCGACTCCAGAAAAAAGACCCGCACATTTGGTTTGGACAGTTGTACGGGATGAGTGACCATATCAGTTATAATCTTGGTCTTGAAGGCTATAACGTTGCCAAGTATTTGCCCTATGGCCCTGTGCGCGACGTGATGCCCTATTTAATTCGAAGAGCAGAGGAGAACACATCCGTAGCAGGACAGACCAGCCGCGAACTCGATTTACTGAAAAAAGAGAAGAAAAGGAGAAAAGTCTAATCCGTTTCAATGGGTTTGGGTAGAAACTGGACCACTGTGGCTTCTTCGTCACAATTTTTTACCGTCAAGATGTGCTTTTCACCAATTATCCGGTAGGTCTTACAGTCTTTAGATTGGGTATCACTATGGCCAAAATCTACCTTGCCATCCTCTAGGTATCCTTTTATGGTAAGGGAATCTATGGATCCCCTCAAAATTTCTTTCTGTACCGTTTCAGAAAAAATCAATTCCTTGGAACGTATGTTTTTCAATACCCGGCAATTGGGGAGGTAACAAAATTCGACACCTTCTTCGCCAGACTTCTTTTTAAGAAAAAACACCAAGAAAACAATACCTATGGACAGCCCTATCAGGTACCATCCCAATCTTCGTAGAAACGCCATAATCAAAAAATAAGGAAATTGATATCATTATACGCCAAGCCAAACCAATCCCCAATAGACTTGTTGGTTAAGATGCCATGGTACATATAGAGTCCGTTGCGCAAACCATTGTCAAACCGCAACGAATTTTCCAATCCGCCATCCTCCCCAATCTTTAGAAGATAAGGGGTGAAGATATTACTTATGGATACCGATGATGTTCGTGGATAGCGGGACGGGATGTTGGGTACACAATAATGGATTACCCCATATTTTTCAAAAGTGGGTTTATCATGATTGGTCACTTCAGAGGTTTCAAAACATCCGCCCATATCAATACTCACATCGATAATGACCGAAGCTTTCTTCATTTGCTCTACCATGGTGGTACTGACCACAACAGGGGAACGGTCCTGGCCGCGAACGGCTCCAATGGCGACATCACAGCGTTTTAACGCTTTGGTCAGATTTTTTGGCTGTAGGGTAGAGGTGTAAATGGTTTGCCCCAAAGCGGTTTGGATTTTTCTGAGCTTTGTAATGGAATTGTCAAAAATCTTGATGTTGGCTCCAAGGCCCAATGCTGAACGCGCTGCAAATTCACCAACGGTACCCGCCCCTATGATAACCACTTCTACAGGAGGAACACCACTTATGTTCCCAAACATGAGTCCATTGCCCTGGTTTGTGGCCGCAGTAAGTTCTGCCGCGATCAAAACGGAGGAAATACCGGCTATCTCGCTCAACGAACGTACCGCAGGATATTTTCCGTCCTCATCCCTAATGTATTCAAAAGCGATGGCAGTGGCCCTTTTTTTTGCCAACTCCTCAAAATAATCTTTGTTTTGGGTCTTTATCTGAAGGGCAGAAATAATAATGGTCTGCGGATTTACCAAGGTTAATTCGGCAAGGGTAGGGGGTTCTACCTTGAGCAAAATAGGGCACGAAAAAACCTTCTTGGTGTCCCTGGTGATTTCGCCACCGGCCTCAACATATTCTGCATCGGAAAAGTTGGCTCCCTCACCAGCACCAGATTCGATCAAGACCCTGTGTCCGTGTGCGGTAATGGCATTGACGGCGTCAGGGGTTAAGCAAATCCGCTTTTCCTGATATTGTTTCTCTTTGGGCAGCCCTATGAAAAGTTGCCCCTTTTTTTTAATGATTTCAAGGGTCTCTTCTTGTGGCAATAATTGCTGTTTACTAAAAGGGGAAGAGGGTTGGTCCATTAAAATGTAATGCTGCTTGTTGCGCCAAATTTACATTTTTTTTGCAAGGGCTTCTTTTTGGCGCTCTAACTTCTCACGCTCTTTTTCGAGTTCTTGCTTCTCTTTAAGGATTCTAAGTTCGGTGTCCATGGCCTTTAAATCAATTCCGTGCACGTATTTATCCACTAGCTTTAAACGGATAAGATATACAACTGGGGCTATGACCATGGTAATGCCAACAACATATAAAATTTCGTTCTCATCAACTTTACCCTTAGAGGTTGCAGGTTGCAACATGTTGTATATCTGAAAACTATACATGGCTATTGGAATCAAAATGACATGATACCACCAATTCTTATTGGTCATGAACCATACGAGCAATAGTAATAGGGGCACAAACTTGGTACCATAATAATACAATGCGGTATTTGCATCAGCAAATCCATTAGAACTTATTGTTATGCCTAAAAAAGTTATTGTCGGTGTATTCACAGGAAAGTATTTGTACAAATAAAAAAAAAGAGGTGTAAGTGCTATTATCACAACCAAAGCCCCTTCTATAATAAGTTTCCTATGTATCTTTCTTTTCTCGCTCATATAGTAACCTTAACTATGAGTGATAAAAAATATTGCACAAAAAAAACCCTAATTTCTTAGGGTTTTTAATTTCAGGAAAAAATCATTGATTACTCTCTAATGATTTTACCTCTTTCAATCATGGATTGAGACTCAGAATCAGTGTCAACCGCAGTAGTAGCTACAGCAGCCATTGCAAAGAAAGCTAAAGCCAAAAATCCAAAGAAAACTTTTTTAGTGTTCATCGTACTAAAAGTTTTTGGTTAATAAATGAATTCATCTCGAACAAACTTAACCAAAAAAAGTGTAATTCACCGATATAATTTGCATTTTAACGGCTAAAGGGAACTTTTTATCGATTTTCATAGTGTTCAGCTGTTAAAGTAGGAAAATAACACCGTGTGTAGATTTATGACGCCATTATTTCGACTAATCGGGTGTTTTTGTCGACAAGTCGTAAATGGATGGCAATATGATCTATAGGCAAAAGATTTTGGATTTTTTCGGGCCATTCGATCAAGACCCATGCCTTGGAATACAAATAATCTTCCACTCCTATATCCATGGCTTCCCATTCATCCGCTATGCGATAAAAATCAAAGTGATAGGCCAAAACACTACCTTGATGATCTTCATATTCGTTGACCAGCCCAAAAGTGGGACTGTTGCCCAAATCTTTTGCTCCCAAATTTTCAATGATCGCTTTGATCAAGGTGGTTTTTCCTACACCCATGGAACCATAAAAGGCAAGAACAGAAGGTTTGTTGAACTGCGCTATAATGCATTGGGCTGCTTTAGGCAGTTCTTCCAAGGTAAATTGAAGATTCATGAAATCATTTTGGCTCCAAAACTACAAAAGGGATGATCATTTCTTCCAGACTAACCCCGCCGTGTTGGTAAGTATTGCGATAATAACTCACATAGTGGTTGTAATTGTTTGGGTAGGCAAAAAACAGATCGTTTTTGGCAAAGATGAAGGAACTACTCACATTAATACAGGGTAATTGTATCTTTTTGGGTTCTTTGGCCGCCAAAACCTCTTTGTCCTCATAGGTAAGGCTCCTGCCCGTTTTGTACCTAAGGTTTAGGCTTGTTTCCCGGTCCCCAATAACCTTTGAGGGCTGCTTTACATTAATGGTGCCATGGTCTGTGGTAATGATCAATTTTAGCCCTAAGGTCTGAGCTTGTTGAATGATGTCCAACAAGGGAGAGTTTTTAAACCAACTCAGGGTTAGTGAACGGTAGGCCTTGTCGTTGTTGGCGAGCTCTTTGATGACCTCCATTTCTGTCTTGGCATGCGAGAGCATATCCACAAAATTATAGACCAAAACGGTAAGGTCATTGTTTTTTTGTGAACTGAAATTTTGGGCAAGTTGCCGGCCTTGTTTTAAACTGTTTATTTTATGGTATTCCCATTTTAGGGTCAATCCCAAGCGTTTTAATTGTGCTTCCAAAAACTCCGCCTCAAAAAGGTTTTTACCTCCATCATCGGTATCATTTTTCCACCAATCTGGGTATTGCCGTTCCATTTCCAAAGGGGTCAGCCCTGAGAAAATGGCATTTCTGGCGTACTGGGTCGCAGTTGGCAAAATGCAGTAATATGGGGTCTCCAATACTTTTTTATAATGATTGGTGATAACATCCTCAAAAGCCTGCCATTGATCATAACGCAAATTGTCTATCACCACCAATAGGGTTTTTGTACCCTTTAGTTCTGGGCATACCAAATTTTTGAACATGGTATGGGACATAATGGGGCCTTGTGCATCGGTGAACCAATGCCTGTAATTTTTGTCAACAAACTTGCTAAACTGTGTATTGGCTTCTGTTTTCTGGGATTCCAAGATTTCAAACATCCCGGAATCTTCTATATGCTCCAACTGCCTTTCCCAGAAAATCAGTTTTTGGTAGAGTTCCGACCATGCTTCATGGGTGTTCACCATGGCCAAATCCATGGCTATTTTTCGAAATTCCTGTTGATAATTCGCGGAAGTACGTTCCGAAACCAGACGGGAATGGTCCAAACTCTTTTTTAGGGAAAGTAGTATTTGGTTGGGGTTTACGGGTTTGATCAGGTAATCCGCAATTTTATTGCCGATGGCTTCATCCATGATATACTCTTCCTCGCTCTTGGTAATCATGACCACGGGAAGGGTACTGTCCATTTGTTTGATTTCGTTTAGGGTTTCAAGCCCTGAAATCCCTGGCATATTTTCATCCAAGAAAACAATATCAAAAGTGTTGTTTTGGATTTCTTCCAAGGCATCTTGTCCACTTTTTGAGGTTGTCACCCGGTAATTCTTTTTTTCTAGGAATAGGATGTGTGGTTTTAGAAGATCTATTTCATCGTCTACCCAAAGTATCGAAATCGTTTTCATTTTCAATTAGTGCTATCTTTGTACAGTTAAAAATACAACCCTTGGGTACGACCAACAAGCTTAAAATATTTAACGATCCCATTTATGGATTTATTGGAACACCTAACGAGCTTATTTTCAATTTAATAAATCATCCTTATTTTCAACGGTTAAGACGAATCTCACAAATGGGATTGTCCTATTTGGTATATCCAGGGGCACAGCATACCCGTTTTCACCATGCGTTGGGCAGCATGCACCTTATGCGACAGGCCATAGAGGTGTTGCGTTTTAAGGGGGTCGCCATCTCTGGGGAAGAGGAAAGGGGACTGTTGGCGGCCATCTTGTTGCACGATATAGGACACGGTCCATATTCCCATGCCCTGGAAGGTGTCATCGTGGAAGGATGTACCCATGAGGATATTTCCCTAATGTTCATGGAAAAACTGAATGCCGAGTTTGATGGGCAATTGGATATTGCCATTTCCATCTTTAAGGGAGAGTACAAGAGAAAGTTTCTAAACCAATTGGTATCGAGTCAATTGGATATGGATCGGTTGGATTATTTGAGAAGAGACAGCTTCTTTACAGGGGTTGCAGAGGGCAACATCAGTTCCCAGCGGTTGATTTCCATGCTGACAGTTTATGACGGTGAACTGGTTGTAGAGGAAAAAGGAATTTATTCTGTTGAAAAATTTCTCATGGCTAGGCGTTTTATGTACTGGCAGGTATACTTCCACAAGACCAGTTTGGTGGCCGAACTAATGCTCATTGGCATTGTAATGCGAGCGAAGCAATTAATAGAAAATGGTTCAGATGTGTCCTGCAGCCCTGCATTAGCCGTTTTTCTTTCGCAAAGACAAAAGGATTTTGACTCCACGCAATTGGAACTGTTTTCCAAACTGGACGATGTTGATGTTATGGCTGCCTTAAAGGCATGGCAGTATCATGAGGACAACGTATTATCCTCCCTTAGTGCCATGCTTTTGGATCGGAGATTGTTAAAAATAAAATTGCGGAAGAACCCCTTGGATAAAGAGGGGCTTGAACAAACAAAGCGTCTGGTTAAATCCGTGATGCAAATAGAGGATGCCCATCTGGATTACTTTGTCTTTACGGGGAAAATAAGCAACCGGGCGTATAACCAAAAAGACCAAAACATCAATATTCTAAGAAAGAATGGAAAGCTCATAGATGTGGCCAAGGCTTCGGATCACTTCAGTTTAAAGGCCCTGTCAAAGAAAGTGGTCAAATACTACCACTGTTGCCCCAAAGAAATCTTATAGTAAATTTTTATACTTTTGCCCAACTTATGAAGTTCACAGCCACCCAAATTGCAGGAATTCTTCAAGGAGAAATTCAGGGAAATCCTAATACCGCGGTCCATAAACTTTCTAAAATTGAAGAGGGTGAAAAGGGGTCTTTGACCTTTTTGGCCAATCCTAAGTACACCTCCTATATCTATTCCACAAAGGCTTCCATCACCATTGTGAACAAAGATTTTATCCCGGAACAGGATTTGACCACCACATTGATTAAAGTGGATGACGCCTATAAATCATTTTCCAAGTTGTTGGAGTATTACAATCAGGTAAAAAACAATAAGGTAGGGGTAGAAAATCCGTCCTACATATCTAAAAGCGCTACCTATGGTGAAGGCTTTTACCTAGGAGCCTTTTCATATCTTGGGGATAATGTGTGTATTGGTGAAAACGTAAAGGTCTATCCCAATGTGTATATAGGTGATAATGTAAGCATTGGGGACAATGTGCTGATTTTTGCCGGAGCCAAAATTTATTCGGAATCCATCATCGGAAACCACTGTGTCATCCATAGTGGAGCCATCATAGGAGCCGATGGATTTGGCTTTACCCCAAACCAAAACGGAGAATACAGTAAGGTGCCACAAACGGGCAATGTAATACTGGAAGACAATGTAGATGTTGGGGCAGGCACCACAATAGACAGGGCTACCTTGGGGTCTACCATCCTTAGAAAAGGAGTAAAACTGGACAACCAAATACAGATTGCCCATAACGTTGAAATAGGGGAACATACTGCCATTGCGGCCCAAACCGGTGTTGCCGGATCCACTAAAATTGGTAAAAATTGCTTGATCGGGGGGCAGGTTGGCATTGTTGGACACATTACCATTGGAGATCGTGTAAAAATTCAGGCACAATCGGGCATTGGTCGTAATGTAAAGGACGATGAAGTGCTCCAAGGTTCCCCAGCGTTGAACTATGGCGACTACAACAAAAGCTACGTTCACTTTAAAAACCTATCAAAAATAGAATCAAGAATTTCTGATTTAGAAAAAAATATTCTCGGTGACAAAGACAGATATTAAACAAAAGACCATTAAGGAAAAAGTGACCCTCACGGGTGTGGGGCTCCATACAGGTCAGAATGTAACCATGTCATTTTTGCCGGCAGGGGTCAACCATGGTTTTGCCTTTAAGCGCATTGATTTGGAAGGGGAACCTTTGATCGAGGCAAACGCCACCTATGTGGTAAACACCCAAAGGGGAACCAATCTAGAGAAGAATGGGGTGAAAATCCAAACATCAGAGCATGTATTGGCCGCCTTGATTGGAATGGATCTGGACAATGTGATGATTGAAATGGACGCTCCAGAACCGCCCATTATGGATGGCTCCTCAAAATTCTTTGTAGAGGCCATAGAAAAAGCAGGTATTGTAGAACAAGATGATTATCGTGAAGAATACGTGGTCAAAGATGTTATATCCTACAAGGACGAAGCCACGGGCAGTGAACTGACCATCATCCCATCAGATGAATACAAAATCACCACAATGGTCGATTTTGGCACCAAAGTATTGGGTACTCAAAATGCGACCTTGGAAAAATTATCCGATTTCAAGAATGATATTGCTTGTGCCCGAACGTTCAGTTTTCTGCATGAACTGGAGATGCTCCTTGAACATGGCCTGATAAAAGGTGGGGACCTGAACAATGCCATTGTTTATGTGGACAAGGAAATTTCCGAGGACACCATGAAAAAGTTGGAGAAGGCCTTCAACAAAGAGAAGCTTTCCGTTAAGCCTAATGGCATCTTGGACAATTTAACCCTGCACCATCCCAATGAAGCGGCCCGTCATAAATTATTGGATGTAATTGGCGATTTGGCGTTGGTTGGCATGCGTATTCGGGGCAAGGTCATTGCCAACAAGCCGGGACATTACGTAAATACGCAGTTTGCCAAAAAAATGGCTAAAATCATAAAAATAGAAAAGCGCAACAATGTGCCTACCTATGACTTGAACAAAAAGCCTTTTATGGATGCCGTTCAAATCATGAACATGTTGCCGCATAGGCCCCCATTCCTGTTGGTGGACAAAATTTTGGAATTATCGGACAAACATGTGGTCGGGGTAAAGAACGTTACCATGAACGAACCTTTTTTTGTGGGGCATTTTCCCGGTGCTCCGGTAATGCCAGGGGTTCTTCAAGTAGAGGCCATGGCCCAAACAGGGGGTATTTTGGTGTTGAGCACGGTTCCCGATCCCGAAAATTACCTGACCTTCTTTATGAAAATAGATAACGTAAAGTTCAAACAACAAGTTGGTCCTGGAGACACCCTCATTTTCAAATGCGATCTGGTTTCGCCAATCCGAAGGGGTATCTGCCATATGCAAGCATACGCTTATGCCAATGGAAAATTGGTGTCCGAAGCCGAACTTATGGCACAAATTGTAAAAGTTAAAGAAACCGAAAAAGAATGAATCAACCCCTAGCATACGTACATCCCGGGGCAAAAATCGCCAAAAATGTGGTGATAGAGCCCTTTACCACCATCCATAATAATGTAGTGATAGGGGAAGGAACCTGGATCGGCTCCAATGTGACCATCATGGAAGGTGCCCGTATTGGAAAAAATTGCAACATCTATCCAGGGTCGGTCATTTCGGCAATTCCACAGGATTTAAAATACCAAGGCGAGGAAACCACTGTAACTATTGGAGACAACACTACCATTCGGGAGTGTGCTACCATCAACAAAGGAACATCGGACCGGATGAAAACGATTATTGGGAACAACTGCCTTATCATGGCCTATTCCCACATTGCCCATGATTGTTTTGTAGGCGATGGTTGTATTTTCAGTAACAATTCAACCTTGGCAGGGCATGTGACCATTGGGGAGAATGTGGTTTTGGCCGGTATGGTCGCCGTACATCAATTTGTCTCTGTTGGAAGACATGCATTTGTCACCGGGGGGTCATTGGTACGAAAAGATGTCCCGCCCTTTGTCAAGGCTGCCCGAGAGCCCCTGTCCTATGTGGGTATTAATTCAATAGGATTGAGAAGAAGAGGCTTTGAATCGGATAAGATCCGTGAAATTCAGAACATCTATCGCATTTTATACCAAAAGAATTATAACAACACCCAAGCTGCATCAATTATTGAAGCCGAGATGGAAGCCACCCCGGAACGGGATGAAATCCTCCAGTTTATCAAAGATTCTCAGCGTGGGATCATGAAAGGATATTTTAGCACCAATTAGACATGGCAAATACATCAGATATACGAAAAGGATTGTGCATTAAGTACAATCATGATATTTATAAAATTGTGGAGTTCCTGCACGTAAAGCCCGGTAAAGGCCCAGCGTTTGTACGGACCAAATTAAAGAGTGTCACCACAGGGAAAGTAGTGGATAACACCTTTTCTTCCGGCCACAAAATAGACGATGTACGTGTAGAGACACGTTCCTATCAATTTCTTTATGCTGAAGGGGATACTTTCCATTTTATGAATACGGATGACTATAACCAAATAGCCCTTCAAAAAGATGCGTTGGACAATCCCGATCTAATGAAAGAGGGAGAAGTGGTCACCATTATTTTTAATACAGAGGATCAAATGCCCCTGTCTGTGGAAATGCCGGCAAGTGTCATTTTGGAGGTCACCCATACCGAGCCCGGTGTCAAGGGCAATACGGCCACCAATGCCACAAAGCCTGCAACGGTAGAGACCGGTGCCAGGATCAATGTGCCCTTATTCATCAATGAAGGGGACAAAATAAAGGTGGATACCGAAAAGGGAGCCTATCAGGAAAGAGCCAAATAAAAATATTCCATGAAATTTCCGCGGCAATACAAATTGCAAGAAATAGCAGCGCTGTTGCAGCTTGAGTATGTTGGGGATTCCGATTTTCCAGTTTCGGGAATGAATGAAATCCATGTGGTAGAACAGGGGGACATTGTCTTTGTAGACCACCCAAAATACTACGATAAGGCCCTACAATCGGCTGCAACAACGGTACTCATCAATAAAAAAGTGGACTGCCCAGAGGGAAAGTCTTTATTGATTTCCGAAGATCCGTTCAACGATTTCAACAAGCTTACCAAATATTTCAAACCCTTTGAGCCGGCAAACCGTTCCATTGCCGAGACCGCCAAAATAGGTGAGGGCACCATCATACAGCCCAACGTCTTTATCGGCAACAATGTGGTCATCGGCAAAAACTGTGTCATTCATCCCAACGTAATCATCTATGATGACTGCATCATTGGGAATAATGTAACCATTCATGCAGGCACAATTCTGGGGGCCGATGCTTTTTATTACAAAAAAAGACCGGAATATTTTGACAAGCTTCTATCTGGCGGGAGGGTAGTTGTTGAAGATGAGGTTGATATTGGTGCTGGTTGTACCATAGACAAGGGGGTTACCGGAGATACCCGCATAAAAAAAGGGGCCAAACTGGACAATCAAATCCAAGTGGGACACGATACCGTTATTGGTGAATGCTGCCTAATTGCCTCACAGTGTGGCATAGCTGGTTGTGTGGTCATTGAGGACGAGGTCACCCTATGGGGCCAAGTGGGCGTAACCAGTGGTATTTCCATTGGTGCCAAAGCTGTTGTTTTGGCCCAAACAGGTATTTCCAAGTCCTTGGAAGGAGGGAAAACCTATTTTGGCAGCCCTGTGGAAGAAGCACGCAATAAGCTAAAGCAATTGGCCAATGTGAAGCAAATTCCGGCTATTTTGGAAAAATTGAAGAAGATTTGATTTTAGGTTTTCAACTTCATCCATGATAAAGTATTTTTGCCATCAAATTAATATAACATGAGTGTTCTAGTCAACAAAGAATCTAAAATAATAGTACAAGGCTTCACGGGAAGTGAAGGTACGTTCCATGCCGAACAAATGATTGAATACGGCACCAATGTGGTAGGTGGGGTTACTCCAGGCAAGGGAGGACAAGAACACTTGGGAAAACCTGTTTTCAATACCGTTTCGGATGCCGTGGAAAAGGTTGGGGCCAACACCACCATTATTTTTGTGCCGCCTGCCTTTGCTGCAGATGCCATTATGGAAGCTGCAAGTTCAGGAATTAAGGTCATCATAACCATTACCGAAGGTATCCCCGTTGCCGATATGGTGAAAGTTTATGATTATATAAAGGATAAAGATTGTACCCTGATAGGTCCAAATTGTCCTGGAGTAATTACCCCAGAAGAAGCCAAGGTGGGTATTATGCCCGGTTTTGTGTTTAAAAAAGGGAATGTTGGAATTGTCTCCAAATCAGGAACCTTAACGTATGAGGCCGCTGATCAGGTGGTTAGACAAGGTTTGGGGATAACCACTGCCATTGGCATTGGTGGAGATCCCATTATAGGAACAACAACCAAAGAGGCTGTGGAGCTTTTGATCAACGATTCGGAAACCGAATGTGTGGTCATGATCGGTGAAATAGGAGGGCAGTTGGAAGCAGAAGCCGCCAGATGGTACAAAGAAAGCGGGAGCAACAAACCCATTGTAGGCTTTATTGCAGGAGAAACTGCTCCTGCCGGTCGCACCATGGGACATGCCGGTGCCATTGTTGGGGGAAGCGACGATACCGCCCAAGCCAAAAAACGAATCATGAAGGAATGTGGCATCCATGTCGTGGATTCACCTGCAGAAATTGGATTAAAAGTTAAAGAAGTCGTAATGTAATTGCAGCTTTGTTAAAGTATACCTACATTCAAGACCATCAACGGTAACCGTTGGTGGTTTTTTTTATCAATCAATTTTAACTTCTTATGAAAAAAATAGTTCTATTGGGATTGGTATTGTTTGTAGGGCTTGTTTCCTGTAAAAATGCCACCCAAGAAAAAGTGTATGTTGCAGAACAGTACACGGATGAGAATGGTTTTGCCTATGAAAGTGTAACGAACGACCCAACCGGAACCCGCAAGTACACTTTGGAAAACGGCCTAACGGTTTATTTGAGCCAAGACAAAACAGAACCAAAGATCCAAACCTACATCCCAGTCCGTGCTGGTTCGGTCTATGACCCAGCAGATAATACAGGGCTGGCCCATTATCTAGAACATATGATGTTCAAGGGATCAGATGAATTTGGGACCCAAGATTGGCAAGCTGAAAAGGTATTGCTCGATTCCATTTCCAACCTTTATGAACAGCATAAGACCGAAAGTAATCCAGAAAAAAAGAAAGAAATCTATAAAATTATTGACAAAGTCTCCAATGATGCCTCACAGATTTCCATTGCCAATGAATATGATAAAATGGTGGGAGCTTTGGGGGCAGAAGGTACCAATGCCTGGACATGGCATGAGGAAACGGTCTATGTGAACAAGATACCAAGTAATGCCCTTAAAAAATGGTTGCACTTGGAAAGTGAGCGCTTTAGCCAACTGGTATTGCGAATTTTCCATACCGAATTGGAAGCTGTTTACGAAGAATTCAATATAGCACAGGACAGTGATTTTAGGAGGGCCTCCTACGCCATGGGAGAAATCCTTTTTCCCAAACACCCCTATGGACAACAAACCACATTGGGGCGATCAGAGCATTTGAAGAACCCTTCCATGGAAGCCATCCATGCCTATTTTGATAAATATTACGTACCCAACAATATGGCCGTGATCTTGGTGGGAGATCTTGAGTTTGACGATACCATCAAAATGGTCAACGATACCTTTGGGACCTTTGCCTACAAAGAGGTAGCCCACCCTGAGCGACCCGTGGAAGAGCCTATGGCCTCAGTTGCGGAGCGTGAGGTCTTTGGACCAGAAAACGAAAGGGTCAACATTGCCTTTAGGGCAGATGCCATGGGATCTGATGATGAAGTAAAAGTGATCCTGATCGATATGCTGTTGAACAATTCGGCTGCGGGATTGATCGACTTGAACCTGAACAAAAAACAACAGGTACAAAATGCGGGGAGTTACACCCAATTTTTAAACGATTATGGAGCCCATTATTTTTATGGCAATCCGAAGTCTGGACAGACTTTGGAAGAGGTAAAAGACTTGATCATTGGTCAAATTGAAGAAATCAAGAAAGGTAATTTTGAGGATTGGTTGGTGAGTGCGGTAATCAACGACCTTAAATTGTCCCAAATGCGCAATTACGAAGATGCTTCAAATGTAGGCTACGATCTGGTGAACACTTTTGTTCACTTTCAGGATTGGTCCGACAGGATCAGCATATACGACAGGATGAAGTCCATCACCAAAGAGGAATTGGTGGCCTTTGCCAATGAGTTCTACAAGGACAACTACGCTGTGGTGTACAAAAGACAGGGGGAGATAAAGGACTTGGTAAAGGTAGAAAACCCGGGGATTACCCCAATAGCGTTGAACAGGGATAAAAAATCGGATTTCGTTGCAGCTTTTGAACAAATGGAAACTCCTGATCTGAAACCCGTATTTATTGACTACCAAGAGGAAATAAAGTATGGTGAAGTTGCTGGTTTGGATGTGGCGTTTGTTGAAAACAAACAAAATGATTTGATGGAACTCAACATCATTTTTGATATGGGCAGCCATCACAACCAAAGACTTCCAATGGCTTTGGATTACCTAAAATACCTTGGTACCGATACAATGTCTGCGGAAGATGTCAGCAAGGAATTCTATAAATTAGGGGTTGGGTTCGAAGTACGTGTGGACTATGACAGAACCGTTGTTTCCCTAAAGGGGCTCCGAGAGAATTTAAGCAAGGGAATGGCTCTTTTGGAAGACCTTTGGGACAATGCCAAGGCAGATCAGGAAGCCTATGATAAGTATGTATTGAAAATTGCCAAGAATAGGGAAGACACCAAGGCAAATAAGGGAGATATTCTTTGGGAGGGATTGCTCAATTACGGAATGTATGGTAAGGATTCCCCACTTAGGGATATCCATACCATAGCCGAACTAAAAAACACAGACCCACAGGAATTGGTAGATTTGGTCAAGGAATTGAAAACATACAAACATCGATTCTTCTATTACGGTAAAGACGTTCAAGAAGCTCAAGAGGCCATAGCCAACAATCATTCAATTTCAGACCTAAAGGATTACCCAGCTAAAAAGAAATACGAGAAACTGGACACGGGGGACAATGTGTACTTTACCAATTATGACATGGTCCAAGCAGAGCTATTGTTCTTGGGCAAAGGGCATACCTTTGACCCCTCTAATATGGCTGCCACCCAAGTATTCAATTCTTATTTTGGTTCTGGACTTTCATCCATCGTATTCCAAGAGATCCGGGAATCAAAATCTTTGGCATATACAGCTTTTGCAGCCAATAGCAATGCCTCTAGAAAAGGAGATCCAGATTATACCTATGCCTATGTAGGCACTCAGGCCAATAAATTGAATGAAGCGGTTGATGCCATGCTGGATTTGATGAACAACATGCCCGAAGCAGAAGATAATTTTAATTCAGCAAAAGTATCCACCCTAAACAAGATGGCTGCGGAACGCGTAACCAAACAGGATATTTTTTGGAAATACGAAGCCTTGAAAAAGCGTGGTATCGAAAAAAACAATGCCGAAGAAATATACAACAGCGTGCAGCACATGGAATTGGCAGATTTATCCAACTTCTTTAATGAACAAATAAAGGGGATCGAGTACAATGTAATGGTGGTTGGCAATAAAAAAGATTTGGATATCAATACGTTGGAAAAGTTGGGCAAGGTACAGGAATTGGATGTGGATTACCTCTTTAATTATGAGACGCCACCCCCAATTAAAGATTAAGCGCACTAAAAACAAAAACCCTGTTTTACGACAGGGTTTTTAATTGATATATTTGTCCATAAACTTTACAAAAGCATGAAATTACTTCAAGATAAAAATGTCATCATCACAGGTGCCAGTAGGGGGATAGGAAAGGGAATTGCACAAATCTTTGCAGATCATGGGGCAAATGTTGCGTTCACCTTCAGTTCCAGTGAAGGGCCTGCCTTGGAATTGGAAAAAGAATTAACAGCCAAGGGGGTAAAGGCCAAAGCTTACAAAAGCAATGCCGGCAGTTTTGAAGAGGCTGAAAAACTTGTGGCCAGTGTGTTGGAAGATTTTGGAGGGATAGATGTTTTGATAAATAATGCTGGCATTACCAAGGATAATCTGTTGATGCGAATGGGGGAAGCGGATTTTGACGCGGTAATAGAAATCAATTTGAAATCCGTGTTCAATATGACCAAGGCAGTGCAACGTACCCTGTTAAAACAACGAAGTGGTTCAATCATTAACATGAGCAGTGTTGTAGGCGTCAAGGGTAATGCGGGCCAAGCCAATTATGCGGCTTCCAAAGCGGGAATGATTGGTTTTACCAAATCCATCGCTCTGGAGTTGGGTTCTAGAAACATACGCTGTAATGCCATAGCCCCAGGATTTATTGAGACGGAAATGACCGATAAACTTGATGAAAAAACGGTTCAGACTTGGCGCGATGGCATTCCGCTAAAACGTGGGGGAAGCCCTGAAGATGTGGCCAATGCCTGTATTTTCTTGGCCTCTGACCTCTCTGCCTATGTAACGGGACAGGTCTTGAACGTAGATGGGGGCATGCTCACCTAACTTGAAAAGCCAATTTATTATATGTCGACCCAAACTATTTTGCTGATTGTACTGGCAGCAATTGTGGCTTTGGTCTTGTCGGTATTTCAATACTATTTTAAGGCAAAAAGGGCGAAAATAAATCCTATTCTGGCTTTTCTTCGCTTTGTGACCCTGTTGGCCGGTTTCTTATTGTTGATCAATCCCAAATTGGTCAAAGAGGATTTTGAGATTGAAAAAGCAAATTTGGTGTTGCTTTTTGACGCTTCGTCCTCCATTGAAAAATTAGGGGGAAAGAACGACGCCTCAACTGTTTTGTCAACGTTGCAGGGAGATGATGCGCTATCCGATCGGTTTTCCGTGCAACGCCATTTTTTCGGAAACGGCCTTTTACCTGACGATAGTCTTCTTTTTAATGCCGGAACCACCAACCTAACGGGTGCACTTCATAATCTTAGGGAAGTATACGGTACCTCCAAAAGCACCTACGTGGTGGTCACGGATGGGAATCAGAACATTGGGGCAGACTATGAACATATCCGATTGGGCAACAATGCTGTCGTCTATCCAATTGTGGTGGGAGATACCACAGCCTATGAAGACCTGTACCTTTCCCAAGTCAATGTCAATAGATATACCTTTCTAAAAAACCAGTTCCCTTTTGAGGCCAACCTTGGATATGCAGGCGATAAGGCCGTAGCCACCCGTTTAAACGTCTATCTGGACGACCAGAGGGTCTTTCAAGAAAATATACGGTTTTCCGAATTGAACAGCACTAAAACTGTCCAAGGGGTTTTAAAGGCCAATACCGTTGGGCTAAAATCGCTAGGTTTTGAGCTACAGGCTTTGGAGGGTGAAAAAAACACTTCGAACAACCAAAAGCAATTGGCCATTGAAGTGATTGATGAACAGACCAAAGTAGCCTTGATTGCTTCAATCCTACATCCAGACCTTGGGGCCTTAAAAAAAGCCATAGAAGCAAATGAACAGCGTTCGGTGACCATCCTAAAACCCAATGTTCCCATAGAAAACTTGGAGGGGTTTGATTTTTATATCCTATACCAGCCCAACCGTTCTTTTGCCAATGTCTTTGATTTGGTTCAAAAAAAGAATGCCGGATCCTTTATCATCACTGGCTTACAAACCGATTGGTCTTTTTTGGGCAATGCCCAAAACGTTTTTTCCAAGGAAACCTTTGGTCAATCGGAAGAGGTTTTGCCCAACAAAAATGTGGCTTTTGGGGTCTATGATATTTCAGGGGTTGAGATGGCAAATTACCCCCCCCTGTCCACCCAGTTGGGCGAATTGGAAATCAACATCCCCTACGAGACCGTTCTTTGGCAACAAATTAGAGGAATAAGCCTAGAGACTCCATTGTTGTTTACCTTTTCAAGGGAAAAGGCCAGACATGCGGTACTCTTAGGGGAAAACCTATGGCAATGGAGGGCACAAACCTATCGGGAACATCGGAACTTTGAAGGTTTTGACAATTTTATGGAGCAATTGGTCCGCTATTTATCCGATTCCAAACCAAGAAATAGGTTGGAATTAACGTATGAGGCTGTTTATAATACACCGTCCAATGCAAGAATTAGGGCGGCTTTCTTTGATGAAACCTATAATTTTGACCCCGAGGCCAGTTTGGTCTTACGGCTAAAAAAAGATAACGAAAACACTTCACAAGAAATCCCCATGCTGTTAAAGGCATCCAACTTTGAAGCGGACTTAAGCAGTGTGGCTCCGGGCGACTATGGGTTTACCGTTCTTGTTGAGAAAAAGGACATATCTAGATCGGGCAAGTTTTCCATATTGGATTTCAATTTAGAAGACCAATTGGTTTCCGCCAATGCTGGAAAACTAAGGCGTTTTGCCAAAAACAACCATGGACAGGCATACCACGCTTCCCAACTAACCGGTTTAATTGAACGTTTGCTGCAGGAACAACAATTCAGGCCAGTTCAAAAGAGCATCAAAAATGTGGTATCTTTAATAGATTTCAAAGTGTTGCTCATTATCATGGCCTTGAGTCTATCTTTGGAATGGTTTATTAGAAAATATAACGGATTATTATAAAAGGGAATAACTATGGACAAATTACCAAAAATTGCATTACCGGCAGTATTTATTGCCATCGTATTGATTATTTTAATTTCAAAATCTGCATTGACCATCGGGTCGGGTGAAGCAGGCGTATTATACAAAACCTTTGGAGGTGGTGTGGTCACAGACGAGCCACCTTTGGGCGAGGGATTTCATTTGGTAGCTCCTTGGAACAGGGTATATGTTTATGAAGTACGCCAACAAGAGGTCTTTGAACAGATGAAGGTCTTGTCCTCCAACGGTCTGGAAATCCAGATTGATGCCTCTGCCTGGTTTCAGCCAAAATACGATGCTTTGGGCAAGTTGCACCAAGAAAAAAGTGAACTTTATAAAGACAGGGTGCTGTTGCCTGCCATTCGTTCGGCGGCCAGAAGTGTTGTTGGGCGCTATACCCCCGAACAATTGTATTCCAGTAAAAGGGATGCCATTCAGCAGGAGATTTTTGAAGAGACAAAAAACATTGTGGACGACCAATACATTCAGTTGAATGAAATTCTGGTTCGTGATGTGACATTGCCCAATACGATCAAAGAAGCCATAGAGCGTAAACTGAAGGAAGAGCAAGCGTCTTTGGAGTATGAATTTAAATTGGAAAGGGCCGAAAAGGAGGCGGATCGCCAACGTATAGAAGCACAGGGTAAAGCCGATGCCAACCGAATCCTGAGTGCATCATTGACCGATAAAATCCTTCAGGATAAGGGTATAGAGGCTACCTTGGAGCTATCAAAATCACCAAACGCCAAAATTGTTGTCGTTGGCTCTGGGGATGATGGTCTACCGCTAATTTTAGGAAATAACTAAAATTTTATTTTTTGTATAAAATTTAAAGTTTACTTTTACCGCAGAAATGAGAAACAATCATACACATCATCATATCGAATCAATCGCTCAAGCGAGGTGACGATATTTTGTGTATATCAAAATAATAAAGACCCGTTTGAGCAATCAAACGGGTTTTTTTATTCCCAATTTCCGTGGGGATACCATAAAAATAAATAAAATAGATGCCTACCTGCGTAGGAATGAAAAGTGTAAAAAATGAAGATTAAGATTGCCATTCAAAAAAGCGGACGATTATTGGAAGATTCCCTGAACATCTTAAAGGATTGCGGAATTTCAATCGACAATGGAAAAGACCAACTAAAGGCAAGTTCCAGAAACTTCCCCATGGAGGTTTTCTATTTGCGTAACGGGGATATTCCTCAATACCTAAAGGATGGGGTTGTGGATATAGCCATCATTGGGGAGAACATTCTGGTGGAGAAAGGCGAGGGAATCACCTTTGCCGAGAAACTGGGGTTTTCAAAATGTAAGGTTTCCATGGCCGTTCCAAAATCGGTCGACTACACTGATTTTTCAGATTTTGAAGGAAAACGGATTGCCACCTCCTATCCCAACACTGTAAACAAATTTCTTGATAAAAATGGGGTGAATGCCGATATCCATATCATCAACGGCTCGGTAGAAATAGCGCCCAACATTGGTTTGGCAGATGCTATTTGCGATATTGTGTCCAGTGGCAGCACCTTGTTCAAGAACAATTTAAAGGAAGTTGAGGTCTTGATGAGGAGTGAGGCGGTTCTGGCCATTTCGCCCAAAATATCGGAAGAATGCACGCAGATTTTGGAAAGACTTCGGTTCCGGATCAAAGCGGTTTTGGAGGCTCGACAGAACAAGTACGTACTGATGAATGTACCCAATGATAGGTTGGATGACATTATCAACATTTTACCCGGTATGAGAAGTCCCACCGTTTTACCCTTGGCCGAAAAAGGGTGGAGTTCGGTACATACGGTGCTCCAAAAGAACAAATTCTGGGAGGTCATAGATGAATTGAAAGCCGCCGGAGCAGAGGGAATACTGGTGTGCCCAATCGAAAAAATGGTGCTTTAAGAGAAATAAGACATGAAACAGTTTTTTAGTCCAGATAAGTCAGAATGGGCAGAAATTTTAAAAAGGCCTACCCAAACTTTTGGTGCTATTGAGCCCATTGTTGCCGAAGTTTTTGAACACGTTCAAAAGCATGGTGATGAAGCCTTAAAAACCTACACACAAAAGTTTGATGGTGCCGTATTGGATGATTTTCTGGTCGCTAAGGAAGAATTGGAACAGGCCGGGCAAGAAGTGTCAGCAGCACTGAAAACTGCCTTACAGACCGCCAAAAACAACATAACCCGGTTTCACTCGGCCCAAAAGACCGATACGGTCATGGTAGAAACCATGACCGGTGTAGTTTGCTGGCAAGAAAAGCGGGCCATCCAACGGGTCGGGCTCTATATACCAGGCGGTACGGCCCCGTTGTTTTCCACTATTTTAATGCTGGCCATCCCGGCCAAGTTGGCGGGTTGTGAAGAGATTGTCCTCTGTACGCCCCCAGATAAAGAGGGGAACGTAAATCCCGCTATTTTGTACACCGCTAAATTATGTGGGGTCACCAAAATCTTTAAGGTGGGGGGCATCCAGGCGATAGCCGCGATGACATTGGGTACCGAAACCCTTCCCAAAGTCTATAAAATATTCGGTCCGGGCAACCAATACGTCACCGTGGCCAAGCAATGGGCCACAAAATATGGCGTGGCCATAGACATGCCAGCTGGCCCCAGTGAACTGCTAGTGGTGGCCGATGATTCTGCCAATGCAGCTTTTGTTGCCTCTGATCTATTGAGTCAGGCCGAACACGGTGTGGATAGTCAGGTTGTTCTAGTCTCCACTTCAGAACAGTTGCTGACCAAAGTGGAGGAGGAAGTCCAGCTACAGTTACAAGACCTTCCCCGAAGGGAAATAGCCAAAAAAGCCATCGGGAACAGCCGTTTGATTTATGTGGAAGATGATAAAACAGCCTTGGAAATCATTAATGAATACGGCCCCGAACACTATATTGTCTGTGTAGAAAATGAAGATTTTTATGTTCAGAATACCATTAATGCAGGCTCGGTATTTATAGGGAATTATACCCCTGAAAGCGCGGGAGACTATGCTTCCGGCACCAATCATACCTTGCCGACCAACGGCTATGCCAAACAATACAGTGGGGTAAACCTGGATAGCTTTATGAAGGGCATGACCTTTCAAAAGATTACCAAGGAAGGGATACAGGCCCTGGGCAGCACCATTGAGGTGATGGCCGCGGCTGAAGGCCTACAAGCCCATAAAAATGCAGTGACATTACGGTTAAAAGAAGTAAAATAACTCCCCTCCTGAGAGGGGAAAGTCCGCATTGCGGACAGGGGAGGGTAACACCTCCCATAATCCTTCCTTTTTAGAAGTGAATTACTATATAATGAATAAAAAATTGAACATAGAAAATCTGGTTCGGGAGAACATCAAGAACCTAAAGCCCTATTCCTCGGCCCGTGACGAGTTTAAGGATGTTGACCGGGACATGGTCTTTCTGGATGCCAATGAAAATCCGTTCCAGAATGGGGTAAACCGGTATCCCGACCCACACCAGCGAAACTTAAAGGAGGTCTTGGCAGTGCAAAAAGGGGTTTCTACCTCCCAAATCCTTCTGGGCAATGGCAGTGACGAGGTTTTGGATCTGCTGTTCCGGGCGTTCTGCGAACCCAATAGGGACAACATCATTACCTTGCCGCCCACCTACGGCATGTACAGGGTATTGGCCAACACCAATGCAATTGCCAACAATGAGGTACTGCTAACCTCCGGGTTTCAACCACAGGTTGACAAGATCTTGGATACCGTTGATACCCATACCAAATTGATTTTCATCTGTTCGCCCAACAATCCCACGGGCAATAATTTTTCGAGCGAATCCATTCAGAAAATACTGAATGGTTTTAATGGACTGGTCGTGGTGGATGAAGCCTATATCGATTTTTCCAAAGCAGCGAGTTGGGTGAAACGTCTGGATGAATTTCCCAATCTGGTAATCACTCAGACTTTATCCAAGGCCTATGGCATGGCCGGAATTCGATTGGGTATTTGTTATGCTTCCAAGGAAATCATTGCCATTCTCAAGAAAATTAAACCCCCGTACAATGTGAATGAATTGACACAGCAACGGGCATTGGAAGGCTATGAAAACATAGCCTTGGTAAGGCAGCAGGTCGGCCAACTTTTAAAGGAACGGGATTTTTTGGAAAGGGAACTGCAAATGGTTCCGTTTGTCCAAGAAATTTTTCCCAGCGATGCCAATTTTATCTTGGCAAGGGTAGACGATGCCTATCTGCGCTACCAACAACTCTTGGAAAAAGGTATTGTGGTACGGGACAGAAGCACACAGCCCCTTTGTGAAAATACGTTGCGCTTTACCATTGGAACCAAAAAAGAAAACGAAACACTCATAAAAGCACTTAAAGAATTGAATAGATGAGCAAAAGAGTACTTTTTATTGACCGGGACGGCACAATCATCAAAGAAACGGCTGATGAGCAGATAGATGCCTTTGATAAAATGATTTTTTATCCGAAGGCCTTCACCTTTCTAGGGAAGATTGCCAAGGAACTGGACTTTGAACTGGTCATGATCACCAATCAAGATGGTCTGGGCACGGAGGCTTTTCCAGAGGACACCTTTTGGCCGGTACACAATTTTATCATGAAGTCCTTTGAAAATGAGGGGGTGGTGTTCAACAAGGTATGCATAGACAGGACATTTCCGAATGAAAACGCCGATACCAGAAAACCGGGCACGGGGCTATTGACTGAATATTTTTCGGAGGACTATGACCTGGCCAACTCCTTTGTTATTGGAGACCGCCTGACCGATATGGAATTGGCCAAAAATCTGGGTGCCAAGGGCATTTTCATCAATGATGACACCCAATTGGGTACGGGTGAGATTACGGTTTCCGAAAACGAATTGGGGGCCTTTATCGCTTGTGAGACCAACGATTGGGAGAAGATTTATGAATTCTTAACGTTGGAGACCCGCACGGCATCCATCCATAGAAAAACCAAGGAGACGGATATTTCCATCAGTATAAATTTGGATGGAACGGGCACATCCAAAATCGATACAGGACTGGCGTTCTTTGACCATATGTTGGACCAACTGGCCCGGCATGGGCAGATGGACCTCGAAATCAAGGTCGATGGTGATCTGGAGGTGGATGAACACCACACCATTGAAGATACGGCCATTGCCCTAGGGGAAGTGTTTTATCAGGCTTTGGGAAACAAGCTGGGACTGGAACGATACGGTTTCTGTTTGCCCATGGACGATTGTTTGGCCCAGGTGGCCCTGGATTTTGGGGGCCGTAACTGGTTGGTCTGGGAAGCGGATTTTAAACGCGAAAAAGTAGGGGACATGCCCACGGAAATGTTCCTCCATTTTTTTAAATCGTTCAGTGATTCGGCCAAGGCCAACCTGAACATCAAGGCCGAGGGTACCAATGAACACCATAAGATTGAAGCTATTTTTAAGGCTTTTGCCAAGGCGATAAAAATGGCCGTGAAACGCGATGTCGATAAAATGGTCTTGCCAAGTACAAAGGGAATATTATAAAACCAATGGCATTTGGAGCGGAGGCTGAGCTTGTCGAAGTCAAAGCGAGAAATTTAGATTTCTCACATTCGTTCAAAATGACAAAATGAGCAAAATGAAACTAGTAATAATAGATTACGGAGCGGGAAATATACAAAGTATCAAATTTGCTTTTCAGCGATTGGGCCTTGAAGCTATCTTGAGCAATGATGCCGAAAGCATTCAAAATGCTGATAAGGTTATTTTTCCCGGGGTTGGCGAGGCCAGCAGTGCCATGGTCAAACTTTGGGAAAGCGGATTGCACGATGTCATTGCCAATTTAAAGCAGCCTGTACTTGGTATTTGCTTGGGCATGCAATTGATGTGCAATTCATCCGAAGAAGGCAACACCAAAGGATTGGGCATTTTTGATACTGAGGTGATAAAGTTCAATTCAGGGGTAAAAGTGCCACAGATTGGGTGGAATAAAATTGAAAACCTAAAGGGGGGGGATTTGTTTCAGGGGTTAAATGATGATTTTATTTATCTGGTTCACAGCTACTATGCACCAAAAACCAATGAAGCGATAGCAACAAGTACATATGGTCTGGAGTATAGTGCAGCACTGCAGAAAGATAATTTTTATGGGGTACAGTTCCATCCCGAAAAATCGGGAAAATATGGGGAGAAAATCTTAAGGAATTTTTTACGGATTTGAGTAGATAGTACAGGGTAAAAAGTGACGGTTCTACATCTAAACTGCAAACGTATTCGCTTCAACAGCAATTGAAACAAACTTAATACTTCAAACATTATAAATGAGAATCATACCAGCTATAGACATCATAGACGGCAAATGTGTGAGACTATCCAAAGGGGATTACGACACCAAAAAGGTATACAATGAAAATCCCTTGGAAGTGGCCAAGCAGTTTGAAGACCACGGTATTCAATACCTGCACTTGGTCGATTTGGATGGGGCAAAATCCAAACACATCGTCAACCATAAAATATTGGAGGAAATCGCTGCAAAGACCAGCCTTTCAATTGATTTTGGCGGGGGACTAAAAACCAATGAAGACCTGCACATTGCCTTTGAGAGTGGGGCTAATCAAATTACGGGGGGGAGCATCGCCGTTAAGGACGAAGCCACCTTTTTGGGATGGCTGGACGCTTACGGAAAAGATAAGATCATCCTTGGGGCCGATGCCATGGATGAAAGAATAGCCGTTTCGGGTTGGCAAGAAGAATCGGGTCTAAAATTGGTCCCTTTTGTGAAAAAATTTCAGAAAGCAGGGATTCAATATGTGATTTGCACCGATATTTCCAAAGATGGCATGCTGGCCGGTCCCGCTTTTGCCCTATACGAAAAACTGTTGCTACAGACCAAAATACAGCGAACGGAAATAGGCCCAAGTGGGGTAGAGGACTTTGAGGAATTGGGCATCAAATTGATTGCCAGTGGCGGAATCTCCGAGTTTGATGAACTCCCCAAACTGGCAGCCATTGGTTGTGAAGGGGTCATCATTGGAAAGGCCATATATGAAAACCGAATCAGTCTAAAACAATTGGAGAATTATATATTGGGTGGGCGGTAAGCGGTAAGCGGTAAGCGGTAAGCGAAATTGGAAAATATTTGTGATTAATCGTGAGATTTGTGTCCATAATAAAACAGCAATACAGAAACCATTGAACTTGAATTTGAACTCGATACTTGAACTTTAAACAATGGATAAATCAAACAACTTTCGGAAAGAATTTGTGGGTAATTGTTGCTATCGCATGGACGAAAGCCTTCGTATGGTCAACATAGCCCTGACCGATGTTTCCGAGACACAGCTTTGGCTAAAACCAAATCTCTCATTGAACAGTATAGGCAATCTGATCCTGCACCTATGCGGCAATATGACCCAATACGGCATTGCTTCGTTAGCGGAAACGGAAGATAACCGTAATCGCGATTTGGAGTTTTCCACCGAAGGCGGACTCACAAAAAAAGAGCTGTTGCAAAAGTTGGACGAAACCGTGGAGGCGGTCAAGGCATCAATGAATAAAACACCTATGGAACGGTTGCTGAAAACAACGAAAGTTCAGGGATTTGAGTTTTCCGGTATTGGAAATTGTATTCATGTAGTGGAACATTTTTCATACCATACCGGCCAAATCGCCTTTTGGGTCAAGTTGTTGACTGATAAGCAGCTTGGGTTTTATGATGGATATGATTTGAGTAGCTTGAATGACGGGTAATGAATTACGAATTTAGAATTATGAATTTAGAATTATGAATTTAGAATTACGAAGTTAGAATTATGAATGATTTGAAGAAACGAACACAAGATTTTGCCTTTGAATGTTGGAATCTTTGCAAAGCTTTTCCAAAATCTAGGGAGTTCGACGCTTGGGTTCGCCAACTAATAAGATGTTCTAGTTCTGTCGGAGCCAACTATCGTGCTGCATGCAGGGCAAAGTCTACCAAAGATTTTATACACAAGCTCAAAATTGTTGAAGAAGAAGTTGATGAAAGTATGTATTGGTTAGAACTACTTTCTAAAACTCAAGAAACCAGTAATCCAAAAATTGAAAAGCTTAGAAAAGAAGCAAATGAGCTTCTTGCAATAACAGTAAGTTCAATTAAAACAGTAAGAAAAAATAATTCATAATTCTAAATTCTTAACTCCTAATAAAAGACTGTGTTAACAAAACGAATCATACCTTGCTTGGATATCAAAGACGGAAGAACCGTTAAGGGCATCAACTTTTTGGAACTGCGCGATGCCGGAGACCCTGTAGAACTGGCACAGCGCTATGCCGAGGAAGGTGCCGATGAACTGGTGTTCCTAGATATCTCGGCCACGGAACAAAAACGAAAGACCTTGGCAAATTTAGTCTACCACGTAGCGGAAAAATTGAACATTCCGTTTACCGTTGGCGGAGGCATCTCTTCCGTGGAAGATGTGGACGTTTTACTAAAGAATGGAGCCGATAAGGTCTCCATCAATTCCTCAGCAGTCAAAAACCCACAATTGATCAATGATTTGGTGGCCAAATTCGGTTCCCAGTGCATTGTCGTGGCCATTGATGCCAAGAAAATTGATGGGGAATGGAAAGTTCATTTGGTTGGGGGAAAGGTCCCTACCGAATTGGATCTGTTCGATTGGGCCCAAGAAGTTGAACAACGGGGGGCAGGTGAAATTCTCTTTACCAGCATGAACCACGATGGCACCAAAAACGGATTTGCAAACAATGCCCTCGCCAAACTAACGGATTTGTTGAACATCCCCGTCATTGCCTCTGGGGGTGCAGGAGAGATTCAGCATTTTACGGATACGTTTACAAAAGGGAGGGCAGATGCAGCCCTTGCGGCCAGTGTATTCCATTTTAAGGAAATTGAAATAGAAAATCTAAAGCAGGAATTAAAAAAGGATGGGATTCCGGTTAGGATATGATGATGGCGGTAGACAGAAGACAGAAGATAGTGGACAGCGGATAAAAAAATAATATGTGGGCGAACAACGAACAACCACCAGCGAACAGCGAACAGTGAAAAACGAAAAAAGAACATAAAACATGGAAGTAGATTTTGACAAAAACCAAGACGGACTGGTTCCTGCAATTATTCAGGATGCTAAGACCAAAAACATATTGATGATGGGCTATATGGACGAAGCGGCCCTGCAAAAGACCCTATCGACCCAAAAGGTCACTTTTTTTAGCCGAAGCAAACAACGCCTATGGACAAAAGGGGAGGAGAGCGGCAACTTTTTGGAACTGGTTTCCATAAAGGCAGATTGTGACAAGGACACCCTTTTGGTCAGGGCCAAACCCAAAGGGCCAACCTGCCATAAGGGGGACGACACCTGTTGGGCTGAAGAAAACATACAGGACTTTGGTTTTTTAAGTGAATTGGAAGATATCATCACTTCACGACAAGAAAATAAGGAGGACGAAAAAAGCTATGTGGCTTCCCTGTTCCGAAAGGGCATCAATAAAATAGCCCAAAAAGTAGGTGAAGAGGCCGTGGAAACCGTTATTGAGGCCAAGGATGACAATGATGACCTTTTTCTCAATGAAAGCGCCGACCTACTTTTTCACCTACTCATTTTACTAAAAGCCAAGGGATATGGTCTAAATGATGTGGAGCAAGTCCTGATCCAAAGGCATCAATGATGCTGGACTAGTTCCTGTTCCTGATTTCCGAAGAACCAGAAAGGTTTCTTTGGTTTATCACGGCGTTTCCTTTAAAATTTAGGACACTGGCCCCAGAAGCGCTAACGTTCATGGTTTCCCTAACGGTAAGAAAAGCATCGCTGGCCCCAGAAAGGTAAATATCCAATCGGTCAATGCCTAGATCGTAATCCCGTAGTTCACTGCTTCCAGATAGTTCTGCCTCCATGAAGTTGACATCGCCGTAGAGCTCCACATCCGAAGCACCACTTAGGTCAATTTTAAGTTTATCGACCAAAACAGGCCCGGTGATATAGGAAGCTCCAGAGAGTTCTATCTTTCCGTCGTCGGTATCCCATTCGTTGTCGAGGGTTACCGTAGATGCACCGCTTATGTCAAAACTGCTCAAATGGGTAGTGGTTACATAGGCCCTTAGTGTTGCTCTGCCCCGTATTGTGGTATTGTTCCTGAGCCTTATGTTCAAGGTGTTTCCGCTCTTTTGGATAACAATGTCGTCATGCAGGTTTTCATTGGCTTCAATACGAACACCTTCTTCGGTATCGGAAAAAAACACATAGGCCTCAAAGGCATCGGAAATATCCAGTTCGGTATATCCGGTAAAGGAATAGTCCAAGGCTGTGACTTCGCCAGTGGCTCGTATGACTTCATGATCGCAGGAGGACAATAGTCCAACCAAAGCTAAAAGGAGAATAAAAATCGGGTTCGTTTTCATGATGATTGATGATTAAATGATGGTTCGTTTACTAATCGTTTTTTTATGGTTTTTAACATTAAGGTCGTAAGGTAAAGCCGACCGGTATCCATTGAAAAGAAACGATGGGTTTCCTGTTCTTTTCGGTTATGAACACTTGATTGTTCTGGGTAAATACACGCAACGCTTCAATGGTCTGTTGATTTTTGATGTATGGATTCATCAGTTCAATTGTTTTTATAATAATTTTGATTGATGTGACTTCGATGATACGCTAACTACGCCTTTGACTCACTTCAACTTCGCTTAGCGAACACCTTAGGAATGTCGTTTCTGTGGTAGGCGTAATCGATATCCAAAAAAAGGGGTTGGATACCAATTATCGGCATCACCATTGGCACGTAACTGTTCGTTCTTCGAATAGACCTTAACTGTCTCTAGCTGCTCAGGGTTGTTTTTACGCCGCTTTTTCATCAGTTCAACTGTTTTTTATAGCGGTTTCTTCCCATATTAAAAATGCCGACTTTCACACCCATTCCAACGGAAAAGCCATTGATTCTATCCAATGCCCGTTGATCCAATTGGATCTTACTGGAAAAGCGGTATTTACCACTGGCTTCCAATTGTACATATCTAGAAATGTTGAACAGGGCACTAATTCCTGGTTCATATACAAAAATCACATCGGAAGTGTCCAGATCATCCCTGTCAAAATCGTGGTCATCATTTTCAAAAGTGTCGCCATCCACATAACCGACCGCTCCGGCCCCAATCATTTGTGGGAAAGAAAGGCTCACGGCCCTTCTGCCAAACAGTATGGGTTCCAAATGCAGCCCGACATAGCCCCCAATGAGATCCTCATTATCAAAAGAAATATTCCCAGATAGATTTTGTTGTGAATAAAAGCCTACGGTAGCGATTCCCACTTCCAATTGTCTGTTGGCCACATAGGCCAGTTTTAATCCCACAAAGTAAGTGTCCTTCCCATCCATTTCGCCATAGGCTATGGGAATGCCCAAGTATACGCCATGTACCACATTATTTCGGTCGTTGAAAGTGATGTATTCCTGGTCTTCGTCCTGATCTTGGGCATATGTGGTAACTGCCAGCATGAGAAAGAGCAGGAGTGCTGTTGTTTTTTGATTGTTCATAATGCTTCGTTTTTTAGATTGATTTCCCTACCGTGGCAGGTCTGATTTAGTTTAAAGACAACAAGGTCCATAAAGGGTTGCACCTCCTTTGACTATTTTAATCATGAATTGTTACAATGCCCTTGAGGCCACTAATGGAAATCAGCCCCAATTTTTCCTTGCCGTAGGTAGCCGCTATCTCCCGGAGCTTTTTTCCCTTGTCCAACATGTTGGAATTGACATTTTCATAGGACTTGGGCAAACGCACCACGCCTTGCTCCAAGATGGCCTTGAATTGATGGGAAAAATCGGTCACGGTTAATTGAATGTCCGAAGATTCCTGTTCAATGACTATTTCCGTTTCCGGTTCAATGATCTGTTCTACCCTAAAATCGGCTACTCTCATGGTCAGGTCCACTTCTTGGCCCAAACGTTCCAGAACAAGGGAACTAAACTTTAGGTTCCCGTAAATTGTCCCTGCCTCGGTCATGACAATATCATCCTTGTTGGAATACATTTCAAGGGAGTTCACTGTTCCCATGGTGATGTCAGAACCACTGGTGTCCAAGCGTAGACTCTTGGAATTTTCCATCTGCAATTCACCGTTCTTTAAATAAAGGCTGGCATAATCAAGATCCTGGGCATGTACCTTTCCGTATTTTACAATAACATCTGCCTTGTCCAGATTTTCCCTTACCCATAGATCTCCATGCTCGATCAGCGCATTTAGGGAGCCGTTCCAATCGTCAATAATAACATCGCCAAAGCGATTGGTGATCTTAAGCTTTGCTTTTTTGGGCAGGAATACTTCATAGTCTATCTGCACACGGCTACGATCCAAATCTATGGGGTTGTTTCTGTTAAAGAAATCGGCAAACCAACCTGTGTTTTTGTTGGCTATTTCAGAGACAATAACAGCATAATCCGTGCCCATACGAAACTCTGGGTTAATACGCCCAAGCAAACTTTTGGCATTTTCACGCTTGCGATGGTTTACCGAGATATCTACTTTTACCAAGACCTTATCCTGTTCCCATCCCGTTAGGGTAATGTTGCCGTATTTGTTCTCCAATCTAAGTTCCCCTTCACTGGTAAAGGGAAAACTCTTCTCCACGGTTTTAGACATGCCTCCCTGTGCAATGCCCATTTGCACCGAAAGCAGCATCAAGACCAGCCATAGGGCCATTTTATAACATATATCCATATTCCTCATCATCTTCAGGATTTTTAGCATTATTAATCTGTCGTAATAAGTTTTCAATGAGTTCAATACGTTTCTTGTAATTGGCCACTATGGCCTCCAGCACCAACTCATTGTCCAAATTGCTCCGCATTTCTTTGCGCAGCGTCTCGTATTCTTCATCCAGTTCATCCATAAAGGATAAAAACTCGGCCTTGTCTTCCGGGCTAAGTTTGGGATTGTCCTGTACCAATCGTACTTGGTAGGACACCAGTCCCTTGTAGTGCATATCGATCTCCAACAACTCTTTGGAGACGTATTGCGTCTCTGTGGTTCCGCCCCCGTATATGGACAATCCAATTAGACTGGCCATGCCCAAAAGCAGTACCACACTGGCGGCAATGCGTACTAGGGGCCGCCTCCAGAGCGGAATTACCTTGGGTTGCTGTGGTTGCAGTTCTGCCGAGATGTTGACCCATAGTTTGGCCCGGTCCGCCTTCTGTGTGTCAAATTGGGAGGCGTTCTCCCGGATATGTCTTTCAAAGTTGTCCATTACAGTTCACTTATAATTTCCAATAATTTTTTCTTTGCCCTGTGGTACTGCGATTTAGAGGTACTGGTAGCTATGCCCAGAATTTCCCCGATCTCCACATGATCATAACCTTCTATCAAATACAGATTGATGATCTGCTGGTACCCATCGGGCAGTTGTGCAATGCCCAATTGTACTTTTTTGATATCCACTGCCTCTGCCATTACCGGTTCCTCGTCTGCCAGATGAAACTCATGCAGTTCCATGGGCACCACAGGCACCCGCTTGGCCTTTAAGTGGTTAATGCTCTTGTTGATGACAATCCGCTTGAGCCAAGCCCCAAAACTGCTTTCATACTTAAAGCTGTCCAGTTTTTTAAAGGCATCCACAAAACTGTCCTGCACAATATCTTCGGCATCTTCCTTATTGCCCAGAAACCGGAACCCCACATTGTACATGGCATCCACATACAATCCATACAGCTCGTACTGCGAGCTGGCATTGCCGGTCTTGCATTGCTCAACCAAGGTTTGATGTGTAAAGCGGATATCGGTCTCCAACGATTTTTAGGTTGATGTGCCTTATTTGCCTTTAAAGACAACAGAAAAAATAAAGGGTTGCTCTAAAGGTAAAAAAAGTAGGAAGTTGGATGGTGAGAGTTATGAATTATGAGTTGTGTTTTTGAGGATAATGAAAACGTATAAAAAAAGGCTTGTATAAATAGGTTTTCGAGCCTCTAGATAATTTTATCGAAGAAGGAAAAAATATATTTCCAAAAATGCAACCCTCTAATTTATAGATTGTCTATGGTTAGGAACATACATTTTTAATCAAATGCAATCAAAAAATGAACAGTAAATCACCATCACATTCGGCAACCAAGGTCATCATCTGGGTACTTTGGTTCTATTTTTTGGGCTGTATGTTGATCCTGGGCCAAGACAGCCATACCATTAGCGGTACCATTACCGACAAGAGCAATGGCGAGACCCTTTTTGGGGCTTCCGTATTCCTGAGTGGCACCACCGTTGGCGGGGTCACCAACGAATATGGCTTTTATTCCATCACAGCCCCGGAGGGCGTGTACGTCCTTAACATCTCCTATATGGGCTATACCGATGTCAATATAAATATCAACCTAAACCAAGACCTTAAGTTCAATATAGAAATTTCGGAGTTTTCCACCGAACTGGACGAGGTGGTCGTTACCGCTGACGAGCCCGAAAGGGTTCTTATCCGCAAACCAGAGATGAGTGTGTTAAAAATGAACGTGGGCACGGTAAAGCAGATGCCCGTAGTCTTGGGCGAGGTAGATATTCTTAAATCGTTGCAGATGTTGCCTGGAGTCACCAACAACGGGGAGGGCACAGGGGGCTTTCACGTTAGGGGTGGGGCCCAAGACCAAAATTTGGTCTTGTTGGACGAGGCCATTATCTACAATACCTCACATATGTTTGGCTTCTTTTCCGTTTTCAATGCGGATGCCATTAAGGATTTAAAACTCTACAAAGGGGGCATTCCTGCACGTTTCGGGGGTAGGGTGTCTTCAGTGCTGGACATTCGCCAAAAGGACGGGAACAGCAAAAAATTTGCCCTTACAGGTGGTCTGGGCATCATTTCCAGTCGGTTAACCGCAGAAGGGCCTGTGTTTGGGGAGCGGGGCTCCTTCTTGGTTGCCGGGAGACGCTCGTACATAGACTTGATACTAAAAGCAGCAGGGGAGAACAATAGTGTTTCCTTCTATGACCTTAACCTAAAGACCAACTACAGCCTTGGTGACAACAACAAGCTTTACCTTTCCGGTTATTTTGGGCGAGACGCCTTTAAATTGGGCAATAGTTTTAGGAGCAGCTATGGCAATGCCTCTGGAAACCTGCGGTGGAACCACATCTTCAATGATCGTTTGTTCTCCAACCTTTCGGCCATAGCCAGCCGGTACGAATATGATTTGGATTTTGACCAAGAGGAGTTTGAATGGGTTTCCTCCATCACCAATTACAACCTAAAATACGATTTGAAGTTTTACTGGAACGATGCCATTACCTTGGATTTTGGTGGTAGCGGTATTTATTATGATTTTGATCCGGGAGCGGTTAAGCCCACTGCCGATACCTCGCCGGTAAATCCCTTGCAGCTTGACCGTAAAAAGGCCATTGAAACGGGACTTTACCTAAATGCCGAGCACAAATTAACAGCTAAGTTAACGGCCCAGTACGGCCTGCGTTACAGTGCTTTTGGTAGATTGGGGGGGCAACCGATCTCTGAATATGCCAATGGACTACCTGTGGTCTATAATCCAACCTTGGGGATTTATGAACGAGGAGAGGTTATTGGGGAAACCGACTACGCCGAGGGTAAGTCCATTGAAACCTTTGGTAATCTGGAACCCAGAGTCTCTTTGGCTTATCTTTTGAATGAGGATTCTTCCATAAAGGCAGGGTTCTCAAGGGCCGCACAGTACATTCACCTGTTAAGTAACACCTCTTCGGTAACGCCATTGGATGTATGGGCACCTAGCGGCCCCTTCATCAAGCCCCAATTGTCCAACCAATATGCCTTGGGGTATTTCCGTAATTTTTTGGATAAGAACTATTCCCTAGAGGTGGAAACCTATTACAAGACCGTGGACAATCGTATCGACTATATCGATGGGTCGGAACTTATTGGTCAGAACACCATTGAGACCGAAATCCTGAACGGGGAAATGCGTGCTTACGGTTTGGAATTATTGCTCCGAAAGAACAAGGGTGATCTTACAGGATGGGTCTCCTATACCTTATCAAAATCTGAACAACGCACCCCGGGAGGCAATGCAGGGGGAACTGGAATTAATAGCGGTAATTGGTACAATGCCTTTTTTGACAGAACCCATGATATTTCCATCTCAGGAACATACCGCTACAACGATTTGTGGAGCTTTGGCACCAATTTGGTGTTCCAAACGGGCCGACCTGTGACTTACCCAAACGGGCAGTTCCAATATGAAGGTTTGTCCATTGCCACATATGCCCCTAGAAATTCTGACCGATTGCCCGCTTATCACCGCATGGATGTTTCGGTGAACTACAAACCCAGAAAATACCAAAACACAAGGTTTAAGGGCGAGTGGGTGTTAAGCATCTATAATTTGTACCACAGAAAGAATGCAGCTTCTGTTTCGTTTGGTCAAAATTTGGAAACCGGAGCCAATGAAGCAACCCGTACCGCTATTTTTGGCGTTGTACCCTCCATAACCTATAACTTTAAATTTTAAGTTCATGAAAAATATTGTAAAAATAATAGTATCAATATTTTGTGTTTTAATTTTTTCCTGCACCGATGTCATTGATGTGGAAGTGCAGAACGGCCAGGAACGCTTGGTTGTGGAAGCATCCTTGGATTGGGAAAAGGGAACTACCGGGAATGTGCAGACCATCCGATTGGGAAAATCAACCCCGTTTTTTGATACGAACAGTATCACAGAAGTTACTGGGGCCTCCGTAGAGGTCACCAATGATTCCAGTGGACAAACCTTTGTCTTTGCTGATCAGAACGACGGTGAATACCGCACCAATAGCTTTAACCCCGTTCTGGGGCAATCCTACTCCTTACGAATTGAATACAACGGTGAGGTGTACACAGCTAGGGAAACCATGACCGGCGTGACCGATATAACCGATATATACCAAGCACGTGATGATGGATTTGATGACGAAGAACTGGAATTGCATGTGATATTTACAGACCCTGCCAATGAAGAGAACAACTACCTTTTTACGTTTTACAGGCAGGGGGATCTGTTACCCGATTTGGAAGTGGCGGAGGATGAATTCGTGGACGGCAATGAACTGGATTGGTGGTATGAGATTGAGGAGGATGAGGACGAAAATGTAGTTCCCTTTGCACCCGGGGATATAGTGGACATTGAAATGTATGGCATCTCCAGACCCTACTATGACTATATCAAGATTCTGGTGGAACAGTTGGGGGGAATGGGATTGTTTGAAGCGACACCCGTATCGGCAAAGGGCAATTGCATCAACGAAACAACTCCAGAAGACTATGCCTATGGTTACTTTCGCCTGACCCAAATGGTCAAGGCAAGGTACACCTTTGTGGAAGATGACCTAAGTACAAGTGAATAGACAGTCATGGCTTTCCAACCGTGTTCACTGAATCCAGTCTGTGTGCAGTGGGGTAGCTTATGAACATGGGTTCCTCGAAATGAAAATTTCCAAAAGCTAAATCCCCAAGGGGATTATAGGTTGGTTTGATGTGAAAGTGTCGGGTTCCTAGGGCTCGGCACTTTTTGGATTAAAAGCAAACGCAACAAGTCAATAGAACCACCTTGTGTACTGTAAAATACAAAATTCAGGATGGTGTTAAAGTATTCTCAAAAGTGACTATTGCCTAGAATTTTGTGCAACCCTGGAACTGTCCCAAATGTCTTTGGGGAAAACAAAATAGTAATTACATGAGAAAAATACTTTTAACAGTAGTCGTGGGTGTTACTGCCCTAATGAGCGCAACAGCGCAAGAGTACAAAGTCATTACCAGTGTGGAATCTATAGTGCCAAGTGGTTTAGGTCGCTCTAGGCTCATTTCGGCCAATGAAAACAAAGACTACCAAAAATATACCAGTGTACAGACCCAGGAAGATAATACCAGAAATAAATCGAACCGAAAGGACATCAGGGTCAAGGATTTTGAGGAAACCAAGCTCTTGAACTTCTTTAATCTTGGAGGTATCCGTTTTCAGAATATTGCCGCCAATGATGCTTTGATCACTTCAAAAATCAACACCATGGTTGAAGAAGGGTGGGAATTGGTCTTTGTTACCAGTGCCGTGGAAAGCGCTGGTGGAAAAGACGACCCTAACGGAATCTTTATTACACGATACATTTTTAAACGTTGAGCGGCATTTTAGCTTGTTGATAAAACCTCCCAGACTGGGAGGTTTTTTGTTTTCCTATCATTACGAACGAGCTGCCAGAAGGAATCCCATCAAATTAGATTTCTTGCCATTCATTAATTAATCCGCTTTACATTGTGATAATTTTCTACCACCAAACAACGAAAATCTTTTCCAATTCTCCCAATGGACGTTTCATCCAAACCATAGGGGCGTTTTCTTTTACCATTCTGAGGTTGATTTCCAACAAAGCTTCAAAATGCGTCATCCAAGACACGTTGGTGTGTGGTTGGATGGTCCATTCCCGTTTTGTGGGGATGTAGTATGCGCTGTCTTTAAAATCTATGGTGTTAAAATCATCAAACCGAATCCATTTTCCGGTCAAACAATCGGTGTTTAAGGGTCTTATTGAAGCCATTTTGGTTCCATAAGGCTCAAAAAGCTGCGCCTTAAAGCAACATTGCTGTTGAATTTCATCGGGTTTGATATCATGAGTTTCCCAATAGGGCATAAGACTATCATGATGTAAAAGGGGCAATTGCTTTTCTTTAAGTTTATCGAGTTTTGAGTAGAACATATCACGCTTATTGGGGCCCATCAGGCGGTAGATAGGCTCAGAAATCTCTGGATTGATGATGTAAAACTTATAAGCCAGCTCTACATGGATGTATTTTTTGGTCTGTGTTTCTCTTAAAATGAAATCCAGTTCACCAACCCGGGTTTTACCCTCTTCAACTAAAATGTTGCTCAATACAACGTTGTATGCTTCGGATGTTGCCATAAGATGCTTGAACACATATTCCATTTGATGTCCCAACCTTAAGTTGTCGGGGATTTTCGTGGGTTGTACCACATCCATGGCAATAACCGGAAACTGAAATTGCGGAATCCCAAATTGTTGTTCTTTCCATAGTGGGGCGGTGGAGAGGAATCCCCTTAAAATTGACTTCATCCCATAAAAATAGAGAAATGGAAAATCGGAAGCATTAAAATGATCAGTTCGTTATTTCGTACACCGTATTTCAAACTTCCAACTTATGGAGCGTTAAGTTTTCTTAAATTCGGTTCTCCTGAATTGAGAATAGCTTATTTTTACTAATGGCTATGAAACTGAAAAAAGGATTTCGATTTACCACATACGAAGCTCCCGATCAAACCCCATTTGAGAAACTTTTCGAGATTTTTCAGGAACTCATCACACATACTTCCGGAGATTTTGACGAGGCCATAGACTGGCTACGGGAATTGGATGAGGAATATGGGCTTACCGATGAGGAATATACCATTGATGATTTTATTGAGGACTTGAAACGCAAAGGCTACATCCGTGAGGAATTTAAGGATGGGGACGGACAAGGAGATGGGCAAGATGGTAAGGAAGGTTCTGGTCGTTCTGCTACAATCAGCATGACCGCCAAATTGGAGCAACTCCTCAGAAAACGTGCTTTGGACCAGATTTTTGGAAAAATCAAACGAAGTGGTTCCGGGAATCACAAATCGGGAAAGCTGGGACGCGGTGATGAGCATTCCGGAGAGTACCGGGAATACCGCTACGGAGATTCCCTAGAAAACATATCCATGACCGAAAGCATTAAAAATGCGCAAATTAACCACGGTATCGGAAGCTTTACTTTAGATGAATCCGATTTGGTGGTCGAGGACACCGAACATAAGGCACAGATGAGTACCGTCTTGATGATAGACATTAGCCATAGCATGATCTTATACGGGGAAGACCGGATCACCCCGGCCAAGATGGTGGCCATGGCCTTGGCAGAACTCATCACTACCAGATATCCTAAGGACACCTTGGACATTTTGGTCTTTGGCAATGACGCTTGGCCCATAGCCATAAAGGAATTGCCCTATCTAAAAGTAGGCCCCTACCATACCAATACCGTGGCAGGTTTGCAATTGGCCATGGACATGCTTAGAAGAAAGCGGAATACCAATAAGCAAATTTTTATGATTACCGATGGCAAACCCAGTTGCCTTCGGTTGCCCAATGGAGATTATTACAAGAACAGTGTGGGGCTGGATGAGTATATCGTGGAGAAATGCTATACGATGGCTGCACAGGCCAGAAAACTGCACATTCCCATCACCACGTTCATGATTGCCCAAGACGCCTACCTGATGCAGTTTGTACGGGAATTTACACAAGCTAATCGGGGTAAGGCCTTCTATACTGGTTTAAAGGACTTGGGCGAAATGATTTTTGAGGATTACGAGAACAATAGAAAGAAGAGAATAAAGTGACTTCGACTACGCTCAGTCACCCAGCATTAAAGGAGTTTGAGCAGAGTTGAAAGCTCTTAACGATTGAATAAAGAGAGCATTAAATTAAAGAGCCAAGAGGCATGAACCAGGACAATAGACGTCTTGATTCTTGTTTCCTAAATCTTGATTCTAAAAAAAATGAAAACAGAAAGCATAAAAACATTAGGCGAACTCAAAGCTTCGGGTTATCAACCAAAAGACATCAAAAATGAATTACGCGATAACCTTATCAAAAAAATCAAGGCAGGAGAACAGGTTTTTGAAGGGATTTGGGGTTATGAAAACTCGGTAATTCCTGAATTGGAGCGTGCCATACTCTCGCGCCACAACATTAATCTCTTGGGGTTGCGGGGACAGGCCAAGACACGCCTGGCCCGATTGATGGTCAAGCTATTGGATGGGTATATTCCCTTTATTGAGGGTTCGGAGATTCACGACGACCCTTTTAATCCCATATCGCGCTACGCTAAAGAACTTTTGGCAGAAAAAGGAGAGGATACCCCAATTTCTTGGTTGCCGCGAGAGGAGCGCTTTTTTGAGAAGCTGGCCACTCCAGATGTCACCGTAGCCGATTTGATCGGTGATGTGGATCCCATTAAGGCCGCCAATTTAAAGTTGAGTTACGCCGATGACAGGGTCATCCATTTTGGGATGATTCCAAGAGCAAACCGTTGTATTTTTGTGATCAACGAGTTGCCAGATCTTCAAGCAAGAATTCAAGTAGCCTTGTTCAATATACTGCAAGAAGGAGATATACAGATTAGGGGATTTAAACTTAGGTTGCCCTTGGATGTGCATTTTGTGTTTACCGCCAATCCTGAAGATTATACCAACCGGGGGAGTATTGTGACCCCGTTAAAGGACAGGATAGGTTCCCAAATTTTGACCCATTACCCCGAGAATTTGACGATTGCCAAAAAAATCACCCAGCAAGAGGCCCAATTGGACAAGCGCCAGAGCGAGCATATCCATGTCCCTGAATTGGCCTTGGATGTTTTGGAACAAATAGGTTTTGAAGCTCGTGACAGCGAATATGTCGATGCCAAGAGTGGGGTGAGTGCCCGTATGAGTATTACCGGGTTTGAAAACCTTTTGAGTGCCGCTGAGCGAAGAATGCTCTTTTCCGGGGCGGAAAATACTACAGTTCGGCTAAGTGATTTTATGGGCATTATCCCTTCCATCACTGGAAAGGTTGAATTGGTGTACGAAGGCGAACAGGAAGGTGCCGCTTTTGTGGCCGAAACCTTATTGGAAGAAGCCATAAAGGCAATTTTTCCAAGCTTGTTTCCCAAGATACAGAAACTGGAGCGAAAAGATGCCGAAACTCCCTATGACGATTTGATTGCTTGGTTCTTTGATCAGGATGGTTTTGAACTGCTGGATGAGGATTCCGACAAAACCTACCAAAAGAAGTTGGACTCCATAAAACCGTTAAACTACTTAGCTCAAAAGTATGGGGAAGAAGTCCCCAAAAATGAACGCTACTTCTTTAAGGAACTTTTGCTTTGGGGGCTTGTGGCCCATAAAAAATTGAGCAAGCACCGTTTTAATAAAGGAATCCAGTTCAAGGATCTTTACGGTAGCTATATCAGTGGGCTCTAAACCTATTTTTTAAATGGGAATGCCCTAAAAAATGTCAAACTTCGCCAAAGCCACTCCAGAGGTCCATACCTAAAGTGTGCCAGCCAATGTTTGCTTGCCCACATTTGTAGGGCAATCACCGCTATGGCCAGTAGAAAAACAATACTGTTGGGTATTTTCCCCAAATAACCAAGCCCCCATCCAAAGAAGAAAAAGGTGCCCAAAACACTTTGAAAAACATAATTGGTCAATGCCATCTTTCCGAAGGGGATAAATCTTTGAAGAAACCTACCCGTTTTTTGTTTTTTATAGAAGATGACGAATAAAGCTATAATCAAACCCGTCATTCCTATATTCATAATATCCACAAAAGTGAGCCCGAACATAAAGGACCAGCTATTTAAGTCAAAGTTCGTACCCAATATCATAAAAGTAATCCCGGTCCCAAAAAAACCAGCAATAAAAACCAACAATCCCCCAATCCAAAGTCGTTTTAAAAAACGTTTTTCCGTCAGGTAATTTTTAAAGAATTCCAGTCGACCAAAGAGCATCCCGCAAAGAAAAAATGCCAAGGTAAGGTACCCCCGGTTAAAGATTCCAAATTGAAATTCGGCTTTTACAGAATTACCTTGGGTGGCATTGGAAAGGAAAACCTCCCCAATACTTCCATTTTGGAGCAAATCAATATAGCTCTTGGTGAAGTCTCCCTCAGGGGATAGGTCCAAATCCATAAACAAACCCTCGCCATTGGTCCAGTAAAAAACAACAAATCGTGTCATCCCAAGAAAAATTAGGGCACATAAAGCTAAAACAAGCTTATTGCCAACTCTCCAAAAGGGAATCAGAAAAACCCCAACCCCTGCATATAGGGTTAAAATATCCCCCCTATAGAACATACTATGAACAAAACCGATAAGAAACAATAACACCAACCGCCATAGAAACCTCACTCCAAAATATTCTCCTCTTTTCTCACCATTATCCATTTGGATAAAAAAACTCAGTCCAAAAAGAAAAGAGAACAGGGCAAAGAATTTGCCCCGTAACAAGAAATCTGCAAACCCCGTGACGAGTTGATCAAGTAAGCTGGGAGCCATGCTTCCCGCCATTTCGGCAGGTATTGCGGATGCCACAAAATTCTCAAGCATATGGGTGATTACTATGCCTGCAAGGGCAAATCCCCTAAGGGCATCAATGATTGGGATTCGTTCAAAATGGACTGCACTTGCTTGGTGGGAGGTCATAAACAACAGTTTAGTTACTGTTTTATAAGACTTTAAGAATTTTCCTATGTTACACTTCCCTTATAATTTAACTTTAGTCCATAACTTTGTTACGTAACAATAATACAAGGATGTAGCATATCCCTTTTTAGAATCAGACAGCAATTATGGTTTTATGACCCAAACAGCGGGGAAGATAAATATCGATCCCCTCGATCACAGACAATGGATACAATGACCCCCTCATCAATCTGATTGGCAACCCTTAATGCGATGGCTGTAGCCCCGCCGCTGCTCATTCCCGCAAAAATACCTTCCTCCTTGGCCAAGCGCCTGGTCATTGCCGTGGCTTCTTCTTCAGAAACGTAAAGAATGTCATCCACTTTTGAGGGATTAAAAATACTGGGGACATACTCGGGTGACCATTTACGGATTCCCGGTATACGAGAACCTTCTTCTGGTTGAGCTCCGATGATTTTAACCTCAGGGTTTTGTTCTTTGAGAAAAGTAGAAGTACCAGTGATGGTGCCCGTGGTCCCCATACTGGAAACAAAATGGGTGATTTTACCTTCGGTATCCCTCCAGATTTCCGGTCCGGTGGTGGCATAATGGGCTTTCCAATTGTCTTCATTGCCAAATTGGTCCAGCATCACATACCCTTCGGTATTTACTTTTTTTTCTACATAATCCCTTGCCCCTTCAATTCCTATATCTGCTGGGGTAAGTGTCACTTTTGCTCCATAGGCCCTCATAGTCTGAACCCGTTCTACAGTTGAGTTTTCAGGCATGACCAACGCTATCTCCAAACCAAAGATTCCGGCAATCATGGCCAAGCCAATGCCCGTATTACCACTAGTGGCCTCAATAAGTTTGGTGTCTTTGGTAATATCACCCCGTTCCAGAGCACTTTTGATCATATTCAGAGCCGGACGGTCTTTGACGCTGCCCCCTGGGTTCTGGCCTTCCAATTTAAAATATAGCTTGACGTTGGGATTGGTATTCAACACTTTGGATTCCACCAAAGGAGTGTTCCCAATCAAATCTAAAATATGTTTAGGCATTAAATAAGGATTTGATTTTAATTTCTGGAGTATGGAAGACTTTTGAATTGGCAGGCACCGAGGAAGTAACCCAAGCATTTCCCCCGATGATACTATTCTCTCCAATTACCGTATCACCCCCTAAAATCGTTGCACTCGCATAAATGGTAACATTGGATTCTATAGTGGGATGGCGTTTTATATTCTGAAGTGATTTCTCCACATAAAGGGCACCCAAGGTGACCCCTTGGTAGATTTTTACATGGTCTTTGATAACTGCCGTCTCTCCAATAACCACACCTGTGGCATGGTCAATAAAAAACGACTTACCTATCTGGGCTCCCGGATTTATATCAACCCCCGTCTTGCTATGGGCATATTCCGTCATCAATCTGGGTACCAATGGAAAACCTTCACGATAAAGCTCATGGGCCAATCTGTAGATGGCCACGGCAAAAAAACCGGGATAGGCCAAATACACTTCTTCAATACATTTTGAAGCTGGGTCTCCATGTAAGATGGCCTCTGCATCCAGATGTAATTCTTCCAAGATAATTGGAAGGCTAGAAAGGTATTTTTCCCAGGCCTTGTCGCAAGGCTTGGTAGAGTTCCAACAAGCCAAATCGACCAATTGTTTAAAATCAGATTCGAGCAAAGGTAGATTATAATCGATGGAAGTATTGATGTCAAAAAGTGTGTAATACAGCTTATTAGTAAATTCTTCTGTTTTCCTCTTTAAGTTAAAATTTAACAAAGGTTCCCTTTTGTGCAATTTTAATTGAGCTATAATGTGCTGCTTGTCCATTTTGATAGATTGTTTGGTGTGCCATGCTAAAATTAACTATTTCAACTCCTTAAAAACGTTAACTTTAGTTCAAAACAATTATTTAAACGTTAATCAGTGCAAATCATTACAGAAGATACCTTCGATTTTTTAAAAGAATTGAACCTGAACAACAATCGGGAGTGGTTCCAAGCCCAAAAAACCCGATTTAAATCCCTAGAGTCCGAGGTCAAAAATTTTTATGCCTCCGTCAAGGAGAACCTAGATAGACATGATAAAATAGAAAAACTGAAAATGTTCAGGATTTACCGTGATGTCCGTTTTTCTGCCGACAAGACCCCTTACAAACCCCATTTTGCAGGTTCTTTTTCACGTTCTGGCGCTGAATTGAGAGGGGGGTATTACCTACGGATAAAACCAAGGGAGACTTTTATCGCTACAGGGTTTTGGGACCCAAACAAGGACGATTTGCTGCGTATTCGAAAGGAATGGGAAACAGATGCCGCTGAATTAAAATCGATCATCAACAAAAAAACTTTTAAGTCCATCTGGGGAGAACTGCGGGGCGATGAAGTAAAAACGGCCCCAAAAGGCTTTGATAAAGAGCACCCAGAAATTAAACTCATCCGAAAAAAGCAATATATTTTTACCAGAAACTTTACTGATGAACAGGTGCTGTCAGATAATTTTATCCATGAGGTGGACAAGTCCTTTAAGGCCATACGACCCTATTTTGACCTCATGAGTTCCATACTCACCACTAACCTTAACGGTGAATCTTTGCTATAGCTTATTTTAAACCGCCATTGCTTCTTCCAGTAGGAGCATTTGGTCTTTGATTCGGTCAATGACCATATTCATCATCCGTTTGTTCAGGGCCGAGGAATTCTCAATATACCGTTGGTATTCCTCTACCGAGAATTGCCCAATGACCATGCCCTTTAAGGAATTTCGGAACTTGATGTCCTTTTGGATGGCATTTTCAATGTACCGGGATTTGTTTTCAAAGCTCAGTCCGTAATAAGCATTCTTATGCTTTCGGATGTAATTTTTGAAAACTGCAATGAACAAATCGTTTTGAAACTTGATGATTGGCCTTAGCGTCTCATTCTGAAAATATTCGTCACTTTCGGGCAAAGCCATTTTTTTAATGGAACTAATCTCTGGACGAATACTGTGGAGTTGGTTAGAACGTGTTTCCATCTTTGGAATGGTTTTGATAAAGTTACGGGCTAGTTTCGGTATAAATATGAAGGTAACCTTAAGTTTTCAACGATGATATAAACAACAAAAGCCGTGATTTGGTATCACGACTTTTGTTAAAAAAGATACAACAACTAGCTATTGTGCCGCTATAAAGTCATCAAACGGTTTAAAGGATACCTCTTGCTTCTTAAGGTATTTGGTCTTGATTTTTTCAAAACTTTCCTTGGCAGCATCATGACGTTTACTGATTACAGCAAGGTTATCCAACTCCGCTTGTGTGGGCTTGTCGTAACTGGAGGCTATTCTGGAGAACAATGATGCCATTTTTTCCCGTAGTTCTGGTTCTGCAGCCCCTACATAGTTATCGCCAGTGGTTATGACCAACGTCTTTTTAAGTTCATTTAACTTCATCACCATTTTGGAATTGGATTTGGCCTCGGCATCCTTGATGATCTCATCGACTTGATACACCATATAGGCCAAATCTTGGGACATATCATAGAGTTTCATGGTGATTTCTTCCTTCTCTTTTCGGTCAGCATCAGAAAGTCCGGACCTTTGATCATTGACCAACTCAAATTCATGCTCATAGGTTTCTTTTCCTTTGGTCAATACGGCCTTATAGGTCCCTGCGGGTACTTTTGGTGAGGCAAAACCACCAAACGTAAAGGTCTTGCCCGTAGCTACTTTTGGAGGTTTACGACTGTAGCCCCAAGAGACCATATTGATGCCCTTTGATTTTCCGGGACTAATGTCTGCCACCATATTTCCTTCGGAGTCCTGAATTTCCAATTTCATCTTACCAAAGGTGTGACGCTTCTTCAAATAATATTTCAACAATAAACTTTTGGGTTTATTGGAACCCACAAATTGGGTCTCCCCACCAAAACTTCCAGAAAAAGTATCGGTTTCGTCAATGACGGTTGGTGGGGTTTCAAAGAAATGTAGGTTCTTTCCCAATAATTCTTCATTGATGGAGCGAAGCGGCGAGATATCATCAATAATAATGACCCCACGACCATGGGTCCCCATCACCAAATCATTGGTCTGTTTTTGTAAATCGATGAAATGCACCGCTACGGAAGGCATATTATTGGTGAACTTCTTCCAGTTCTTGCCTCCATCCATGGTAATGTACAATCCAAATTCGGTTCCCAAGAACAACAGGTCTGGGTTTACATAATCTTCTTGGATGTTTCTGGCAAAACCGACAACATCATCAGAAATAATGTTGATCCAAGTTTTTCCAAAATCGGTTGTCTTATAGGCATAAGGAGTCCCATCGTTTTGGGTATGTCCTTCAAAAACCGCATAAGCGGTTCCCTTGCCAAAAACACTGGCCTCTATATGATAGCACCACGTATTGGCGGGCAGGCCGGGAATATTGGCAACAGTGTTCGTCCATGTCTTTCCTCCGTCTTGTGTCACCTGTACATTGCCATCATCGGTACCCACCCAGACTACCTTTTCATCTACAGGAGATTCTGCTATGGTGAAAATTGTGGTATGGTTTTCTGCTCCGGAATTGTCCATGGAAAGTCCGCCAGAGTCTTCCTGATTCTGTTTTGCGGGGTCGTTGGTTGTCAAGTCTGGCGAAATGATATCCCAAGAGTCTCCCATATCCTCAGATTTATGCAAGTACTGGCTCCCCATATAAAACCTATCGGGTTGATGTGTGCTAATAGCCATGGGAGCATTCCAGTTCCAACGCAATTTTTGATCTTCTGAAACAGGTAAAGGTTGTATGGTCTTGGTCAACATCTTATCCACATCATACCGCCAGACGTTTTCAGCGCCTTGCATTTCTGAATAAATAATGTTTTTCGTTGGGTGCTTCAAAACCCTAAAACCATCTCCGGCTCCTACAGAGTTCCAATCCCGTGCCTCAACACCGCCAGGGGAGGAGGAAGGCCCCCACCATGAGCCATTGTCCTGTAAGCCCCCGTATACATTATAGGGTTTCGCATCATCCACACTGATATGGTAAAACTGTGAAAGCGGAAGGTTTTCCACAATTTCCATGACATTGCCGCCATCCCAGCTTCTGTAGACCCCACCATCGGTTCCCACGTACATAATGTCCGAATCCTTTATGTTGAAGGCTATATCATGGATATCGGAATGCATATTACCCAAATTCTTAAAGGTCTTGCCTCCATCTCTGGAAATGGAACCGCTAAGTCCGCCTTTGACCACCACGTCTTCATTTTTTGGGTCGACAACAATCCTAGAGAAATAGAACGGCCGAACCGTGATACCAAAGTCATTGTTAAGTTGCTCCCAACTTTTACCAGCATTGTTGCTACGGTACAGTCCCTTGCGCTCATTTTTTTGAGCTTCAATGACCGTATAGAGAACGTTCGGGTTAGATGGGGCCACGGCTATGGCCAATCGTCCCAATTTCCCCTCAGGAAAGCCATTATGGATCTTGTTCCAAGTTTTACCGGCATCGGTAGACTTGTACAATGCACTGTTCTCTCCACCAGAATTAAAGGACCATGCAGTTCTTCTAAATTCCCACATTGAGGCATATAACACATTGGGGTTGGTTGGGTCCATGGCCAAATCGGCACAACCCGTTCCCGGATTGATGTATAGTATCCTTTCCCACGTTGTCCCGCCATCCAATGACTTATATACCCCTCGTTCCTCACTATCGCCCCATAGGGCCCCTAGAACGGCCACATATACTTCGTTCGAGTTCTGTGGATTGACAATGATATTGGCTATGCGTTCCGATTTTTCCAACCCTATTTTTTTCCAGTTGACTCCACCATCAACCGATTTGTAGAGGCCATCGCCCACAGAGACACTGTTTCTGGTCCATGTTTCCCCAGTACCTACGTAGACAACATTATCGGGGTCATTTGGATCAAGGGCCACGGCCCCTATGGATTGGCAATAATCGTCAAAAATGGAATTGAAGGTCGTTCCCGAATCATTCGATTTCCAGACCCCACCGCCAGCAGTGCCGGCGTAGATTATTCTACTGTTTGTGGGGTGAACTTCCATATCATTGATACGCCCACTCATCAATGCAGGACCAATATGTCTGGCCTTCATATCGCCAAACAACGCTTTTCCCGAAATGCTTTCCATAGTCTGTTGTGCATGGGTTGATGTTATTCCCAAATACATACAACAGGCTCCTATACCAAAAAGTAGTTTTTTCATTTTTAAATAGGTTTAAAAAAGAAGGTGTCTAAAAAGACAGAAACCATGTCGTTTCAAAGCATTGGGAAATCTGCACTGTGTTCTAGTAGCGCTATAAAAATTGTAGATTTCTCCCGTACGGTAGAAATGACTACTTTTTAGAGACCTTCTTGGATTAGCGTAGTATTATTCTTTTTCTTCGACTATTTCTTCAGGAAAAGCGAACCATACATCATCAACGGTGGGATTAAGCTCTATATCTTCAATTGTAATGGGGCTGGATGGTCCCCCTTTAACACCTTGACTGATTGAAAAGGGAAAATAAAACCCATCAACTTCATCATAGTCACTCATTGTAACTTCACTCATCTGACCTTTGGCCGGGCCTTCTTTTATTTCAGATTGAATCGCTATGGGAACAAAGTTGTCAACATCGAAGAAATAAAATGAAATATCATCTTTTTTCTCCCCATCTACCGTTAAAGGTTCTTTTACCAACTTTATCTTAAATGTTTCGGCCCCATCAATGGTTTCTGTACCCATCAGTTCAACCGTATAGCCCTTTTCCTTATAATCTATGAATGAATTGGGAAAGTCGTTAAGATTAAGCTTAAAATTTGCTGTTTGCTCAGCATCTGACTTTTCTGCCTTCATCGTCATAAAGTTGGTGTTCCACAAGGTTTCCCCATCAAAAACCCCTTGAAAGAAATCTTGCCCCTGCACACTTGCCTTTGTCATCTGACGACCATCTTTCAGTTGATAAATTTCGAGCGGTATCTCCATACCTCCCTGGTTTATTTTTGCCGTGGTTTTGGTCCCTTCTATGTTTTTCCAGTTTTCAAGACCTCCCGTGTTTTCAAAATAATTGGATAGAATTTCATCAACGGTTTGCGCACTACTGGGCAATGCCCATAAAAAGAATAAAAGTGCAATTGAAATTTTAAGTGTTTTCATTTTTCTTTGTGTTTTGAATTGCATGTTAGTATTAAAAGTAATTAAATTGTTACAAAGACTGTCCTCTATTATAATTTTGTCTGCCGGGGTAGCATACCCATAACCCACGATTTACAGCATGAAGTTTGGAAAAGTAGAACATCCTGAATTGATAGATTTTACCTTGCCCAGTGACCACCCTGACACCTCTGTGGTGCTCTCGGGAAAAAAGGCAAATAAAAAGGTGGCGGTTTATGTGGGGTGCGCCAAATGGAACAGGCAGGACCTAAAGAATTTCTATCCCAGGGGAACCAAGGATGAACTGGAATACTATTCAAGACAATTTAATTCCATTGAACTCAACGCTACATTTTATCGGATTTTTCCTCCGGAACAATTTGCCAAGTGGTATGATAAAACACCTGCAGATTTTAAGTTCTTCCCCAAGCTCTCAGAAGACATCAGTCATTTAAGGCGATTGAACGATAAGGCATACCCCTATGTGGACGCCTATCTGGACGCCGCCAGCAACCTTAAAGAAAAACTGGGGACTATTTTTCTTCAAATGCACAACAATTTCGGCCCAAAAAATTGGGATAGGGTAGTGCGGTTTGTGGAATATTGGCCCAAAGAGTTTCCCCTTGCCATAGAATTTAGGCATACGGATTGGTTTACCGACAAAAAAGCCGCTGAAGAACTGTATCACCTACTGGAGGAAAACAAAATGGCCAACATCATTGTTGATACTGCTGGAAGACGTGATATGCTTCATATGCGGTTGACGAACAATGAAGCCTTTGTCAGGTATGTGGGAGCAAACCACGCATCAGATTATCCACGATTGGATGATTGGGTCAACCGCCTTTGCCTATGGAAAGACAAGGGTCTAACGAACATCCATTTTTTTATCCATCAGAACCTAGAATTGGAATCCCCTTTGTTATCAGCGTATTTTATTGCCAATCTCAACAAAAAAATGAGGATTGATCTCAATATTCCAAAAACTCTGGTAAGTAATCCAAACTTCCTTTTTTAAACGTATTTCTTACGTAATTTTGAACAAAATCATAGCATGAAGTTCCACACAAGAAAATGGGTCAAACCCGAAGATTTGAATGCCAATGGCACCTTGTTCGCTGGTAAGGTATTGGCTTGGCTGGATGAACAGGCTGTCATCTATGGAATCATCCAACTGGAAAACAAGAGAGTAGTCACCAAATATATGTCTGAGATCAATTTTATGAGTACGGCCCATCAGGGAGATATCATTGAAATTGGCATTGAGGTCAAAAAATTTGGCAAGAGTTCCCTGAACCTAAACTGCGAGGTTCGGAACAAGATGACCCATGAGACCATTTTAACGGTCGACAATGTCATCTTGGTGAACCTCGATGAAAACGGCAATCCAAAAGCACATGGCAAAACCAAAGTGGAGTACGTTAAGGATAGATTGGAGAAACAACTGGATTAGTTTCCTCAATTTAGCTTCAACAAGCTGTACTTGATACAAGACCCGCTAAAGGGTTTTCCATTCTTATAAACGCCATATTTTATCTGATCAAGGATTACCTTTTCCCTCAACGTCTGACCAATCTTCCATCCTTGGGGTAAATTATATTTGTGTGTCCCAAAATACAAGGTCTTCTTCTGCTGTAGGGAGGTTTTGGTGGCCTACCCATTAACAACTCATTTGAACAAGCTCACATACAAATAAGGGCTTTTTACAACAAATTGTGAGACATCCATAACAATTTATTGCAAAAAGAATATGCAATAAAGAGTTTTAAGGATATTATACCGGTCTTATATATCCATGAACCTGATTCTTGGCATTGATTGGACAATAAACTAAGACACAGTGGAAACACGGGAATTACTTTTACAATTGACCAAACTGGAAAAAGGACTTAAGCATTTTTCGTTCAAGGAATTAAAAACGAACGATGCTACTGTCCTAAAAAAATCCTTCAACAATTTTAAGGAGGGACTGGAAGCCAAGGTGTTTGGTGAGGATGTGATGGAGAAGGATGGGATTGACTTGTCTGCCCTAGACCCTTCAGAAATTAAAATGATGGCAAAACTAAGCCATGACATTCGAACACCCCTCAATGGCATTATGGGATTTGTTGACCTTTTAAAGGAAACCCCGCTAAATCCTGCCCAAGAGGAAATTACCCAAGCCCTTACTACTGCTTCCAACCATCTGATGAATACGGTGAATGAATTGTTGGAGTTTTCCAAACTTGCTTCTGGGCAGGAGAAGTTTGAGGAGGTTACCTTCAACATTCACAATTTGGTCAATGAGCTTTCTTTTCTCTGCAAAACCCTTATTGTGGACAAAGACATTCAGTTTGTCGCCGAAGTGGACAGTGTCATCCCCAACACTCTGGTCGGTGATCCCTCAAAATTATCACAAGTGTTGCTAAACCTCTTGGGCAATGCCATAAAGTTTGTGGAAAAAGACGAGATTTCATTACGCGTTAGACCTAAAGAGCATATTGATAAGGAAATACTACTGCAATTTATTGTTTCCGATACGGGTATTGGAATAGCCAATGAACGTATAAAACAGATTTTCGAATCCTTTCAACAAGCAGAAGCCGATACGTATCTTAAACATGGGCGTTCTGGTCTTGGCTTGGGCATGGTAAAGCAAATCGTTACAAAATTGGGTGGCGATATACGATTGGAAAGTGAATTGGGGCAAGGAACAACAGTCATTTTTGAACTACCCTATAAAATACATAACGCCAAGCCTCAGAGTGTTATTGAGCCTCTCACCAAAAGCAATGGCCATTCCTTGCCCAAAGAAGCCCAAGTGCTGGTCATGGAGGAAAACGCCCTTAGTCAACGATTGTTACAAACCCAATTGGACTCATGGGGATGTATGGCCAAGATTGTAGAAAATGGGGTAGAAGGCATGCATGTTCTTGAAGAAGGTGGTATTGATCTGGTGATTTTAGATCTTGGCATCCCTGTCTTTGATGGCTTTGAGATTGCCCAAAAAATAAGGAACCACCCATCAGAGCGCATCAATAACGTGCCTCTCATAGCCATTTCAGCAGATTTTACCACAACGGACAGGATTCGATGTGAAGAGATAGGAATTGATGATTTCATTTTAAAACCCTACAATCCAATGGAATTGATGAACAAAGTCCAATTGCACCTAGAAGAGAAGCACCGTGGGCCCCAATACAACGAACCAGAGCGTAATGGGGTTATCCAATTAAAGCCCCTAAAAAAGGAAGCCTTGATCGATCTAGACCCCATTTATGGGGAGTGTATGGGGCAAATGGAACTTCTAGAAGAATTGTTACGGTTGTTCAGGGGCAACATCCTTGAATTTTTGGGAAAAATAAAAATATATCTGCAAAGTAGAAATTATCAGGGGATTGATTTTGCCTCAAACAAAATCAAATCTAGTCTAAAAATGTTGCAAGCGGATAAATGTGTTCAACTATGCAAGCAATTGTCCTTGGTCTCCAAAACCACCAAAGACTTGACTGTTCTAGAGGAACTGTACCAACAGTTTGTAGAGCTTTACCCTATTATTGATGCCCAAATACAGGAGAAACTGGGAGCGTTAAAGAAATATGAGTAACCCTAAACCAATTTGAAAATGGAAAATTCCTTTGTTCTGCCTGAAAGTGAACATAGCATTTTTTGTCGGCTTTACCACTATGCATCTGACTTTGATTCCAAAAAAATACTATTGGCAGAAATGAAAGATGTGGGCGATTTAAAGGAAATTCCCTTTTTGGATAGTTTGTTGCTAAAGGAAGATGTAAAGCTTCTATATGTTGTTCAAAAAACCAAAAACCACATCCTCAAGACCCATAAGCACAAACAAATGCCAGACCTTGCACAGCAGGAAGCGGCTGTAGGGGATGACAGGATTCCCGTGGAGCTTTTCTCCCTCTACGAGGAAATAGGAATTGGTGATGCCTCCTCCAATGGTTCCGTCACCCCAACGTTTGAATTAGATCCGTCCAAAGAATGACATGCCTAAGCACATCATTTCTTTTCCAATGCCACTTGTTTCCGTTCATATTCAAATTGTACATTATTTCTTACAACCACACCCAGATGCTTTGCAACAAAATGGCCTTACTTCACCACATTTAATTGAATACCGGCAACTATTCCTTTAAGTTTACGTTATAAGAATGGACCCGAACAAAATCTTAATCTACCCAACTATGTTATATGATACTTACGGCGAGGAGTATCTTGCCTTTTTACAGGAATTAAATGAGATTTTAAGTCTCAATGAACTGGCAGAATTGGATTATTTATAAATCTAACAAATCAAAACCAGCAGCTATGGAGAGTCAAAACAATGAAAACACCGCCTATGTGGATTTTGTTCAAAATTTAAACCGAATTTTGAACAATTACGATATTAACCAACTTAATTGTTCTTAAGTTTTTGTGTTATCAAAAAAAAGGGGGGCTTTGATCAAAGCCCCCCTTTTTTTAACCTAAATACATCTTTAGGATTTTACTTTTGGAACTGTGCCTTAACTTTCTAATGGCTTTTTCTCGTATCTGCCGAACACGCTCCCGGGTAAGATCAAAGGTGGATCCTATTTCTTCCAAGGTCATCGAGGGGCATTCCCCAATACCATAATACAAACGCACCACATCGGCCTCTCTGGGGGAAAGCGTATCCAAAGCCCGGTTTATTTCTGTGGTCAACGATTGGTGCATCAGCCCTCGATCGGGTACGGGAGATTCATGGGCGCGCATTACATCGTAAAGATTGGAATCCTCGCCTTCCTTTAGGGGTGCATCCATGGAAACGTGCCTTCCCGTATTCTTTATGGACAATTGCACCTCGGCAATGGTCATATCCAGTTCCTTGGCTATCTCTTCTGCAGAAGGGGGGCGCTCATGGGCCTGCTCCAAGTACGAAAATGTCCTTTTTATCTTGTTAATGCTTCCAATTTTGTTCAACGGTAGGCGAACCACCCTCGAATGTTCTGCCAAAGCTTGGAGAATGGATTGCCTGATCCACCAAACTGCATATGAAATGAATTTAAAACCACGTGTCTCATCAAACCTTTTGGCTGCTTTCACCAATCCTACATTTCCTTCATTGATCAAATCTGAAAGCTTTAGCCCTTGGTTCTGATATTGCTTGGCAACTGATACCACAAATCTAAGATTAGCATTGGTCAGTCGCTCCAAGGCAAGATGGTCCCCCTTTCTGATCCGCTGTGCCAGTTCAACCTCTTCCTGAGCTGTTATCAATTCAATTTTACTAATGTCCTGCAGGTATTTGTCCAGGGATTTTGATTCGCGATTGGTAACTTGCTTTACAATTTTTAGTTGCCTCATGAAGGAATATTTGATGGTTAAACTCTAAGCTTTCATATTACATTTTTATTATTCAAAATCCAAGGATACAAGACATTAGTTTTACAAATTTTATGAGAGGCGTACCCGCCACTGCCTGCGCATGATTTTGAATTGTTGATAGAATATTGATTTTTTCTATGGCAGCTGTTTTCCACCCAACTGATAAATCCCATAATTTTGCAAGGTTGACTTTAAATCACTAAACCCAAATTTTATCCTTTTTGGAAGTTCAAAAAACAACCGTAAAAAAGAGCCTTTACGATTACCAGCATGAAGATTTGGAACGGATCTTTAAGGAATTGTACAGCATGGAACAAGGGGGGAATATCCTATACCAACTCCCCACGGGTGGCGGTAAAACGGTTATTTTTTCTGAGATTACCCGAAGATTCATTGAGGAAACGGGAAAAAAGGTAGTGGTCCTTACCCATCGGATTGAACTAAGTGCCCAGACCTCCAAAATGCTGCACGGCTTTGGGGTAAGCAATAAAATCATCAATAGTGATGTCAAGGAACACATAGACCAGGATGAGTTTAAGTGCTTTGTGGCCATGGTAGAGACCCTGAACAACAGACTCCAGGAAGAAAAAGTGGTCATCAAGGATATTGGGCTGGTCATCATAGACGAGGCCCATTACAATTCCTTTAGGAAACTCTTCAAGTATTTTAAGGAATCGACCATATTGGGCGTAACGGCAACCCCCTTGAGTTCCAATATTAAATTGCCCATGAAGGACCACTATAAAAAGTTGATTGTTGGCAATTCCATCAAATCCCTGATCGAAAAAGGGTTCTTGGCAAATGCAAACCTCTACAATTACGATGTAAGCCTACGAAGTCTGAAATTGGGCATGCACGGTGATTATACGGTAAAATCTTCGGACGAGCTGTACAGCAACCAATCCATGTTGGGAAAATTGCTGATTGCTTATGAAGAAGTGGCCAAGGGAACCAAGACATTGATTTTCAATAACGGAATCAACACCTCATATTACGTGTACGAAACCTTTAAGAAGGCGGGCTATAACGTAAGGCATTTGGACAATAGAAATTCAGCTGCCGAAAGGCGGGAGATCCTGGATTGGTTTTCCAGCACCCCAGACGCCATTTTGACCTCGGTAAGTATTTTGACCACCGGTTTTGACGAACCCTCTGTTAAATCCATTATTTTGAATAGGGCAACCCGTTCATTGACCCTCTATTTTCAGATGATAGGCCGGGGGTCACGTATATTGCCCAACAAGGATGATTTCAATGTCATTGACCTGGGCAACAACATAGCCCGTTTTGGGCCTTGGAACGAACCCATAGACTGGCAGGAAATTTTCCACTTCCCCGATTTTTATTTGGAGAACATCAAAAACGATGAGGATATAGAACGGGATTTTGTCTATGAAATGCCCGATGAACTCAAGGCAAAGTTCAACAAATCCGAGATTATCCATTTTGATGTCAAGGAGGAATACAAAAAAGTCTTTGCCGAAGGAAAAAAGTCAAAACTGGTCCTCGAGCGCAGTATAGAGCAGCATGCCCAAATCTGTGTGGAGAACAGCGAGGATGTCTTTGATGCCCGTATTTTGGCCAAGGAACTCAAGGAAGAAATCTCCTTTAGGGTGCGTCAATATTCCTACTGCATCATGAACAACACCAAAAACTACAAGGAGTGGTTGGAGGAGGACTATGAACGAAAATTACGTTCCAGCATTTCAAAGAAATTTGCCCAACTCATGTAATGGATAGACTTTTGGTCATAGGGCATGTGTGGCCTGAACCGAAAACTACGGCTGCGGGCATGCGTATGCTGCAATTGCTGCAAGTTTTTGCCCAACAGCACTACCACATCACCTTTGCTTCAACCGCGGTAAAAACACCGCATTCCATGGATTTGACCAAAATAGGGGTGAAGGAACAGCCTATTTTGCTCAATGATTCCCGTTTTGATGGGTGGGTCAAAGAATGGAATCCTGACATCGTCATTTTTGACCGATTTATGGTCGAGGAACAGTTTGGATGGCGGGTGGCCAAAGCCTGCCCCAATACGATTAGGGTATTGAACACCGAAGATCTGCATTCCCTTAGGGAGTACCGGGAACAATGTGTAAAAAAGGGTAGGGGGTTTAGCTCTGAAAAGTGGTTGTGTGAGGACAAGACGAAACGGGAAATGGCCAGCATTTACCGATCGGACTTGAGTTTGATGGTCTCAACACATGAAATGGAATTGCTGGAAAAGGAGCTGCAACTGCCAAAGTATCTATTGATGCATTTGCCTTTTATGTTGGATGAAATAGATGAAGCCACCACAAAAAAATGGCCTTCTTTTGAAGAGCGTACGGATTTTATCACCTTCGGAAATGGAAAACATGCCCCCAATGTCGATTCCATCATCCACATGAAAAAAGAAATCTGGCCCTTGGTCCGAAAACAGTTGCCCAAAGCAAACCTTCATGTTTATGGAGCGTATTTACCTTCATCAATCACCCAATTACACGATGAAAAAGATGGTTTTTTTGTACATGGATGGATTGACAACTTGGAGGCCAAAATAAAAAAAGCCAGGGTAGTGCTGGCCCCGTTACGATTTGGAGCGGGAATCAAGGGAAAACTGAGCTTGGCCATGCAATGTGGCACCCCAAACGTGACCACCTCCCTTGGGGCCGAGGGAATGGCCGGTGCATTGGATTGGGCAGGAAAAATAGCCTATGGGCCCAAGGATTTTGCCCAACGGGCGGTTGAACTCCATACCGATCAATCGGAATGGTCCAGTGCACAACAGAAAGGCATTCAACTGATCAACACATTATACTCAAAAAACAACCTTGAAAGATTATTTTTTGAAAGGTTGAAAAAGTTGGAACATGGTTTAACGGCACATAGAAGCAAGAACTTTACCGGGGCAATGCTGCAGCACCAGACCATGGCCGCCACCAAGTATATGGGCAAATGGATTGAAGAGAAAAACAAACATCAACAACAATCGGGGCCACAACAGCCCGATGGTTTCTCTCCGTAGACCGTGATGCTGTAAATGATGTTTTTGTTTGAATGGTACAGTTCCATCTCCGTATCATCAAGGTAATTCTTCAAAATTTCATCGGGAATCACGATCAGTTTTTCTTTTTGTAGGGTAATGTTCTTAAACCCTGCATCCTTTATGATCTGTAGGTAATCCTTCTTTTTTATGGCACTGGCCACACAACCGGCATACATTTCAGCGGCGTTTTTAATTCTTTCGGGCAGGTCACCCACGAGCACTATATCCGAAATACTGAAATGGCCCCCATTTTTTAAGATGCGGTACACTTCGCCAAAGGCTTTGGGCTTGTCTGGAACCAGATTCATGACACAATTACTTACCACTACATCGGCTACATTTTCGGAGATTGGTATGTTTTCAATATCGCCCAATCTAAATTCCGTGTTGTTATACCCCAATTTTTCGGCATTTGCCCTTGCTTTTTCCAGCATTGCTTCAGAAAAATCTATGCCGATCACCTTTCCTGTTTCGCCTGTTTCGTGCCTTGCCACAAAACAATCGTTGCCCGCTCCGCTGCCTAGATCCACAACGGTGTTCCCCTTGCTTATTTTGGCAAACTCCGTGGGCAATCCACAGCCCAGCTTTAAATCGGCATCTGCATTGTAGCCTTCCAGATGTTCGTACTCATCATTCATTATGTTGTACACCTCGGTGCCACAGCATCCGCCACTACCACACGATGCTTCTTGCTTTTGCTGGCCCTGTAAAGCAATCTCACTATATTTTTGCTTTACCATTTCCTTGATTTGTTCGTTATTTTCCATCGGGTATATTATTTTATTGGAAATTATTTGTGGGATATTTTTTGCGTTAATTGGGCGATATAGTGTAGCAATGTTTCAAGGGTGTTCTTGTCCACGCAGTAACAAATGGCATTCCCTTCAATATTTCCCTTGATCAAGCCGGCATTTTTCAGTTCCCTTAAATGTTGTGAGACCGTAGGCTGTGCCAATGGCAATTCGTTTACAATATCTCCGCAAATACAGGCATCTACACGGGTCAGATACTCAATAATGGCTACTCGTGCCGGATGGCCAAGTGCTTTTGCCATATGGGATATATGGTTTTGCTGCGCTGTAAAATATTCTGTTTTGGATACTCCCATCACTTTATATATCTATATTGCAATATTACGATAAATATTTCAAGACCCAAAAGAGTTATGGGCCAATCGTTTAACTTTTGTCATTTCTTGTAGCGGTGGGCAATGACCTACCGTCCTAATAATTGGATAAGAAGGAACTGTAACCCCTGCGGGTTACAATTTCAATTCATTCCTTACATCCTTGGGCAGTGCATCTTTATGGATGGTAATGCTTATGGTTTTTAACCTCATGTAAGCTTCACTAAAATATACATAGCCATTGTGTGTGGTCCTATTTTCATCCGTCCCCCAACTGTTCTTCACCTTGTAATATTTGTTTCCGTTTTGATCCTTCAACACACCGGTAATGTGCATCAGATGGTCGTCCGTGGTGGCATAACTTTCAAATTCTTGCTGCCTAAAAGTTTGGTCGACCTGCTTTTCGGGTACGATTTCGGTGAGTGCCTTTTTCTTATCCGCAGTATTTTTAGGAATGACGGCAACCCCACTTTTACTGGAAAAGGTCTTCTCACTTACATCACAGTCCAGGGCTACGGTAAACCCCTTTTCAAGGGCATTATCGATTACCGACATGAATTCATCCAAGGGTAGGTTGTAAAAACTGCCATTGCTCCAGTTGTCTGGAATGGTTAAGATGAAGTTGGAATAAAATGGTTGATGGGTAAACGATGTGAGCGATACATAATCATCTACCTTGAGCTTGGTCATTTCCAAAAACGATTGGGGCGTATAGGATTTGCCCTCAAACATAAACTGCTCTTCATCATCACCCAAATAAATATCTAAAATGGCATCGGTAACGGTTCGCCATTTTTGGCTCAACCTGCCCGATGGGTTGCTTATGTAGGTATCGGCAACTGATGAGATAACAGCCATGAGTTCACTGTGGTTGTGCTTTTGTGCCCCACCCACAAGACCGGAATAGGCCTCTTGTGGGACCAAGCCGTATTTCTTAACCGAATTAAGGACATCATGGGCAAGGCCTCCTTGACTTAACTGGGCCTTACCTTGGCGCATGATGAAGTTTTCCATCTTGGCGGGATACGTTTTCTTTACCGTATACAGTTCGGATAGGTCGATGGTTTTTCCTGTAAGGCGAATAATTTCCGACTCCAGAAAAGAAGTACTGCTAAAGCTCCAGCAGGTGCCTGTTCTTCCCTGGCTTAAAACGGGCGTTGCCTCTAAATCTAGGGTTGTTTCAAATTCGTAGGTCTGTGCGTTCAACATGATTGAACAGCATAAAAGGGCGAAAAAAAGATGTTTCATTGGTTATTTATTTAGTTGTTTATTCAGTTGTTTAAGTTCGTTAAAAATTCTTAAATGCCCCAATGGCATGTTCATATCCAATAGCTATGGAAGCTGTCCAAGTATATTTTTCAGATTGGCATTGTTTTCAAGGTCGGGAAACTTTTGTAACATCTCTTGGACCAATGCTTTGGCTTTTTGTGTTTCCCCATATTTGGTATACCTATTGAGTAGGGCATTGTACAGGCTCACATCTTCAGGGCTTATGGCAATGGCTTTTTTTAAATAATCTTCAGCTTGTATTGGATTGTTCTTAAAATCGTACAGCATGGCAATATTGTACGGAATTCGGGCATTGTCAGGGGCATGTTCCTCGGCTTTTATGAGGGTTTTCAACGATGCATCGTACTGTTGTCGTTCGGAAAGGAACAAACCGTACATGAACAAGGTCTCACCATCATGGGGCACATAGTTAAGGTAGTTCTTAAAAAAGGCATCGGTCTTATCCAATTCCCCCTTGGCATTGTACAACAAGGCCAGATTGACCTTTATGGCGTGCAATTCCTTGTCTTGTCGCAACGCATCGGTATATAACTGTTCGGCCTTGGCGACCTCTCCTATATTGTAATAATAATTGCCCAAGTTGAATTTTCCCGTAGGGAAATCCCCATTATATTCCAAAGTCTCCAGATATTCCTGCTGTGCCTTTGTAAAGGCTTCCCGATTTGCCACGGGGATTTGTTCCTGTGGCATTCCGATGAGTTTTTGGGCAGCAGTGGTACGGATTGCTTTTGAAGGCCCTTCCAGCAACTGTAAAATCCTTTGAAAAGAACTTTCATCGTCCAGCATCAAGTTTACGAGGGCATTGTATGCGATATGCCGATTGTTATGCTGTGTGGCCTGGAGGAGTAGGTTCTTTGCCCTGTCTTGGTAATTCACCCCTAAATAGTGAATGGCCACGGCCTTAACCACTTCCGTATGTGTTGTGTCCCTATAGATTTGGACCAATTTTTCAAAGGCTTCCGGTTGTTGTTCCGCAGCCTGCTGAAAAACCATACCATAATGTACCTCCCGCTCCGGACCATACCACTGGTTCACCTGATGGATAGCCCATTGGGTCGATTTATCGGCATGGCATTGATTGCAGGCATTGGGTGTACCCAAAGCTTGGGTTAGGTCGGGTCTGGGAATCCGCATGCTATGGTCACTACGGTAATCAATCCCCATATAAAATTGGGCGGGCATGTGGCAATTAACACATTTGGCCCCATCGCCCACCCCAAAGTGAACGCCATCCGCGGCTACCAGTCCCTTTCCGGACTCTCCTTCGGTCTTGTGAAAATGGTGGGATGGGGTATCATAGTCCGAGGCTTGGTGACATTGGGTGCACAGCCGGTTATCTTTAAAAAGGAGTTTTGTACTGTGTACGTTATGACAGTTGTTGCACTGCACCTTGTGTTTGTACATTTTACTCTGTGTGAAGGAACCGTACACATAATCTTCATCCAAAATCTGTCCATCTATGTGGTAAAACTCCCCTGTGGGAAGGCTGGGCTGCATATGGTCGTAGATATCGGCGCTATGGTCAAAATCGGCAATGGTACCACGACGGGTGTGGCAGCGGGCACAGAGGTCTACAAATTGTTGGTTGTTGATGCCACTGGTCATCACCGTTAAGCCGTATTTTTCATATTCCGCTTGTTCGAATGGAGCTTTTGAAGCCCATTCCACATGGTTTGAGGCTGGCCCATGGCACGCTTCACAACTTACATCCATCTCGCTCCAAGTGGTTTGGTAGCTGTCGGTTTGAGGGTCATATCCCTTGATTAGGTTGGTGGAATGGCAATCGGCACACATACTGTTCCAGTTTTGGGCCTGGTTGGTCCAATGCAACCAATTGGTATGTTCAATGATCTCGTCTTTATACACCAACGCGGCCATATGGTACCATTCTTTTTTTACATCGTCCCAGGTCAGGGGCAGGGTCTGTAGCCTTCCGCCATCAAATTCCACCAAATATTGTTGCAAGGGGTAAAACCCAAAGACGTACTTGATTTCAAATGCTTTCATTTGGCCATTTGGCCCATCGGTATAGGCATAAAAGTGATTATCTTTTTTATAGAGCCTGTGTTCCATGCCATTGTATTCCAGTGATTGGTCATTAAAGTTGCCCAAAACGGTCTCGACAATAGCATGGTCCATGGCACGGTCATGATGGGATCCTTCCCAATCCTTATATTCCTGTTGATGGCATTGCACACATTGGGCCCTGCCCACAAACTGGGCTGTAGTCTTAGTCTCAAATTCCCCGACAGGAATCAAATCTCCCTTTTCTTGGGGTTTAAACACCAAATATAACCCTAGGGCACCCAAGAAAACCATAAGTGCCAGAAGCCATATTGGAAGGATTTTTAGCCGTTTTTTCATAAACGTGGGGAAAGTACTAAATCCAGTATAAATGGTGAAAGTATGTTGTTTCTACATCAGAAAAACTGATTTTTGGCAGGGAGATAAAACTTTGTGAAGGTAAGTTAGGGGAAAATTGTAATTGAATTCAAGGTTGAAAATCAATAAAAAACAGATACCTATTTTATCAAAAAAATGGCTGTCTGTAATGATTGATTTGGCTTATTATGTTTACTTTCAACTAATCAAACTATGCAAAACATGAAAAGGACCATTAACACGTTTTTAGCTCTATTTATTACTTTATCATTATTTGCCAAGTCAGGAAAAATAGTTGTTTCGGGACAAGTACAAAACTACTCATCAACTACTATAATAATCACTTACCTTAATGATCAAAAGTTAATTTCATCAGAGCTTGATGCAAATGGGAATTTCAAAATGTCCGCCAAAGTTGAAGATGGGTACTATCTTCTTAAATATGGTCGCAATACAGCCTATATCTATCTTTATCCCAAAGATCATCTCACCTTAATTTTTGACGCGAAAGACTTTGAGAATACACTTGTTTTTAATGAAAAAGGTTCTGCTCGTAACAATTATCTGGTCAAGAAATCTAAAGTGGGTTCCCAAATCACTAAAGATTTAGAATCGTTTTACAGTAAAGATTACAGTCTGTATCTCAAGAACATACAGAAAGTCAAAAAAACCTATATTTCTATATTATCTGAATATGACGTTGAGGATTTTTTTGTTATAGCAGAAAAAAAATCCTTGGAGTACGAACGCCTTCTTAGTATTCAGAATTATACATCCAGTTATAAATTTTATCTAGGCGGTGAGGTGTCTCCTCCAGAAGATTTTTATGCTCCCATTAAGGATGTAGATTTAAACAATGAAAACGATTATAAAAAGCAGCCATTCTATCGTTATCTTGTTAATTCTGTTTGGAGCAAGCGAATAGATGCCGCTCCGAATGTAGATGAAATGTTGGGTATTCTTCGTGAAGTTCCTTCAAAAGATATTGCAATCAGTTTAATAAATGGATTTTATTCAAAAATATCTTCCCATAAAGAACGAGGGAAAGATTACCTTGATTTAATAAAAATGGTTACCACACACAAACCTTTTATTGAAGCAGCCGAAAAACAATATAATGAGGTGCTTAAGTTCCAAAGTTTAAAGAAAGGAGATGCTTCTCCGGGATTTAGTTATGAAACTGTGGATGGAGAAATTGTTAGCTTGGGTGATTTAAAAGGAAAATATGTCTATCTCGATATTTGGGCTACATGGTGTGCGCCTTGTATAAAACAAGTACCCTATTTAAAGCAATTAGAAACTATTTATCATGACAAAAACATTGTTTTTGTGAGCATCTCGGTTGATAAGGAAGAATCTAAATCTATGTGGAGACAGATGATTACAAACGAACAATTGGGTGGTGTTCAGCTTTTTGCAGACAATTCATTTGATAGTGAGTTTATGGATGCCTACGCTGTAAACTCCATCCCGCGTTTTATCTTGATTGACCCTGAAGGTAATATTGTTGACTCTGAAGCACCAAGACCTTCTTTTGAAGAAACCAGAAATCTTTTAAATCGATTACTGGAATAGTTTTTTGTCATAAATGACATTCTTCTCCTTATCATCCCTTCGCAAACCGTCGGGAGACACGATAAAATGACAAAAAACACTAATTTCACTCAAATTTTTAAACTATGAAAACACCCAACTGGCAGACTGCCCTGGAGTTTGATGATATTACCTATAAAAAATGTGATGGGGTGGCCCGTATTGCCTTTAACCGTCCAGAAGTACGCAATGCGTTTAGGCCAAAGACCACCAGTGAACTTTATAAGGCTTTTTATGATGCCCAGGAAGATACCTCCATTGGCGTGGTACTGCTTTCTGGCGAGGGACCATCGCCCAAAGATGGGGGTTGGGCCTTTTGCAGCGGTGGCGACCAGAAGGCTAGGGGACACCAAGGCTATGTGGGGGACGATGGCTACCATCGCCTCAACATCCTGGAAGTGCAGCGATTGATCCGGTTTATGCCCAAGGTGGTCATTGCCGTGGTGCCCGGTTGGGCCGTGGGTGGGGGCCATAGTCTGCATGTGGTCTGCGACATCACCTTGGCCAGTAAGGAACACGCTATCTTTAAGCAGACCGATGCCGATGTTACCAGTTTTGATGGAGGCTATGGCTCGGCATACCTTGCCAAAATGGTGGGGCAAAAAAAAGCACGTGAAATTTTCTTTTTGGGACGTAATTACTCAGCCCAGGAAGCCTATGAAATGGGGATGGTGAATGCCGTTGTACCCCATGAAATATTGGAAGATACGGCTTATGAATGGGCCCGGGAGGTTTTGGAAAAATCCCCGACATCCATTAAGATGCTCAAGTTTGCCATGAACCTTACCGATGACGGCATGGTGGGACAACAGGTGTTTGCCGGTGAGGCTACCCGATTGGCCTATATGACCGATGAGGCCATTGAGGGAAGAAATGCTTTCTTGGAAAAACGGAAGCCCAATTTTGGAAAGAATAAATGGATTCCATAAAAAAAGAGCCTCGTCTTACGATCAAGGCCCCTTTCACGAGAACACTATATGAAAATGAAAAAATTTACTTGCTTTATTATTACATCATAAAAGTACCCCCACGGTTCCCGAAATTGAAATTATTGTTGTGAACCAAGGCAAAATTGATGTCATGTGATGAATTTATGATACGTTTCATCGGATTTATGGTCCAAATTGTTGATAACGGGAAGATTTATCCTATTCTTTTTTATGCCAAAAAGATGTTATCCACAGTATGGCTTGGGAAATTTTCGATTTAGGACATACAATATCAGTGGAGCCTAAAAATGAAACAACCTAATAAAGAGTGTTTTAGAATCGAGAATACTTCTAATTTTGATTAGGGAAAGAAAAGCTCTTGATCAAAAATGATTTCTGAGCCGAAAGAAGAATTAGGATGTTGACTTATCAAAAACCTAATTGATGGCATCTGTGAGTGCCCATAGGAAGCCATTGATATCAAAATCGGGGTTTTCTGCCAGACCTGTCCTTACCACCACCAAATCCTTTGACGGAATCATAAAGACATATTGCCCTTCATGCCCGTTCATGGAAAAAAGGTCTTTGGGCACATCGGGGTAACTGTCTTGGGAATTCAACCAAAAGTGGGCGCCATACGTTCCGTCCGATTTTTCTGTGGGCTTGGTAATGTAATCCACCCATTCCGGGGCAAACAATTGCTCCCCGTTCCAGTTGCCCCTGTTCAGGTACAACTGTCCCAATCTTGCCCAATCCCTAGTACTGGCCCATCCATAGGAGGAACCCACATAATTGCCGGCCATATCGGTCTCCAACAAGAAACTATGGGCCCCTATTTTATCCAACAGGGCACTGTAGGGATAATCCAAATACGCTTGATGGGCCCTGAATTGCTGTCGCAATATGCCAGACAACAAATTGGTGGTCCCAGAAGAATAATTCCATACCTCTATTGGTTTGGCAATGGCTTCTTTCTCCTTTTGGGCCAAAGTCATATCAGCATCCAGAAAGAGCATTTTGGTCACATCGGAAATGGTGCTGTAATCCTCTTCCCATTCCAGACCACTTTGCATGCGCAATAAATGGTTTAAGGTGATGTTCTTTCGTTCGTCATCCTTCCATTCCACAATAGGAGCTTCCCAAGAAACATCAATCTTTCCTTGGTTTTGCATGATACCAAAACAGGTCGCCAAGATACTTTTGGTCATAGACCAGCCTAATATAGGGGTGTCCTTGGTAAAACCATCCACATAGTTTTCATGCAATAGATGGCCCTTGTACAAAACCAAAAGGGTTCGGGTTTTTTGGAACTCATTGTTGGCAAATGGCAAGGAAACCGCTTTGCCCAATTTATTGTAATCAATTTCAGGAAAAAGGGTATCCTTATGGGGAAGATGCCCAAAGGGATAGGGAATGGAATCAAAACGTTGCATTCTATGGGGAGTTACATAGGCTGTCATTTCATCATAATCATCATTGACCAAAACGGCTCCCAACCCTTCCCGGTAAACAGCCTTTCGACCCATGAGCCCATAGACATCCGCTTCGGCAGATTTCGTGGATGGATCCACTTCGGTAGTGGCCAACTCGATCAAAGGGGCCTTCAGGTCATTTTGGTTGACAGAAGCCGCTGTCCTATTGGCCAAGAAAACTTGTGAGGCCATATATTTGGAGGCATAGCCAGAAATCATGGTCAACTTCTGATAGTTGAAATAAAAGATGACCGCCACAACAACCAAGAGCAGCAAGAGAATACGCTTGAACCATTTCATAGCCGAATATTTTATGGTAACTTATTTCACTAAAGTAACTGTAATCATTTGGATTTAAAAATATGATCGTAAGGAATGGGATACTTTTTTTCTGGTGGGATGTTCACATCATATAGTATAGAAAAACGGGTTGTTGACCAACCCATAGCAAACCAAAATTTTGGCAATGCCCTGATCATAAGATAATATTCCTCCTCTTAATTCGTTAATCCTACACCATGAAAAACATAGCAATCATACCAACAATTGTGCTGCTCTTTTTCCAGATGTTATCGGCACAAGAAATTAATTTATTCAACGGCAAGGACTTGGACGGCTGGACCAAGCATGGGGAGGAAAAATGGTACGTTGAGAATGGGGAATTGATCTGTGAAAGTGGCCCCAAAGCGGAATACGGCTATTTATCCACTGAAAAATTCTACGATAATTTTGAACTGACCTTAGAATTTAAACAGGAAGCGGATGGCAACAGTGGTGTGTTTTTCCGTTCTACCTTTGAGGGAACCAAAGTTACGGGCTGGCAGGTAGAGGTTGCCCCTCCCGGTAAAGCTACCGCAGGTATTTATGAATCTTACGGTCGTGGTTGGTTGATCCAACCCGAACCCGAAAAGGACAACAATTTAAAAATGGGGGAGTGGAACACCCTAAAGATACGGGTTATGGAATCAGCCGTGACTACTTGGCTCAATGGTGTTGAAATGATCAACCTTGACGATGAAAAAATTGGGCAGGGCAAAGGTGCCATTGCCCTTCAGATCCATGACGGTGGCGGCATCAAGGTTCGTTGGCGGAACATCGTGCTACGACCCATTGTACAAGTCATACCAAGATAATGTCTCGCTAGTTTTTTATTGGGGTCACCACAAACTTTCTAAACGCAACGGGACCGTGGTCCCCTTGGACCATAAAAGAACCGGGTTCTCCCTCCTTGCTGTCCAATGCTCCTCCCGTAATCCCGGGAATGGTTTGGTCCGAAATGATTTTTTTTTCATTGGCGATAATGGTTACCCGACTTCCAATCAAGGTAATTTGGTATCGTTGCCATTCCCCCGCAGGATTCGCGGCATTCTCATTGGGTTCCAAAAAACCGTAGACTCCACCAAAATAGATATCCATAGGTTCAAGTCCGTAATTGTCCGCAATCTGAACTTCATAACGTCCCCGAAGATAAATACCGCTATTGCTCCCCTTTGGGAATTTAAACTCGATATCTGCCTTAAAATCGGTGAATTTTTGGTCACTGATCAAATTGGCCCCAGACGTTGGGTTGATCAACACCCCATCATTCACCATCCATTGGTTTTCGCTCCTATCGGTATGCCATCCCTCCAGATTTTTTCCATTGAACAAATCGATGGGTTTACCCCATTTGGGGTTCTCCGTATAGGGAAGCTTTGGGGCCGGTACCCCCGTCCAGTGCAAAATGCCGCCATCCGTGTATACTAACGTTCCTGTCAGTTTTCCATCAATCAATTCCCCATAAAAATCCATGGAATTTCCCTCGGGTTCCCATTGCCGGGGAATACTGAAACTGAACCTATCCCCATGTGTTCTGACTTCGGCTATGGGTCGTGCACTGCCAAAGGCAAATACAAAACGCCCTACCAAGGTTTCATGACCCGAATGGCGTACCTCCAACCAAGAAGGCACGGTTTTTCCATTAAACTCCATTTCCAAATCCCAACGCCCTTCCAACGGGTGGGTATTCTGTGCGCATAGGATATTGCCTATCAGCACGGTAAAGACAAAAAACAGTAACTTTTTCATTTGATGTGGAATTTACAGCCCAATATAAGAAATGAAGCGGTAAATACACTCCACAGCTTCAGTAAGGCAAAGAAAAATCACTCACAGCCACCCGTAAATCCATCGGCACGGAAAGAGGTCTGTACCGCTCCCTGTCGGGTACCATTGGTCAGCTGTATGACCAAATTGTTCTCCCCACTACCGTCGCGTTTTGGGGTACAATATTCAAACAGATAAAAACTATTGGCAGCCTCTGAGACCCGTGCTGAAATTTGATTAAAGGTGGTTTCCAAATCCGAAGCATTGGCAGCGATGGCACTTGCTGTTTTTCCAATCTCTTCCAATACCCCTTGATCTATTTCCGAACCCAGACCAATGGTAAAGAACGATATGTTGGCGTTGGCGTTGGATACGGCTCTTAAGGCTTGATTTTCGGAATATCTTGAGGCTTGGTCGGTACCATCGGTAAAAATAACGATGGATGCAGCGCCAATGACCTCATCGTTATTACTGGCCCTAATTAAATCTTCGGCAACATCGGTGGATTTGATGACTGCGCCGTACAAATCGGTGGAGGGATCATTGCTTATGGCCGGGGTAATGCCGTCAATGGCTGCCGTCAATTCAGTATTTGATGACGTTAGGGGATTCAATAAATGAAGTTCATCTTCACCATCAAACCAATGGATGGCCATTTGAAACGATTCGGTCTCTGGGTTGGGCATCACATTTTGGACAAAACTTGTGGCCGCAACCTTCAGTTCATCAAGACTGCTTTGCAATACCGAATTGCTCAGATCTAACACCAAAAGGGCGTTGTTACTAAAAACTCGGGAATTGGGGGAAATTCTTGCAAAAGATTCTGAAGAGGAAATAACGTTAAAACAATCATCATTCCTTCCCTGTTCGTAAATTGTAAACTGATTGGCCGTTAATCCAGACACGGGATTACCTAGATTATCGGAAACTTTGAATAAAATGGATACCTTTCCCGGTAGGCTTGTAAACTGTTCCTGAATGGACAGAATCAAATCATTATCTCCAAAGCCAAGGCAGTCGTCTGCTTTCTGGCCTTTACCCAATCCGTTTCCGTTAAGGTCAAAATTTACATCGTCATCTGCATTTCCACAGGAAGAGGGGAGTAACAATAAAAGAAGAATGACTGAAAAGAGTTTGATTGATGACTTCATTTTCATGTATTTAGAGTTCTACAATAGCAACGTAGGATTGAACAAGAAATTATCGTGCCAAATCAAAAAGCAATTAAAGAAAAGTTAAATGACGTCCTCATCGGGTTAAAACAAAAGCGACAAGTCCTTTTTTTGGTAACTTCCACGGGTAACTAAATCCGAAAACAATATGCCTATCTATCAAATCACTGTCAATGGGGAGTCAAAATCCGTTGATGTAGCTTCAGACACTCCCTTGCTCTGGGTACTGCGTGACCACTTAGATCTTGTTGGCACCAAATATGGGTGCGGAATTGGTCAATGTGGGTCATGTACCGTTCATGTAGATGGTAATGCCTTGCGGAGCTGTACCATGACATTGGAACAGGCAGAGGGCAAAGACATCACCACCATAGAAGGAATTTCTGAGTTTGGGGAACACCCTGTACAACAAGCTTGGAAGGAAATGGATGTGCCCCAATGTGGCTATTGCCAAGCTGGCCAGATCATGACGGCATCGGCCTTTCTGGAAAAGAACCCCAATCCCACAGAAGAGGAGATTAAGAATGCCATGCACGGAAATATTTGCCGTTGTGGTACTTACAACCGGATTTATGAGGCCGTGGAAAAAGCTGCAGAGAAGATGACCCATTAATCCATTCCACAAAAACTAAAAACACATGGCAACAAAACAACATACAACAGTTAGTAGAAGGGCTTTTATGCGGACAACCGGTCTGGCCGGTGGCGGCATGCTTATTGGGTTTAACCTGTTTCAGGCCTGTAAGCCCAAAGTAACCCTGGAACCCCCGGTAGATCTATCGCTACTGGATTACAAAGATTTTAATGCTTTTATTAAAATTGCAGAAAATGGGGTGGTCACCATCTTTTCGCCCAACCCCGAAATAGGGCAGGGAGTAAAGACATCCATGCCCATGATCATTGCGGAAGAACTGGATGTGGCCTGGAAAAATGTACACGTTGTACAGGGCAAATTGGATACCAAGAATTATACCCGGCAAGTAGCTGGGGGCAGTCAATCCATTCGTCATGGCTGGGACGCTCTACGGCAGACCGGAGCCACGGCAAAGCAAATGTTGGTGAATGCCGCTGCGGCCCGTTGGGGAATAGATGCTTCGGAATGTTCTGTAAATGAAGGGGTGATTACCAGTCCAACTGGTGAGACATTGTCCTATGGCGAGGTGGTCTCTGAGGCAGCCCAACTGGAAATCCCCGAAAACGTATCCCTAAAAGAACCCAAAGCGTATAAGATTATCGGCAAGAATGCCCAAAATGTGGACATTGACGAAATCATAACCGGTAAACCCTTGTTCGGGTTGGATTACAAGACGGAGGGCATGGTCTATGCCGCCGTTGTCCGTCCCCCAGCTTTTGGTCAACAACTCACCTCCTTTGACGCCTCCAAAGCCAAGACTATGCCCGGTGTGTTGGATGTGGTTACCATAGGCGAAAAGGCCAGAAAGTTGATCGAGGCCCAACCCCGCATAGCCAGTATCATCTCTTCCTCAGACAAAATTGTGGTCATTGCTTCAACCACATGGCAGGCCCTTAAGGCCAAAGAGGCCATTGAGGCCCAATGGGCAGATGACACTGCAATGGAAAGTACGGAGGACCACAATAAAGCCTTGTTGGACTTGTTGGATGGTACTGAGTTCAATAATATGCGGAAAGATGGGGATGTTGAAAAAGCCTTTGCCGAAGCAGATGAAATTTTGGAACGCACCTATGAAGCACCCTTTCTGCCGCATAGCTGTATGGAACCCATGAATTTCTATGCCAATATTACCGATAGCAGAGTACACTTGGTGGGCCCCATTCAAACCCCGGCATGGAAAGCAGGGGCAGTTTCGGCCATGTTGGATAGGAAAGAGGAAGAGATTGAACTGGAAATGACCCGTATGGGAGGCGGTTTTGGCCGTAGATTGTATGGTGATTTTGTTATAGAGGTGGCAGAAATTGCCGACAACATCCGTAAACCGGTACAAGTGGTCTATTCCAGGGACGATGATATGAATTGCGGCATCTACAGAATGGCCACCAAATACCGCATCAAGGCAGGGATAAAGGATGGCAAGATAACGGCCTATCACTTAAAAGAGGCTGCTGTTAATTCCAATATGTATGGCTTGATTCCCAATTTCTTTCCGGCAGGGGCCATTGAAAATTACCAAGTTGATGTGGCAAGCTACAAGAGCAACATTACTACTGGGGCATGGCGTGCGCCCTATACCAATTTCTTGGCCTTTGCCGAACAGAGTTTCTTTGATGAATTGGCGGAGTTGATGGAAGTGGACAAGATCCAGATGCGTATTGATCTGCTAAAAAAGGTGGATGTTGATGCCGATGAGCGTATCCAGTACTCACCCGAACGGATGATCAAAGTGATTGAGACGGCGGTAGAAAAATCAGGTTGGGGCACCAAGCCAAAGCAGGTCCATCAGGGGTTTGTAAATTACTATTGCCATAATACCCACGTGGCCGAAGTGGCCGATGTTGAGGTGGAAAACGGTGTTCCCGTTATCAAAAAGATAACCTGTGTGGTCGATTGCGGGATTGTCGTAAACCCTACTGGAGCAAAAAATCAGATTGAGGGTGGGATTGTAGATGGTATTGGTCATGCCATGTACGGCGATTTTAATTTTGACAAGGGAAAACCCCTTGTTTCCAATTTTGACAGGTATCGTCTGATCAGGATAAAGGATGCCCCTAAAGTGGAAACCTATTTTATTGAAAATGATTTGGCACCCACTGGTTTGGGAGAACCAACACTTCCCCCAGCGGCAGGAGCCGTTGCCAATGCGCTAAAAGCGGCTACGGGCAATCGTTTATACCAGCAGCCCTTCACCAAGAACCCAGAATTGTTGCGACCCAAAAAGCAAGAATTAATAGGATAGACCATATGCAAATATTACTGTTCGGGGTTACCAAGGATATTGTTGGTAGCCCCTCACTTTCCATACCAACAACGGAATTTAGATGTGGAACAAGGCCCAAGACCGTAGGGGAACTCCGTTCCCTTTTGGGCAATAGCTTTCCAGATTTGGAGAAGTTGTCCTCGCTGTCCATTGCAGTAAACAATGCCTATGCTGATGATGATAAGGAAATCAATACATTTGACGAAATTGCACTCATTCCACCCGTAAGTGGAGGTTGATCAAGGTATGCACATAGATAATCACGGACGAAAAATTAACTACCTGAGACTTGCGGTCACAGACCGATGCAATCTGCGCTGTAATTACTGCATGCCCGCAGAGGGAATCAATTTTGCTCCAAAAGCGCAGTTGTTGACCACCCAAGAATTAAAATCGGTAGCCCAACTATTGGTGGAGATGGGCATAGACAAAATCAGGTTAACCGGGGGTGAACCCTTTGTTCGGAAAGATTTGATGGAACTCATCGGTTTTCTTTCCGAATTGAACGGCATAAAGGAGATTTCGGTAACCACCAATGCAACCCTGATCGAGCCCCATATTGATGAGTTGAAGCATTTGGGCATCAAAAACATCAATGTAAGTCTGGATGCCATCAACAAGACCACCTTTGAGCGTATTACCCGGCGTAACAACTACGATTTGGTTCGGGAAAATCTATTCCGGATGATCGAGGAAGGATTTCATGTGCGCATCAATTTTATTGTATTGGATGGACAAAACGAACAGGATATCATCCCTATTCTGGAGGAAATGAAAGACCATCCCGTTTCAGTTCGTTTTTTGGAAGAGATGCCGTTTAACGGAGGTTCGCGTTCCTTTCAAAGCATCAAATGGGACTATACTTCCATTTTGGAGCATATTACCAAAACCTACCCTAATTATACAAAGTTGGATGACCCGGCGACATCCACATCCATCAACTATCAGATCAAGGGCCATAAAAGTAGCTTTGGAGTCATCCCTTCCTTCAGCAGAACATTTTGCGGTAGTTGTAATCGGCTAAGGGTAACAGCCAAAGGCGATGTGATTACCTGTCTCTATGGAAAGCCAAAAGTCAACATACGGGAATTGGTACGAGAAGATAATTCAACGGACGCCATAAAATCTGCGATTGGGGCAGCCATCGGTTCCCGGGCCAAGACAGGTTTTGAAGCCCAACAAGAACACAACTCCAAAGTCTTTGAAAACAGTATGACCGCCATTGGAGGTTAAGAGTGTCCAAATAGAATAAGAACGAAAGGTATGAAGGAGCAAGCACCAGAACTGTATGGCCTAATCCTGTCCGGGGGTAAAAGTACCCGAATGGGGACGGACAAAGGGGCTTTGGAATATCATGGAAAACCACAACGGGACTATCTTTTTGAACTAGCCCAGAATTTCTGTGCCAAGGTATTTTACAGTATCCGTGCAGATCAAGTACCGCAGTTTGGTCAAGATGTCCCCATGATCATCGACCAAAACCACCATCGCGGACCATTTAATGGTATATTAAGTGCCCATAATGCCTTTCCCAAAGTGGCTTGGTTGGTTTTGGCCTGTGACCTGCCGCTATTGGGTATGGAGAGCATAGAAAAACTTATCGTGGCTAGGAATCCCGCTAAAGCCGCTACGGTCTATGCCACCCGTAAAACCCAGCTTCCAGAACCCTTGGCTGCCATTTGGGAACCCAAGGCACTGGAAAGGGCGAAAGTGCAGATGCAAACATCAGGGAATACAGGCCCTAGAAAGTTTTTAATTAATTCCGATATTGGTCTGGTATTTCCAAAAAAGCATGAAATGCTCTATAATGCCAATTCATTGGAAGAGTATAAGCATGCAAAGACCCTTGTAAAGCCATGAACCAAGACAACCGATACCTAAGACAAACACAGTTATCCAACTTTGGTCCCGAAGGACAGGCCAAATTGGCCAGTGCCAAGGTACTTGTGGTTGGGTTGGGAGGTCTGGGCATTCCCGTAGTTCACTATTTAAATGCCATGGGGGTTGGGGTGCTGGGATTGGTGGAACAGGACCGGGTAGAATTGCACAACCTACAGCGTCAAGTCCTATATAGCGAAAAAGATGTGGGAAAACCTAAATTGGAGGTGGTACTGAAAAAGCTTCAAGACCAAAATTCAACCACACGTTTTCAACCCTACGACACCTATCTAACGCGGGACAATGCGTTGGGAATCATCCATGATTTTGATCTTGTGGTTGATGCCACGGACAATTTTTCAACCCGATATTTGATCAATGATGCATGCATCATACACAACAAACCTTTTGTGTACGGGGCATTGCATGGCTTTGAAGGACAGGTTTCCGTTTTTAATTACCAAGATGGCCCTACCTATCGTTGTTTGTTTCCCAAGCAACCTGATCAGGAAGAAATCCCAAACTGTGATGAAAATGGGGTGCTGGGGGTGCTGCCGGGAATAGTGGGCACGCTTCAGGCCTTGGAAACCGTAAAAGTGCTGACCGGAGTGGGGGAGGTGCTCTCCGGAAACCTTTTATTGTTTGATGGCCTTACCCAAACCAGCAGAAAGATTCAGTTTAAAGCACGTCCAGAACACAAAAACATCCAAAAGCTTCAAGATTCCTACGGCATGTCCATATGTGCCCATCTGGAATCCATAGCGGCGGAACAATTTATTTCCCTCTGGGAAAAGGAAAAACTACAGTTGATCGATGTCCGTTCCACAAAGGAATTTGAAGCCCACCACATAGAAAATTCAATCAATATTCCCCTTCCGGAATTGGAGGAAAGATTGCATCAAATCAATAGCAAAGAGCCTATCTATTTAATCTGCCAATCGGGTAAACGAAGTCAGATGGCCTATGAAAAACTGCAAAAACACTTTCCAACGGCATCACTTTTCAATGTCACTGGCGGAATGGCAAAACTGAATAGCTATGGCGTCACAGAATGAACTGATCGGACTCGTCATAGCCGTTTTTCTTATTGCCGTGCTCTACTCCAGTGTTGGCTTTGGGGGAGGTTCGAGCTATCTGGCCATATTGACCTTGGTCTTTACCAGTTTTTTTGTCATTAGAAGTTCCGCTTTGCTTTGCAACTTGGTCGTGGTCTCTGGCAGTTGTTTACTGTACTATAAAAAAGGACATTTAAAAATAAAGGATTTTTTGCCCTTTATCTTGACCAGCATTCCCTTGGCATTTATTGGGGCAACATTTCGGTTAAAGGAGCATGTATTCTTTATTATTTTGGGAGCTTCACTGATTACCTCTTCGGTTGCTTTGATCGTCCAGACCCTACAGGCTAAAAAAGATGACCGCCCTAAATCCTATCCCAAATATGTTTCCTATCTCTTGGGAGGTGCCATTGGGCTGCTTTCTGGATTGGTCGGTATTGGTGGTGGTATTTTTCTGGCTCCGGTCTTAAATCATTTAAAGTGGAACAAACCCATTGTCATAGCAGCATTGGCCAGTTTTTTTATTTTGATGAACTCGGTATCCGGTATTGTAGGACTGCTTCATGCCAATACTTTTGAAGTTCCCATGCCAGAAATCCTCTATTTGGTGGCCGCCGTTTTAGTGGGCGGTCAACTTGGGGTTAGGCTGAGTCTGGGCAAACTATCAGGGCATACCATTCGGTATATGACCGCTGCTCTCGTCTTTTTTGTAGGACTTAGGGTATTGCTCACCTATGGATTACAACTAGAACTATTTTCATGATTTCATTTAAAGAAGCATATCGTATTGTCTTGGACAACACTGTGGATTTAGGAACCGAAATGGTCCTCTTGGCTGCATCACATGACAGAATCTTGGCAGAAGATGTCCATGCCGATAGAAATTTCCCTCCTTTTGACCGAGTGACAAGAGATGGCATTGCCATTGATTATACCGCTTTTGAGGATGGACATTTAGAATTTAAAATAGAAGCGGTGGCCGCAGCGGGAAGTCCCTTTCTAGAATTGTTGGACAATACAGCATGCATAGAAGTGATGACCGGGGCCATCTTGCCCAAGAATACCGATACGGTCATCATGTACGAACACCTCCAGATTAAAGATGGCCTATGCCAAATTCTGGAGAAACCCCAAAAAGGACAAAACATCCATTACAAAGGTTCCGATGAAGCAATGGGAAGCCTCCTCTTGGCACAGAACCAAAAATTAACTGCAGCTGCAATCGGAGTGTTGGCCTCGGTGGGCAAGGCGAAAGTCCTTGTAAAAAAAATGCCAAAGGTGGCCATCATCTCAACAGGAGATGAATTGGTTGGTGTTCATGAGACTCCCGAACCCCACCAAATTCGAGAATCGAATTCCCATACCCTACAAGCAGCCCTAAAAGCTGGGGGAATGGAAGCAAAGCAGTTTCATTTTAAGGATTCCAAGGACGATTTAGAGCATAAACTGTTGCCCATCTTACAGGAATTTGACGCCCTGTTGCTCAGTGGGGGCGTTTCCAAGGGAAAGTTTGATTTTCTTCCAAAGGTCTTTGAAGATTTGGGGGCCACACGGCTTTTCCATAGGGTGGCACAACGTCCCGGCAAACCGTTTTGGTTTGGGAAAAGTGAACAACAGCGGTGTGCTATTTTTGCCTTTCCCGGTAATCCAGCCTCAACCTTTGCCTGTTTCCATCGCTACTTTATGCCTTGGTTGCAGCAATCGTTGGGAACGCCTGTTGCCTCATATCAAGTTATCTTAGAGGAATCTTTTGAAAACCAGACCGAACTGACCCGTTTTGTGAGCGCCAAGGCTGTCTTGGCCAACGGGCGTTTAACAGCCAAATTGATCATGGGCAATGGTTCGGGAGATTTGACCAGCCTAAACCAAGCCAACGGATTTATCTTGTTTGAACCAAGGGAAAGATGTGAAAGCGAAACGACAGTGCCCTTTTTTCCCACTAAACGATTATTGTAAGATGACCCATGAACTAAAACATATTGTCACGGAATGTGAAAGGGCCAAGAAGCAGGGCATCAAGGCTGTTTTGGCCACAGTTGTTGCCCTTGATGGGTCCTCGTACCGTAGGCCAGGCGTTCGCATGCTATTGTTGGAAAACGGAAAGATGGTGGGCGCCGTAAGTGGTGGTTGTGTAGAAAAAGAAGTCTTTAGACAGGCCGAAAGCGTCTTTACCTCGGGAATATCCAAGGTAATGACCTATGATGGCCGCTATCGATTGGGATGCGAGGGCATACTCTATATTTTATTGGAACGGATGGATTTGAGTCCGGAAGGCTTGGAACAGTTCAAACTAACGCTTAAGAAACGTAGTTCGTTTCGCATGGAAAGCTTTTTTGAAAAAGACCATACAGAAGACCAATCCCTCGGTTCAAGGTTCATTTTGGATGGAAATCCCTATCCATTGCAGCAAAACTTACAACCGGATCCAAAAAGAAAGGTCTTTACCCAAGAGTTAAATCCTTGTTTTCGGTTGGTGATCATTGGGGGGGAACATGATGCGGTACAACTCTGTTCCTTTGCGGCCATGAGTGGCTGGGAAGTCATCGTTATTGTCCATCCGAAGGAAGAAAAGAAATTGGAAGATTTCCCCGGAGCGGTTGAAATCCTTCCAAGTGAAGATGTGCCATTGTCCCTGGATCAGGAAACCGCCGTGGTGGTAATGACCCATAGCTATGCAAAGGACCTACGTTACCTTTTGGCATTACAGGATAAAACTACCGCCTATCTGGGGCTTTTGGGGCCTGCCAAGAGAAGGGAAAAGCTCTTTAATGAATTGATGGAGCGCAACGATGCCATCCACCCCGATTTTTTGGAACACATCCACGGCCCTGCCGGATTGGACATAGGTGCTGAGACCCCACAGGAGATTGCCATCAGTATTCTTTCCGAGATTTTAGCCGTGATGAACAGCAAGACAGTGAATTCCCTTCGGGAAAAAGACGGAAGCATCCATGGCTGAGGTCAACCAGAAAGAATTGGGCATTTTAATCCTAGCTGCGGGCGCATCCAGCCGAATGGGAGAACCCAAGCAATTATTGCCCTGGAAAGATACCACGCTTCTGGGGCATACCATAAACACGGCAAAAAAGCTGTCCCATAACATTTTGGTCGTTTTGGGAGCCCATTGCGAACAAGTCAAGGCCAATGTGTCTTTCGGCATAGATAGTATTGTCAACCCCCATTGGAACAAGGGCATGGGGACATCCATATCCCTTGGGGTTGCAGCTTTGGACCAAACCACCAAACCGAAAGCGATTCTGATTGTTCTGATAGACCAACCATTGATCGATGTTCCTTTCCTAAAAAAAATCACAAGGGCCCACGACACCCACCCAGAAAACATCATAGCGACCTCTTATGGTGATAACGCAGGCGTTCCCGTACTTTTTCCAAAGGAATATTTTCCTGCCTTAAAGCTGTTGGCCGAAAACCAAGGAGCCAAACCTTTACTCAAAAAAGAACATCCCCATGTGCTGACAGTTAATCCAGAGGAGGGTAAAACAATAGATTTGGATACGCTGGACAGCTATCAAAAATTTTTAAAAAAACATGGAAGTTGAGTATTGAAACCTACCCTTATATTTCTTACTTTTCAACAAACAAAAACTATAGCGAGATGAAAAAGAAACCCTTAGCCCTTATTTTATGCGTATCCTTTTTTTTGATGATAGGATGTGGCAACAAAGAAAAAAAGAAAGAGACCGCTTCTGAACCAGAAGAAAAAACAACGGTAACTCCCAAATTGGTGGGTAAGGAAATCACCTATTCCAATGACAATATAAACATGACGGGATATTTGGCCTATGATGAAAACAGTACCTCAAAAAAGCCTGGGATATTGGTAGTCCATGAATGGTGGGGCCATAATGACTATTCCAGAAAACGTGCCGATATGTTGGCCGAATTGGGGTATACCGCCTTGGCCTTGGACATGTACGGCGATGGTAAGACGGCAAGCCATCCAGAGGATGCAGGAAAGTTTTCCGGTATGGTCATGTCAAACATGCCCGAAGCCAAAAGTAGGTTCATGGCGGCCTTGGGCGTATTAAAAAAACATCCTTCGGTTGACCCGGACAAGATAGCCGCAATAGGCTATTGTTTTGGAGGCGGTGTGGTCTTGACCATGGCCAATTCAGGTTTGGACCTAGATGCCGTCGCCGCATTCCACAGCGGTGTTGCCCTCCCCATCATGCCCAATGATAAATTGAAAGCAAAAGTACTGGTCTGCAATGGGGCCGATGACCCCTTTATAGCTCCTGAATCCGTTGTGGCTTTCAAGGCTCAAATGGATAGCTTGGATATGGATTACAAGTATATCTCCTATGAAGGGGCAAAGCATTCCTTTACCAGCAAAGAGGCCGATTCCAACGGAGAAAAATTCAACCTTCCCTTAGCCTACAATGAAAAGGCCGACCAAGAATCTTGGAAAGAATTGCAAAAATTGTTCAAGGAGGTCTTTTAAACAGTTGCTTTTTCTGGGATTACTTCTGTGGCAACCACATCATTTTGCTTGATCATTTCGTGGGTAAGGTGTTCCATGACCTGCATCCAGTTCATCTTTAAGATAAGTGCTGCGGCTGGAACATTATTTTCTTCAATCGCATGGATGATGGCTTCGTTCTGGTTGTCCACATTTTCATAAAAGGCACTTTTTCTAATATAATGCTGCTCGTAAAAAAGCATTCTGGCCCGTAGGTTGTTTAAAATACCGAGAAGTATGGAATTGGCACTTTGGGTCAATATTCGGTGAAACTCAAAATGTTCCTTGATTCTAAAACTCAAGGTGTGGGCTCGGACCAATGCCAAATGTTGTTCTTTTAGCAGGTCTATGTCACTTGAAGAGAATGTTGCCTTTTCCAAGCACAACACTTCTAAGTCGGCCACGGTTTGGTACAAATGTCTGGCTTCGTCCAGGTTCAGTTCAGAAACCACAAATCCCCGGTTCACTTCCGCCTTTATTATACCTACATGCTCCAATTGTGTCAGAGCTTCACGAATAGGGGTGACGCTCACCTTTAGTTCACGGGCCAGTCTCGCTAAGTTAATGGTCTTGTCAATCTTTAAATCGCCGTTTTGCAACTGCTGCATTAAATAGGTACGTACTTGGTCCCTGACCACTGTGTTTTTAGCCATAGGACCAATATACAAAATCGTATACGATTCTAAGCATAAAGATATACCCTGTATTACCTTATAGCTTAGAACTGGATTCACAAAAGATGTTCCCGTGAAAACCAAACTCTACAGGTTATAGAACGATAGTAGTTTAGCTTCAATAATCAATACATACATATGTGCTTTCATTGGCGGGAGTCTATCCTTTATTCCTTAAGGATACTCCAAACGCTTGGACTACCGCAAACCTGTGCGCTTTTTGAATTCTCGTAGCTGTTTTGTAACTTAAGGGGAATACATATGGGTTATGTCCAAATCATTGTCCATCTTCATAATAAGCTTTTGGTTTGCTTTTTTAAAAGCACAAGAACCTGATTACAAACTTTTTAGAAAACGTATGGTGAAGGATCAGTTAGAGGCTCGGGATATTGATGACAAAGGCACCTTAAAGGCCATGTTAACAGTTCCCAGGCATCTCTTTGTACCAAAGGCCAAACGCCGACTTGCCTATCAGGACCGTCCTTTGTCCATCGGTCACGGACAGACCATTTCCCAACCCTATATGGTGGCCTATATGACCCAGCAATTACAGTTGCACAAAGATGATGCTGTCCTTGAAATAGGTACGGGATCGGGCTACCAAGCTGCTGTTTTGGCAGAAATCGTGGCAAAAGTCTATACCATGGAGATTGTAGAGCCCTTAGGGTTATTGGCCAAGGAGCGTTTGGATAAGATGGGGTACGACAACATTTGGATAAAAATAGGGGACGGTTACCATGGATGGCCAGAGCACGCAAAGTTTGACGCCATTATGGTAACTGCCGGTGCAGAGAGCATACCACAGCCCCTTGTGGACCAACTCAAAGAAGGTGGTAGAATGGTCATTCCCATTGGCCCACACAACGGCATACGACAATTGGTGTTGGTGCAAAAAAAGAACGGCAAGATCAAGACCAAAGACCTCATGGCGGTCCGTTTTGTTCCCTTTGTCAGAAATTAACCTTTCCGATGCGGTACAACAACCTAAAGCTTTAGCTTTGTGGTTCTTTTGTAGTAGCATGAAGCATACCCAAAAAACCACTGTACTTGTCATTTTGGCCTTCTTCTCCATTTATGTGATCTGGGGCTCCACCTACCTGTTCAATAAAATAGTGGTAGCAGAGGTGCCTCCCTTTTTTTTGGCGGCTATCCGTTTTACCATTGCTGGCATTTTGATATTTGGCCTTGCCCTGTTAACGGGGCAATCATTGGTCGTTACTGCTCGGCAATTAAAAAACACCATCATCATGGGTTTTTTGCTGTTAAGCTTCGGGAATGGAATCGTGGTCTGGGCCCTGCGCTATGTGGACAGCAATTTTGCCGCCTTGGAGATATCGGCCCAGCCTTTGGTCATATTATTTATGATGTGGGCACTGCAGGGCAAGAAAATAAAACCCATGTCCATGCTGGGCGTGGCCTTGGGCATGTTGGGGATCTATCTTTTGGTGAGCCAGAAAAATATCATGGCACAAGAAAATGCACTGGTCGGTATTGTAATGATTTTTTCGGCCATGCTTGCTTGGGCCTATGGCAGTCTATTTGCAGGCAAAGCAGATATGCCCAAAAACCAATTGGTGAACACAGGATATCAAATGTTGACCGGGGGATTGATGCTGTCCCTGATGAGTCTGGCCTTCCAAGAGGAATGGTCATCCCCAATGGAATGGCCCAGACCTGCCCAATGGTCCATGGTCATGCTGATTATCTTCGGAAGCATCGTGGCCTTTACTTCATTTAATTACCTCCTAAAAAAGGTGTCTCCGGAAAAGGTGGCGACCAACACCTATGTAAACCCCATTGTGGCCATGTTCTTGGGATGGTATTTTCTGAACGAACAGATTACTTTCCAATCCATCGTGGCAGCCATCATTCTCTTAACCGGGGTCTATTTCATCAATACAAGTAAAAATCCCGTTTTATTGACCAAGTTTCGTAAGCGTTTTTAAATCTGGCTTCTTAAACTAATGGTATGTCCTTGGTTACCCATAAATCGTCCCAAGTGGCTCATTGCCGATTTTTTATATCCCTATTGTGGCGTAACTTAGGTGTGGATTCAAAAAATAGAGTTATGGAAATCAAAAACTTATGGTTGGCATTGGGTTTGTTGGCGCTATGCTCCTGTGGAGGCATTAAACAAACATCGAGTGAAGAAAAAAAGGCGCAATTGGAACAAATGGTCAACGAGCGGTCCTTTCGGTTGGAAGCTGACTGGGTCAACCCCATGGCAACCCAGAGCATGAATTCCTTGTCCAATGCAGGGCTGTTGCCCCCGGGCAGTACCCCAAACCGTATCAACATTGTGGGTATAACCGCTTTCTTGGAAGTGAAGAAGGATAGTGTTGCTGCAGATTTGCCCTATTGGGGGGAACGACAATTTGGGACTCCCTACAACTCAAGAAATATGGGTATCCAATTTGAAGGTGTTCCCAGAAATTTCGAAATCAGTTATAATGAGCGGAAAAAGCAGTATGAGTTTGAATTTGATATCACCAATGATATGGAAGCCTTCAACGTTAGCGGAATACTGTTTTCCAATTTAACCTCCCAATTTAGTATTAACAGTACCCAACGCTTTGTCATCGGTTATGACGGTAAAATCAGGAGTATTGAAAATATGAAATAGCGCCTAGTTTATTTGGGATAACACTCCGTTGTAGAGCATTTTAACTAACGAATGATGAAGAAAATAATTTTAATAACGTTCATATTAATCAGTCACTTATCGTATTCTCAAGATTGGGATTTTGAAAAACCTGACTACAAGAAAATTGAAATTAATATTAAAACAAAAAATTCAAATCTCTTCTACGAATCTTTAATGGATAGATTCCTAAAAGCTGATTCTACAATGACTTTGAAAGAAAAAAGACACTTATATTATGGTTATATATTTGATGAAAATTATTCACCTTATTCACTTTCAGATTATAGAGATAGCCTAAAGGTTGTTCTTCAAAAAAAAGAATTAGACAGTCTTGACTTAAATAAAATGGTTGAGTTTTCAGACAAAATACTTTCTGAAAATCCTTTTAATTTAAGTGCAATAAATTATCAGCTTTATTCACTGGAACAAATAGGAAATAAAGAATCTTTTCAGAAAAGATTGGCTCAATTACGAACTATCGTGGATGCTTTGATGAGTTCGGGTAATGGAAAGAGTAAAAAAGAAGCGTTTTATGTGATTTACACCTCCCACGAATATGACTTATTGAATATTCTTGGTTTCCAATTTGGAGGCACACAGAGTTTGATTGAACATTACGATTATTTGACTCTTGCCAAGAATGAAGCAAAATTAAAAGGACTGTATTTTGACGTTAGTCCCTGTTTAAATTCGATGGCTAAAATGTTTAATGAATAAAAACACTGTATCATGCTTAGCGTTTAAAAAAACTACATTTAAGCAAAGCTTATAAATGCCATCATATGTTTAATGCGTATGGGATAGCACAACCAGATGTCGGGTAACAGGGCACAATGTTGTATTTTGGGCTCCAAATCAAACGACATGAAACCCAACATTGCTATTGCCATACCAATAATCCTTTGCCTATTTACCCATTGCAAAAACAACACTAGTAAGGACGTTGCGGAAGAGCCTTCCTTCATTTCCAGTCTTCCATTGGACAGCTTAACATTGCCCAAAGGATTTAAAGTGAACACTTTTGCCGAGGGTATTGAAGAGGCACGATCCATGGCCATGGGCGATAAGGGAACCTTGTTTGTGGGCACCCGTAGACAAAATAAAGTATATGCCTTGATTGATTCTGATGGGGATTATAGGGCCGACCGTACCGTGGTCATAGACTCGACCTATGAAATGCCCAACGGAATAGCGTTTAAGGACGGTTCCCTGTATGTAGCTGAAGTTAGCCGCCTGTTGCGTTATGACAATATTGAAGAAAACCTGGACCATCCCCCAAAGCCTGTTGTCATCTATGATGATTATCCAACGGAGTTTCACCATGGATGGAAATACATTGCCTTTGGACCCGACAACAAATTGTACGTGCCCGTAGGTGCACCCTGCAACATCTGTGACAGCACAATTTCCGACCAACGTTTTGCCAGCATCACCAGAATGGATCCTGATGGGAGCAATAGGGAGATTTATGCCCACGGCGTACGTAATACCGTTGGGTTTACGTGGCACCCAGAAACCAAAGATTTGTGGTTTACCGATAATGGACGGGATTTGATGGGCGATGACATTCCCCCATGTGAGTTAAACCGTGTCGCGGAAAAAGGCCAACATTTTGGGTATCCGTTCTGTCATGGCAATTCGGTTGTAGACCCAGAGTTTGGTCATTTACGCCCCTGTAATGATTTTGTGGCCCCTGTAATGGCCTTGGATGCCCACGTGGCTCCATTGGGTGTCAAATTCTACAGCGGCAACATGTTTCCTGAAAAATATAAGGACTATGTCTTTATAGCGGAACATGGATCCTGGAACCGCTCAAAAAAGTCGGGGTACCGTATCATGATGGTCCAATTGCAAGGCAATAAAGCGGTGAGCTATGAGCCTTTTATAGAAGGCTGGTTGAATCATGAAACCCAAGAACGATGGGGCAGACCCGTGGACATCTTGGTTTTAGAGGATGGATCCATGTTGATCTCCGATGATTATGGCGATGCCATTTACAGGGTGAGCTATACGGGCTAAAAGCTGTTTCCGCATTCCCTTTTCCCATTATCTGTGTATTACACATCCATTGTACAGTTCAGTACATGGATTGTCCAATTCAATACATCCCTTTTTTTTAAACCGGATGGGCACCACACCTTTGTGACATCAATCAAAAAACGAACAAGCAATCATTAACTGCTTGCCCTTGGGGCAGGCAGTTTTTTAAACTGTAATTAAGATGTATCAAATGACAAAAAGAATCGTTACCCTCGTCCTTAAGGTAACCTTGCTGGCAGCCCTGACCCTTCCAACTTCTGTAGATGCACAAAGGAAAAGTACTTCCGTAAATGTCAACAGTAGCTCTGGCAAAACAACCATTTCCATCAAGAATGGGTTTGGCAACAATTTCAATATTGAATATAAGGGGGACATTGTGCTTTCTGATGATGATACCGATGTGGTCTCCATTTCCAGGGGCGGATATATGGAAATAAAAAAATCGGCCTTTGGAAATCGCAGAAGAATCCTAATTGAACCTGATGATTCTGGTAGGTTGATTAAAAAATATTATGTCGGAGGCTCTCAAAAGAGCTTTGATGCGGAAGGGAAAAAATGGCTTTCCGAAATTTTGCTGGAAGTGGTACGTACCACAACCCTTGGGGCAGAAAAGAGGGTTGACCGCATGTACCGAAAGGGTGGGGCAAACAAAGTCTTGAACGAAGTAGATCATATGTCCAGTGACCATGTAAAGTCTGTATACCTCAAACTCTTATCCAAAAAAGACCTGAACTCCAAAGATTGGATCGCATTGCTCAATACGGTTTCCGAAATTGAATCGGATTACCACAAGGCAGACATTCTCAAACACAATGCCCTGGCCATCCTATCCTCATCAGAGGCCACCGCAGCCTATATACGGGTGTGTGGCAAAATCGAATCAGATCACCATAAGGCGGATGTTTTGTTAAAATGTATTCAGGACGCTAAAATATCGGATACCCAAATGAAGACCTTGTTCACGATTACCGAGGCTATAGATTCGGACCACCATAAAGCAAGGGTTCTCTTGGAGGTTCTCCAGAAGCGTAGCTTAACCCCACAAAATAGTAAACTCTTGGTGCAAACCTCCAAAAGCATAGATTCGGATCATCATAAGGCTTCCGTATTAAAGAAAGCCTTACATAGGCATGGGCTATCGGACAGTGGCTACCATGTGCTATTGGCCTCTGTTGCGAATATGGATTCCGACTATCACATCGCCAGTATATTCATTGAAATGGCCAAGAAAAAATTGGATGCGGAGTCCCTTGCCCACTTGCTGAATTTGGTGGAAACCAATATGGATTCGGATAGCCACAAGGCCAATGTACTCAAAACGATACTGGACAAGCAGATGTTGTCGGACAAAGCTTTAAATGAATTTGTGAACGCCGTGGAAGATATTGATTCCGACCACCATAAATCCGATGTCATTAAAAAGATGGCCGCACAGCAGTTTAATGACAACCAACTCATCAGCGTACTAAAGGCTGTTGGTTCAATCGATTCAGATTACCACAGGGCAACCTCCCTCATAGGTTTGGCCCCAATGGTCCGGTCGGGTTCCAAAGCGGTACAAGAGGCCTACCGTGAGGCCTGCCGTGGCATTTCATCAGATTCGCATTTTAGAAGGGCCTTAAACGCCCTTGATTGATTAGAGAACCATTAATCCAGCCCCCAAGTACTCATTATTTATGAGTACATTGGTGGGATGGAGTGGAGCATAAAGAACTTCCTATACCGACCAAAAGTGAAAAAGCACCTTGCATTGATAGGTCTGGGCTATCTCTTGGGAATACTCATGTACGGTTTTGTCAATTTCAATATGCTCCACAGCACCATAGAGCTATACCTGAGCGGTTGCCTTGGTGTACTCACGCTTTACTTGGTCGTTGGGTCCAATGCTCCGTTAAATAAGATCTTACTCTTTAAGAAAGCCTTGGGGCCAAGGCTCTTTTTGGGAATCTTATGGGCATTTTTCATTGGATTTTTGGTTGCCCTTACCGGGGCCTACAGCTACACAAAATGGGCGGACTTATCGTGGAACCCCTTTACAGACTACAATTTTACCATGAAACTGGGTATTGTACTATTTTGTGCTGCATTGTTGTACAACCTTATCTATTTTGCCCTGTATTCCTATAACGAATACGCCCGTGGCCAGATTTTAGAACTGCAATTACAACGAAAACAAGCAGAATTGCAACTCAGGATCCTCAAGTCACAGTTAAGCCCCCATTTCTTGTTCAATTGCCTGAATTTATTGTCCATGCTCTTCAACAAAGATGTTAGAACGGCGGAAACCTTTATACGGTCCATGGCCAAATCCTATGATTATATACTGGAGCACTGTAAGACCCCACTGGTATCGGTTAAAAAGGAATTGGAGTTTGTCAATGCCTATCTCTTTTTAATAAAGACCCGATTTGGAAAGGCGGTAGTGACCAAGGTGGACGTAGGGGCAGAGGCCCAGAAACGGCAAGTGCCACCCTTAACACTGCAACTATTATTGGAAAATGCCATAAAGCACAATAGTTTTGATGCGAACCACCCCATATCCATAAAGATATATGACCATGGGAACGCTTTGGTGGTCACCAACACCAAAAATCTTAAAAAAAACCCTTCGGTATCGACCAAAATAGGCTTGGACAACATTGACCACAGGTATAAGTTTTTGACCCACAAGAAGGTGAAGGTTATAAACGAAGCCATGTTCACCGTTACCATACCATTGCTCACATGAAAAAGAAGCTTTTTATCCACCATCCTCTTTTTCGCCTGCTCTGCCCGTTGTTCAATGGTACGCTGGTCTACCTTTTAATATTGCTCATCAATAACAGTATTGGGCAATTACGGGAAACTTTTTTGGGCGAGGAACTCTACATCTGTATAGGCTTGGCCTATTTGACCCAGGAGTTTGCCCGTTGGTCCTTACTGCTCTTTGAGAACCTGAGAATCCCAAGGACATTTATGGGCAAGGTGGTGGTCCAACTCATCATCGCTGTAAGCTTGACCATTGTACTGGTCTCCCTGACCATGTTCCTCTATTTTAAAAACATCCTGTACTATACCCCAAACAAACGGGAACTTTTCATTTTCAATAGCATTTTTGTTTTTTTTACCCTGGTTTATGCATTGCTCTACCTAAGCCATCACTTCCTTTACAAGGTAAACACCCATAAAATTGCCCATGAAGTGAATGCCAAAAAGAGCTTAGAGGAAAGTTTTGTACGGTTTACCAAGGAAATTAATCCAACCTTACTGTTTGAGGGGTTGGAAACCATCATGGTTGTCATGAAGCACAATCCTGATCAAGCCGAAAGCATTACGGATTATTTTTCCGGGATCTACCGTTATATGCTTTCCCGCAAGGGTAATGAACTGGTACCTTTAGAAGAAGAATTAATGGCCTTGGAGCAACTGGTTTTGTTGTTCAACCAATTACCCTACCGCAAAGTCAGTCTAAAGACCGAAGGTTTAGATAGGAACTGGGTGGTTCCGACAAGCCTATTGATCCTCTTGGAGGCTATAATCAAAAGTACGGTGGTCAATGAAAAACTCGTTCTTACCATCAATATCACAGAAGAGGAAAATCATATCAAGGTCAGTTACACTCCAGAGGAAAAACTACGGAAGACGTTGGATAAAAACACCCTTTCCGATTTGATCAGAAGTTATGCATTTTACACAGACGAACTTGTTCTGTTCCATGAGGATGCTACCGTAAAGTCTATAGCATTGCCAAAACTAAAGTATCATGAACGTAGTCATCATTGAGGACGAGCCCCTAGCGGCAGAAAAACTATCGCGCTATTTACAAAAGGGTTCAAAGGACATAAAAATTTTGGAGCAACTGGGTTCCTTGGATACCGCCATCCCTTGGATCAAGGAACACGGTAATAGGGTAGACCTCTATTTTATGGATGTGCAACTGACCGATGGACTCAGCTTTGAAATCTTTGAACAGGTAATGATCCAAAAACCCGTAATCTTTACCACTTCATTTGATGAATACGCCATAGATGCCTTTAAGGTCAACAGCATAGATTATCTCTTAAAGCCCATTACCTTCACTGATGTGACCCGAGCGTTAAAAAAGTTGGAATCCCTTCAGCATCAGTTTTCCCATGCCCAAAACTTGAAACCCCTCATCCATCAAATCTCCAAAAAGAGCTATAAAAATCGATTTTTGGTCAAAGTGGGCAATCATATCAAATCTATTCCCACAGAAGAAATCATGGCCTTTTTTGCCGACGGCAGGGATGTTTCCCTATGGCTTCAAAACGGTAAGGAATACCTTATTGAATATACCTTGGAAACCTTGGAAGAACTGCTAGACCCCAAAACTTTCTTCAGGGTGAACCGTAGCTTCATCGTTTCGCTTCGATCCATTCGTGACGTCATGGTATATTCCAACAGAAGGCTTAAACTATCCCTTGATCCAGCGATAAAAAAAGAGATTGTGGTCAGCAGGGAAAAAGTGGGAGGTTTCAAGAAATGGTTCGGAGATAATTGATCCCGGAACACAGACACAACGCCCATCCACAAACAAAAGGTTAAAATAGGGGATATTCAAGATTTATTCCTTAATTTATGACACTCACTAACCTTATGCGATAGGATATGACCCTTAAAGACAACACTCCCAAACCCACAATTCTAGTACTTTTAGATTTGGCATCGGATACAGAAAAAATACTAGCCACGGCTGAAAGCATGGCGAAAAAACTTAGCGGTAAACTAAAAGTACTGCATGTAAAAGAACCTGCCAAAGTAATCAAACAGGAAAACCAGTTGTCCGCCAAAAAAGAACTCTACGAAGATTATCGCTTAACCCAACAAAAATTGGAGGCCTTTCTAAAAGAAATAAAAGTTTCCATGGAATATGATTTGATGTATGGAAACATAAAAATCAATATTCTGGGCAAAATTGAAAGTAGCCATCCAGATATCATCGTGATGGGAAAACGCCAAAAGAAATCCACCAAGATATTGGGAGACCGACTTACCGAAGCCATAATTGACCAGGGTATGGCCGCTGTATTTATTGTGGATTCCAAACAACAAGCCCCCAGTGCCATGGAATATTCGGTCGGTGTTTTCTCTGATAAGGATGAAATAGAACTAGGTCCTTGGGCGTCTTTAATGCAGAACAATGCAACCGAAGTCAATTATTTCAGTATTGAAAGCAATAATGATTCCCCAAGGTCTACTTCGGATAACCGTCATTTTGTATTTCCCAATAATAGCAATGCCATAAAAAGTCTGGCCACCTACACCACCAAAACCAATATCCAGTTGTTTTGTTTTCCAAAAGGAGTGGACAAAGCGATTTCAAAAAAATTAGTGACTAAATTGCAGACCCATGTACTTTATGCTCATTAGCACAGGTGTCCTTAGTTCGCCAAAAAAACGGCAATACGTCATGTTTTTATGTAATTATGACTCCAAAAGAACGTTTGGAGCATAAAAAAGTGGTGAAAAGTCATGTTTTTAGAACAAGGAGTGATTTAGCTTTATTCCTTAGCTAACCGAATTGTAATAACTAAACATTTCTTTTTCCATGAAAATATATGACGAGAAGCACATTAAAAATGTGGCGTTTGTAGGGGCACATAACAGTGGCAAGACCACTTTGGCAGAGACCATGTTGTTTGAAGCCGGGTTGATCAACAGACGCGGCGCCGTAGAAAACCAGAACACCATATCTGACCATCACGAGATTGAGCACCAAAGGGGAACTTCGGTATTTGCCACTCCGCTTCATACCGAATGGCGCAACTACAAAATAAATATCATAGATACTCCCGGCCTAGATGACTTTATCGGTGAGATTCTTTCTTCCATAAGGGTAGCCGATACCATTGTAACAGTGGTCAATGCCAGGCATGGGGTAGAGATTGGTACAGAGATCATCTGGAACCACATCAACAGCTACAACAAACCCACGCTGTTCGTCATCAACCAAATAGACCACCCCAATGCCAACTTTGACCAAAGTTTTAACAGTATCAAGGATTTGGTTGGTAACAATGCCGTTAAAATTCAGTATCCCTTGGTCATGGATGGGGCCCAATGTATAGTTGATGTACTTAAGATGAAACTTTACAAATTCTCTCCGGAAGGCGGGAAGCCTGAAAAGTTCCCCATTCCCGATGATCAGAAAGAACTGGCCGACCAATTGCACAATGAATTGGTGGAGAAGGCCGCCGAAAATGATGAGGAATTGTTGGAACTCTTTATTGAAAAGGGCACCCTCTCCGAAGACGAAATGCGACAGGGGATTAAAGCCGGTATGCTCAATCATGAACTTTTCCCTGTATTCTGCGTATCTGCCCTGCAAGATATGGGCAGTGGCAGGCTTATGGGCTTTATAGATAATGTGGCCCCTGCTGCGGCCGATCTAAAACCGGAGCAAAGTGTGGAAGGGGAAAGTGTAGTACGGACCAGTGAGCCTCCTACCGTGCTTTTTGTGTTCAAGACCGTGCATATGCCCAATGTTGGGCAGATTACTTTTTTTAAGGTAAAATCGGGCGAGGTTACCATCAATGACAGACTGGTCAACTCCCGTACAGGAGAAACCGAAACCCTGAACCAACTCTTTATCATGGATGGCAAGAAAAGGGAGGTTGTGTCAAAATTGGCCGTTGGGGATATCGGGGCTACCTTAAAATTAAAGAATACCGAAACCAACGACACCCTATGCGAGGAAAACCATAAGGTGACCATTAAACCCATTGCCTATCCCGAACCCCGTACCAAAAAATCGGTGACTGCAGCCACACAGAGTGAAGAGGAAAAACTCAGCGATGCCCTCAAGAAAATACACAGTCAGGACCCCACCGTGGTCATATCCTATTCCAAAGAACTGAAACAACAGATTTTGGGCTGCCAAGGCGAACTGCACTTGGCCACCATAGACTGGACCCTCGAAAATCTTTATGGAATTAAGGCTGAATTCGTTCAACCAAGGATTGCCTACCGGGAAACCATAAAACGTGCTTCTACCGCTAATTACCGCCACAAAAAGCAATCGGGTGGGGCAGGGCAGTTTGCCCAGGTACATTTAAAAATCGAGCCTTGGTATGAAGGCATGCCCGAGCCCGAAGGCTTCAACATCAGGGGCAAGGAGGAAGTGGAACTCGAATGGGGCGGAAAATTGGTCTTCTACAATTGTATTGTCGGGGGTGTGATCGACCTACGTTTTTTACCCTCTATAAAAAAAGGAATTTTGGAAGTGATGGAATCCGGCCCATTGACGGGATCCTACATCAGGGATGTACGTGTCATGGTCTATGATGGCAAGATGCACACGGTGGACTCCAACGATATTGCCTTTAAGATTGCTGGGGCTCACGCCTTTAAATCTGCCTTCCTAAATGCCAAACCCAAATTATTGGAACCCATTCGTGAATTGACCGTAAAGGTGCCGGAAGATATGGTGGGCAATGTGATGACCGACCTGCAATCCCGGCGGTCCATTATTCTGGGAATAGACAGCAATGAAAATTATCAGATCTTAAAAAGCAACACCCCGGAGGCTGAACTTTATGGCTATTCCACCGACCTGCGTTCACTCACTCAGGGCAAGGCCACTTTTAATTCGGTATTTTCCTCTTTTGAAGTAGTGCCGGAAAGCATTCAGCAAAGCTTGGTGAAGCAAAAGGAATAGGACCAAGACGGCTATCGGCCTGCCGTTAATCATATCTGTGCCATGAAAAAGATGCTCATTTTACAAATGCGCCCCGAAGATGAAACAGCCGATAGTGAGTTTGAGGCCATACTCCGTGTTGGTGGGCTGAGCAACGATGAGGTGCACCGTATACGTTTGGAGCGGGGGATTCCAACCATTGACATCAAGGACTATTCCGCCATCATTGCTGGCGGAAGTCCTTTTGATGTCAGTGCCAAGGAAGACCATAAGAGTCCCATCCAAAAGAAAATTGAACGCTTCTACAAGCAACTTTTTGATGAAGTGGTGCCCATCGATTTCCCTTTTTTGGGAGCATGCTCCGGTAATGGCCTCTTGGGAAGCTACTGTGGGGCAACCATTTCATCTACCTATTCCGAACCCATTGGCAGTATTATGGTCTCCGTAACCGATAAAGGCGCAAAAGACCCCCTTTTGCTGGGTCTTCCCAAAAGTTTTTTGGCCCTAGTGGGCCATAAGGAAGCATGTGACCATGTCCCGATTGGAGCCGTGCTTTTGGCCTCCTCGGAAAGCTGCCCTGTTCAAATGTTCAGGGTAAAGAAAAACATTTATGCCACCCAGTTTCATCCCGAAGCGGATGCCCACGAATTTGAACTCCGGATACGAACCTACAGGAACCATGGGTATTTTCCCCCCGAAGAGGCTGATGACCTTATTTCGGCAATCCAAAAGGTGGACACTCCGGTCCCCAAGGAAATACTGAAACGATTTGTACGCCTATATGCAAAATAGGTGTTGGGTGTTGGGTGTTAGGTTTTGGGTGTTGGGTTTTGGGTGTTGGGTTTTTGTTTATAAGCTCTTATCAAACAACTATGGACCATGAACCATAAACCAATCACTTCTCCCTGGGCAAAACTTCTTCTGGGAATGGGAACAGAATGGTCGAATTCTTTTCAGCGGCTATATTGCTCAAAGTCTGGTACAACCGTAATTTGATGGCCGATGGTGATTTATCGATCTGCTGTCCGGCTTCCAACAATTTGGCTGCCGCCTGTTCTTCGGCCTCGGCCAAAATGATTCGCGCCCTTCGGGAACGTTCGGCCTCGGCTTGGTTGGCCATCATCCTTCGCATATTTTCCGGCAATTGGATGTCTTTGATTTTCACATCAATGATTTCAATACCCCAATGACCGGTCTCCGTCTCCACAATAGCCTTGATGTTCTTGCCCATTTCCTCCCGCTTGGACAAAATGGTATCCAGTTCCACCTTACCACAGACATCGCGCAAGGCCGCCTGTGACAATTGGGCAATGGCAAAATCGTATTCCTCTACCTCCAAAACGGCTTTTTCAGGGTTGTTGATCTTAAAGAACACCACCCCATCTATACTACAGGGTACATTATCCTCGGTCATCACCTCTTGGGAGACAATGTTCACGGTGATTACCCGAATATCGACAATCTGTATGGTCTCTACCAAGGGAATGATCCAACGAAACCCCGGATTTAAGGTCTTCACATACTTTCCAAAACGAAATTTTAAAGCCCTTTTGTACTCAAAAACAATGCGTATTCCCGCCAAAAGGACAATGACGAGGAGAATACTAAAAATGTATGGATTCATATCGTATAAATTTTATGGGTTTCACAATTATGATGACGGGCACCTCTTATAAGGTACGAAAAACAGCGCGTATTTTTTATGATTTTGAACAGGGCTTTATGGTAAATAGCTTCATTTCCAAAGCCTTCCTCCTTGAATCAATTCTTTCCAAGGGATATGAATAGCTTTACATCTGGTACAAATGCTCACACAGCGGGTGCCTTTACTAATTTTTGTACTTTAGGAACCCTTAAAAAAACGATAATGAGAACCTTTTTCCACTTTCTTTTCTGCCTCTTGCTTAGTTCACCATACGCCATTGCCCAAGACCGGGTCACTGGCGAATCCTTTGCGACCCGTTCCGTGGTATTGGGTCAAAACGGCATGGTTGCCACCAGTCACCCCTTGGCCACACAAATTGGACTCGATGTCCTTAAGGATGGGGGCAATGCCATTGATGCCGCCATAGCCGCCAATGCTGCACTTGGGTTGATGGAACCCACGGGCTGTGGCATCGGGGGCGATCTTTTTGCCATTGTCTGGGACGGAAAGACCAAAAAACTCTATGGCCTTAATGCCAGTGGCCGTTCGCCCCAAAAACTCACCTTGGACTATTTTGAAGAACAAGGGATGGAAAAAATTCCTTCACATGGCCCTCTGCCCGTTAGTGTCCCCGGTGCCGTGGATGGCTGGTTTGAGCTCCACCAAAAATTTGGGTCAAAACCCATGGCGGAAATTCTGGCCCCGGCCATAGACTATGCTGAAAAAGGCTTTCCGTTGACCGAACTCATTGCTTGGTACATACAGCGAACCGTGCCTTTTTTTGAGTCGCGGGGCTTTCCCAATATCGAGGATACCTATAAAAACCAAAATGGCGGTAAGCTGCCCAATGAGGGCGAAATCTATAAAAACCCCTATTTGGCAAATACCTATCGTAAAATAGCCGAAGGAGGCCGTGATGCATTCTATAAGGGTGGAATTGCCCAAACCATCGGAAAGTTCATCAAGGAACAGGGAGGCTTTCTCTCGGCCAAGGATTTAGCCGCACACAGATCGGAGTGGGTAGAACCCGTATCCATCAATTACCGAGGGTACGATGTTTGGGAACTACCTCCCAACGGTCAAGGCATAGCCGCCCTCCAAATGTTGAAAGTGTTGGAAGGCTTTGATTTTTCCAATATCGAATTTGGAAGCGCGGAACACCTCCACCTCTTTACCGAAGCCAAAAAACTGGCCTTTGAAGATCGGGCCAAATATTATGCCGATATGGACTTTTTTGATGTTCCCGTAGCACAATTGCTCTCTGAAGACTATGCCAAAAGCAGAAGGGAACTCATTGGCAAACGGGCAGGAAGGTATTCCGCCGGGAAAATCTCGGCTGGGGAGACCATCTATATGACGGTTGCGGACAGTGAGGGTACCATGATATCGTTGATCCAGAGCAATTACCGTGGTATGGGCTCTGGCATGGCGCCCCCAAAATTGGGCTTTATGCTGCAAGACCGCGGGGAACTCTTTAGTTTAAAGCGGGGACAGGCCAACACCTATGCCCCCGGCAAACGTCCTTTTCATACCATTATCCCCGCCTTTATGACCAAGGACGGAAAACCTTATGTGAGTTTCGGGGTCATGGGCGGTGATTTCCAGCCCATGGGCCATACGCAGATTGTGATGAACCTTATAGATTTTGGCATGAACCTCCAAGAGGCCGGTGATGCCCCCCGTTGGGACCATACCGGTGGGGCAAGCCCCATGGGCAAAACCACCACAAATACAGGCCTTGTACGGGTAGAGTCCGGCATTCCCTATACCACCCTGCGAGGGTTGATGGACAAGGGCCATAAAATAGGAACCGCCCGTGGCATCTATGGGGGCTACCAAGCCATTTTATGGGATGATAAGAACAAGGTCTACCATGGAGCTTCCGAAAGCCGTAAGGATGGGCAGGCGGCAGGATATTAAAACCCTTGGGCGTGTTTTCTGGTAGCAGTAAGTTGCAAAACATTTTAAATCATCTTTTCCTATTTTTTGCATCTACTATACTAAAAGAACCCGTGGTGCATTTTGAAACGGATTTTTTTGAAAAATGCGTCATGCTGAACCCGTTTCAGCATCCCACTATGGATTTTTGTACTAAGATTTATGGAATGTGACCCTGAAACAAATTCAGGGTGACGAAAATCGTTGTTATTTTAACACTATATGGACGCTAAATATTTTTTTAAGGTTAAAATAGCAAAATGCACCACGGGTTAATTGAATTTAATCAGTTCCAAACTTAAGTTGGCTATACTTCACCAGCCAGCAGGCTGGTAGGTTGTGGCAGATTTCTCATTTTGAAAACCCTTACCCGTAAGCCTCTTAAACCTTTATTGGTCATTTGGCTCTGCTTTCCGTAGTTTTTTTATATTCGTGAGCTGTCACCATAATCCATTATAACGGTGACCCCGATCAATTCATGAGCATAAACAAGTCAGCCCCTTCCTTTTTTAAGCGTATCCCACATGCCATAACCATGTTGTTCGGCATCATTGTCTTGGTCACGGTATTGACCTACATCCTTCCTGCTGGGATGTACGAAAGGGTCCTGGTCGATGGCCGTCGTACCGTGGTTCCCAATTCCTACCAAACCATAGCCGCTACGCCAATTGGGCTGTTGGATATGTTCAAGGCCATCCCCTTGGGCTTTAAGGCCGCGGTAGAGATTATTTTTATCGTTCTGGCCGGGGGCATCATGTATGGCTTTATGGAAAAATCCAAGGCGGTGGAGAATGCCGTGGGTACCTTGGTCAAAAATTTAGGGTTGGGGAACAAGCACCTCATCATTGTGATCATGACCTTTATCTACGGCGTATTGGGTGTGGCCGTGGGCTATGAAAACAATATTGCCATGGTCCCCATAGCCGCGGTTTTGAGCCTAGCCCTAGGGGGCGATTTGGTTTTGGCAGCGGGTATCTCGGTGGGGGCCATGACCATTGGGTTTGGCCTATCCCCAATTAATCCGTACACGGTGGGCACGGGACATAAAATTGCCGAACTGCCCATGTTCTCGGGAGCCTTACTCCGCAGTATCCTCTGTTTTACGGCCTTGGGCATCATGGCCTTTTACAATGTGCGCTATTTTAAGAAAATTAACTCACATCCAGAGAAAAGTTTGGGGCAAGGGCTCAACGAAAATGATCTGGCATTGTCCAAACCCATCCACGAATATCGATTGAGTGGGAACAATTGGTTGGTCATTTCCATTTTCATCGCTGGGCTTTTGACCATCCTGTATGGGGTCTTCAACCTGCATTGGTACATCAATGAACTATCGGCAGTGTTCCTGATCATTGCCCTTCTTTGTGGTCTGGTATCCAGAATGAGTGCCACCAACATGAGTGAGACCGTACTAAAAGCGGTTAGCATAGCCGCACCCGGAGCCTTTATGGTAGGCTTTGCCACTTCCATCAAGGTACTTATGGAAATGGGCAACATAGGGGACACCATATCCCACCAACTATCCACGCTCTTGCAAGATTTACCTTTGTACGCCTCCGCCATCAGCATGTCCGTCTCCCAAACGGTGATCAATTTTTTTATTCCTTCGGGAAGCGGCCAGGCCCTGGCCACCTTGCCCGTGATGCTTCCGTTGGGGGAATCCTTGGGACTTACCCGCCAAATCACCATTCTGGCCTTTCAGATCGGTGATGGACTATCCAACCTTGTAAATCCGACCTTAGGGGGACTCATTGCCATGCTGAGCATGTGCCGCGTACCCATTGATCGGTGGATTCGATTTATATTTCCCGTACTGATCAGCGTACTCTGTCTGGCCTTTTTGGCCTTGATAATCGCTGTAGCAACAAATTATAGCTGATATTATGACTGTTGAAAACATCCTTGCCCAATTGGTGGCATTTCCCGTACTCGGGGGCGAAAGCAATCTAACCATCATCCATTGGATCAAAGACTATTTGGAATCCTATGGTGTAAGGGTGCATTTAGTGTCCAACAAAGCGGGGAACAAAGCCTCATTGCACTGTAGGATAGGACCTGCCGTGGATGGCGGTGTCATTCTTTCTGGTCATACCGATGTTGTCCCCGTAGAGGGCCAGGAATGGACCACCCCCCCTTTTGAGCTTACAGACAAGGGCGATGGAAAACTCTATGGCAGGGGCTCTTGCGACATGAAGGGCTTTCTGGCCTGTTGTCTGGCTGCACTGCCCCAGATGGTGGAGGCCAAGCTGAAAAAGCCCCTTTACCTTGCCTTTTCCTACGATGAGGAAATTGGTTGTTTGGCAGCCCCAGAATTGGCACGGGCCATCAAGACCCACTACAGGGAAACCCCCAAATACGCGATTATCGGGGAACCTTCGTTGATGGAACCCATTGTGGGCCAAAAGGGCATCTATATTCTGGAGACCTATGTCAACGGCTCTGCAGGCCATAGCAGTCGCATCAAACAAGAGGTGAGTGCCATCCATGAGGCCATGCGCCTTATCCTTTGGTTGGAAAACAAAATGGACCAACTGATTGCCGACCAACGTTTGGACCATCGTTTTCAGCCGCCGCACTCTAGCATTCATATAGGATTGGTCCAAGGGGGGCTTGCCCCCAATGTTATTGCGGACAAGGCCCATTTTTACTGGGATCTGCGTACCATTCCCATGGATGATATTGAAACCATAGTTTCGGAATTTGGGGCGTATTGCGCCGAACGGGAGGAAGCATTGCGAAAGATATTTCCCGGCTTTGCCATAAAGACCATTGAAAATCACCCTCCGGTACCCCATCTGGACACTAAAGCCGATGACGATGTGGTTGATCTGATCAAAAGAATCTCGGGCAACTCCAAGTTGGATGCGGTTTCCTATGCCGCCGAGGCCGGGCAATTTGCCCAAGAAGGATTCCAATCCGTAATCTGTGGTCCGGGATCCATCGCACAGGCACACCGGGCCGATGAATTTATCGCCAAAGAACAATTGGAAAAGGGAATGGACATGATGAAACGGTTGATCCAAGAGGTCTCCTCGGACAACCTTGCCTAAAGTCCCATTGGTTCTATTAGAACTCATTTAAACTTTTGTGATTTAAGCGAAAATTAGAGTTTTTTTAATCCTGTAGACGGGTTTTTTGAGTTGCATAGCTGGGCTACGGAAGGAAAAAAAGACAAAAACAGGATTGAAAAGAATGATTTTATAGCAAATTGAAAAAGTTTAAATGAGTTCTTATAGTATATTTAACACCTTACTATCAATTAAGCCAAAAAGTATGTTGAAACTACGCCTAATGTACCCCATGTTTTTTCTCTTTGCACTGTTCTTGGGCGGTTGCAAGGAAAAAACAACAGCCACAGTTACAAAACCTGAAACCGAAGAAGCCTTGATCCAAAGGGCCCTTGAGATCCATAAACGGGTACTCACCATGGACACCCATGCAGACACGCCCCTACGTATGATTCAGCCGGGTTTTGACATGGGCGAACGCCACGACCCTAGGGAAACGGGTTCAAAAGTGGACTATCCCCGGATGGTCGAAGGCGATTTGGATGCCATATTTTTTGCCGCCTTTGTGGCCCAGGATATCCGAGATGACGATGGCAATACCCGGGCCAAGACACTATGCCTTCAGATGTTGGACTCCATCGTGGCCTCTACCCAAAAACATTCAGACATGGTAGGGCTGGCCCTGAACCCCGATGATGCATACACTTTGGAAAAAGAAGGTAAACGGGCCATCTATATCGGTATTGAGAATGGCTACCCTATTGGAAAGGATCTTTCCAATGTTGGGCTTTATTATGATAAAGGGGTGCGCTACATCACCTTGGTACATTCCACCAACAACGACCTGGCCGATTCCGCCACGGACCCCAACGGTCCCGAACACGGGGGAATCAGTGCTTTTGGCACAGATGTCATCAAGGAAATGAACCGTTTGGGCATTATGGTCGATGTTTCCCACGGGAACGACAGCGTTTTTTACGATGCGGTCAAACTGTCCAAAGCCCCGATCATTGCGAGCCACTCCAATGCCCGGGCAGTTACCAAGCACGACCGTAATATGACCGATGACATGCTACGGTTGATGGCCAAAAATGGGGGAGTGGTACAATTGACCATGTTGGCCGTTTATCTAAGGGAAGCCCCGCCCAACGCAAAGCGGGACTCGGCAATGGCCGCCCTCCGTGCCAACATGAAACCCATGGGCGAAATGACACAGGAAGAGCGAAAGGCGCTTCGCCAATCCTTTCAGGAAGTCAATGAAAAATACCCCAGTCCCCCGGCAACGGTTGAACATGTTGCCGATCATATTGACCATATTGTGAAAATAGCCGGAATTGACCATGTGGGCATTGGCTGCGATTTTGATGGGGGAGGGGGAATCCAAGGAGTCTTTGATGCCAGTGAGGTCATGAACATTACCATAGAATTGGTAAAGCGGGGATATACCGAAGCAGAGATCGAGAAAATCTGGGGCGGCAATTTGATCCGCGTTTTTAAGGAGGTCCAGAAAGTGGCAGCGGAAATTCAATCGGAGGAAGCTTCCTAAACCATTAAAAGGCCAAGGTAGTGTTGCGATTGTTATTTGTTGTGTTTGCCATGGGGCTATGTTCCCCTTCGGTCGCCCATCCGCTGCGGTTGTCGTTGTGTGAGATTGAATATACTTCCAGCAAACAACGGCTTACCGTAAACCTTAAGCTATTCCTGACCGATGTGAACGAGGCCATCGTTTTTGACCCTTACAGCAAGGAACTTGCATTCTGCCAACCCAACGAGTCCCCCAAGGCCAATGAACTCTTGTTGGATTACATTAACCAGTTTTTCCATATAAAGGTCAACAACAAACGGGTGGCTTTACAGCTAAAGCACAAAAAATTGAGTGGTGAGGGCGATAATACGGCCCTGTGGGTCTATTTTGAGTACGATCAAAAATCCCCCCTGACTTCCCTGGAAATTAAAAATGCCGTGTTCACCGATTTGTTCTTTGACCAAAACAACATTGTTTATGTCCACATCGATAAGGAGTCAAAAAGTTTGATGCTCAACAAAAAGACGCCGGTACACCAATTCACCTTCTAAGATGCATCCATTTGAATTTTACCTTAGACTAGGCTTCGAACATATCTCCAATCTGGCGGGCTATGACCACATCCTTTTTTTGGTGGCACTCTGTGCCGTATACCGCATCCAGCAATGGCGTAACATTCTTGTCCTGGTTACTGCCTTTACCATTGGCCATAGCGTTACTTTGGCTTTGGTATCCTTGGATATTGTAAGCATACCTTCCAAAATCATCAAATTCCTTATTCCGTTGACCATTTTTTTGACGGCAATCCACAATGTGATCGGCCCCGATAAAACGGGGAAAAACCTAAAGATGAAACGGAATTATGCCATGGCCCTGTTCTTTGGGCTAATCCACGGTATGGACTTCTCCAATTACTTTAAGGCCTTGATCATGGATCCTTCAGACATTGTGGTGCCCTTGTTGGGCTTTAACATTGGAATAGAACTGGGGCAATTGTTGGTCGTATTTTTTATTGTGGCCATTGCCTTTCTATTTCTCAATCTGCTTAAGGTAAAACATCGGGAATGGACAGTCTTTATCTCTGGAGCTGCCGCGGGAATGTCTTTGGTCTCCATGCTGGAAAATTCGTTTTGGTAAGGGACTCTAGGAATCCATTGGGATTGATTTTATGCTAATTACATCACCTTTTCCGTGGATCACCAAGGGTTAGAAGTTGCATGACTTCAATATTTCTGAAAATAATTCACTGGAAATTCGATAATTAGCCCCATCTTTGCCGCGCAAAAACATTTTTAATACAAATTACCATGAGTAAAGGAACAGTAAAGTTCTTCAACGACACCAAAGGTTTTGGTTTTATCAAAGAAGACGGTGTTGACAAAGAGCATTTTGTACATGTTTCTGGATTGATCGACGAAATTCGCGAAGGTGACCAAGTTGAGTTTGATTTAGAACAAGGAAAAAAAGGATTGAACGCTGTTAATGTAAAGGTCATTTAAGATATAAATCCTAACAAGTAAGGGCCTATCTGTATCCAGATAGGCTTTTTTATTTTAAAAACAACCAAATTATGCTAACTTAAGGGTCTAAACCAAAATATGGCAAAATCACAACAAACGTATAACAAGCGCGAAAAAGAAAAACAACGTCAGAAAAAGCGCGAAGAAAAACAAAAGAAAAAAGAAGCAAGAAAAGCAGAAGCCAAAGAAGGTGGGGGCGGCATACCCTTTGCCTATGTGGACCAATACGGAAACCTCACGGACACCCCCCCGGAACCCTCGGAAAGAGAAGAGATTGACGCTTCTGAAATTGTCTTGGGCATTCCACAAAAAGAAGAAAGTGAAGAAGCGTTTGACCCTGTCCGAAAAGGAAAGGTCGCTTTTTTTGACCACACCAAAGGCTTCGGTTTTATCATGGATACAGAGAGCCAGGAGAAACACTTTGTACACGTTTCCGGCCTTATCGATGAGATCAACGAAAATGACAAGGTCACTTTTGAATTGGAAAAAGGATTAAAGGGCATGAATGCCGTTCGGGTGAGCCTAGAGAAATAAAAGGCCCCCCAATCTTTTGGACAAACCCCTATGAATAAATGGGGGCGGGAATACTGAATCAACCTACAGATAAACCAAATCTTTTTTTGTCAGTTCCATTTGTTTTAGTTTGGCATTGATATTTTTTCTGTGGGTCTTAACGGTCTCAATACTTATTAAAAGCTCTTGGGCTATACTTTTGTTTGAATAACCTTTAAGCATATATTCAAAAATATTCTTTTCCCGCTTGGTAAAATGATCAGAGATAAGTTTTTCGTTGACATTTACTTTGTACAAGGTTGTGTAACCGCCTGAGGGATCAAGCAAGCTCATTGATGCGCTAACAGGAAGTTTCTCCCCAGCACCCACAATATTCACTTGTCCAAAGAACAAGAAGGGAAGTCCTTTTTCGTTCAACTCAATAGGTATGAAATTATCAACTACATTTATATAATTTCCATTTTTGTGTTGGAACCTATAATTAAATTGTAAGTTACATTTCAACATTTTATCCGGTTCAAGTTTTACAAGGGATCCCGTTAACATGGAAACTGCTTTAGTCCACATTTCCCGATCTTCTTTATGGACTCTACCCAACACAAAAGGCACACCTCCAGAACAGAGTTCGTCCACAGAATATCCTGTGCAATTTTTGACATTATCCGTAAAAAAAAGATATTGTTGGGTAGATGCATTTGTTATAAACATAAAGGTTAACCCATTAGGTAAATACTTTTCCAAGTTTTTTAATTGACCAAGATGTTTCTCAAGATTTATTGCTTCTTTTTTTTCCAAAAAATCAAAAGCTGCGGCATACTTACTATGTAACTTTCTCATTGAACAAGAAGAATTGCAGTAGATATTCTCAATTTAAAGTAGCAAAAAAAGCTTCATTAAAATAGTTCTTTATGTTAAAAAACAGGAATTATGCATTCCCTAAGCGCCATCCCAATAAAACCGTTCAGAAAAATATAAACACCTGTTGTAAAATTACTTATGATATATTGTTCGAAAAGAATTATGATGCAGAGTGTCCCAAGATTTTAACCGTAACTGCAACACGTTGGCGAGAAGTACTGGGTAAATTTTCTATGTTTTTTGTGGGGTGTACTTTACTAAAACTAATGGATACATCCCTTAAAAACCAGAACCCATTATTCCCTATATTTAAGAGCTTATATAAACTAGCTCAATGAAAACATCCAACTACACCTGTTTGATGGTGCTGATTCTATCCAACTTTTGTTTTGCCCAAAAGAATTCATCAGAACAGGACACCTCTACCACTTTATTCAAATCCTTAAAATACCGTACCGTGGGTCCGGCCCGTGGGGGGCGCGTTACCACGGTAACCGGGGTGGCCAAGCAACCGGGCACTTTTTACCTAGGGGCCTCGGGTGGGGGCGTTTGGAAATCCACAGATTATGGCACCACTTGGAACAATGTTTCCGATGGCTTTTTTGATACGCCGTCCATAGGGGCCATACAGGTAGCGGAAAACGACCCCAATATTGTCTATGTGGGCACGGGTTCAGACGGACTTCGCAGCAACGTCATTAGCGGGAAAGGTGTCTATAAATCCATCGATGCCGGGAAAACCTGGGAGCATATCGGGCTTAAAAATGTCGGACAGATAGGTGCCGTAGAGATAGACCCCACGAACAGTAATGTGGTTTGGGTCGCGGCCATTGGCAATGCCTTTAGGAGCAATCCGGAACGGGGCGTGTTCAAAACGACCGATGGCGGTGAAAATTGGGAAAAGGTGCTGTTCATTTCCGATACGGTGGGCTTTGCCGATATCGAATTGCTTCCGGGCAACCCCAATGTCGTCTATGCCGCAGCATGGAAGGCCGAACGTAAGCCCTGGACCATTATCTCAGGTGGCACGGCAGCCGAGGGAGGCATCTACAAATCGGTCAATGGGGGAAAGGATTGGACCAAATTGGAAAACGGATTGCCCAAGGATACCATTGGAAAGATAGATTTGGCCGTTTCTCCCGTGGATTCCAGCATTCTCTATGCCATTATCGAAGCCCCGGAGGGCGAACAGGGACTTTACAAATCGGTGGATCAAGGCAAGTCGTTTGAGCAGGTGTCCGATGATGACCGCTTGGTAAACAGGCCTTTCTACTATACCAATGTGGAGTTGGATCCCACCAATCCCGATATTGTCTATTCCAACGCCAATCCGCTTATAAAATCGGAGGATGGGGGCAAGACTTGGAAAGTAATGAGCGTTCCCCATGGCGACAACCATGATATTTGGTTGCACCCGAACAATCCCCAACTATTGATCCAGGCCAATGATGGGGGTGCCAATGTGAGCTTTAATGGCGGTGAGACCTGGTCCACACAATTCAACCAACCTACGGCAGAACTCTATCAGGTAGAAGTGGATGACCAGTATCCGTATTGGTTGTACGCCGGCCAGCAAGACAATTATACCACCATAGCCGTACCCAGTTTTCCGCCCAGTGCGGTACAAAATCCGGGGTCGGCCTGGGTCATCAATACGGGTGGGTGCGAAACAGGCCCTGCCGTTCCCAAACCGGGCAACCACACCATTGTCTATGCCAATTGCAAAGGGCGTTTTGGGGTGTTCCATAAATTGACGGGCGTGGAGAAAAGTTACTATGTGGGCGCCTCAAATATATACGGACATAATCCGAAGGATTTAACATACCGCTTTCAACGGGTGGCACCCATACACGTATCGCCACATAACCCCGATGTGGTCTACCACGGTTCCCAGTTTCTGCACAAAACCGATTCCGATGGGTACGCCTGGGAAACCATTTCCCCGGACCTGACCGCCTTTGAGGCCGATAAACAGGTCATTTCTGGCAGTCCCATTACCCGGGACATTACCGGAGAGGAATACTACAGTACGCTCTATTCCATACGGGAATCCCCTTTGCAAGAAGGCCTCATTTGGACGGGATCCAATGATGGCGTGGTTTCCGTGACCAAGGATGGCGGCAAAACCTGGCAGAAGGTAACCCCAAAGAAACTGCCCAAAGGGGGTAGGGTAGAGTCCATCGCAGCCTCACAGCATGATGTGGCCACCGCCTATATAGCCGTGGACCGGCACCTCCTGGGCGACACCAAACCTTATTTCTACAAGACCACGGACTATGGGGCCCATTGGACCCTGTTAAGCACGGAATCCAACGGAATTCCCAGCGATCATACGGCCCGTGTCTTGCGCGAAGACCCTGTTAAACCAGGGCTGTTGTACGCCGGTACGGAATACGGTATGTATGTGTCCTTTAATGATGGTAAACGCTGGCAGTCCTTTCAACAGAACCTGCCGGTGACCCCCATTACCGACATTAAAATCTTTCGGGGCGATTTGGTGCTCAGTACCATGGGCCGCGGCTTCTGGATCTTGGACAACATCACCAGCCTGCGTGATGATACCATGGCCCAGCTAGGGGCAACGCCCCATTTGTTTGCCCCAGATGCCACCATCCGCTATCGCTACCCCAAGGTGCGTTCGGGGAATTCGTTTCCAAAATACCCAAGAACGGCGGTATATATCGATTACTATCTGCCCGAAGCCACCGAAGGCCTACAACTACAGATTCTGGATGCCCAGAACCAGCCTGTTACCACAATCCTAAGTGACAGCACGCTACTCTCATCATCGGTCAAGGAAGTGGACGATATGGCCCTAAGTGCCAGCTTTCGCTATGTTACCACAAAACTGGAGACCAAAAAAGGCCTTAACCGCTTTGCCTGGGACCTACGGGCAAAAGGCCCTTGGCACAAGGAGCTAAAAAGACGCTATAAAAACGGCCCCATGGTGCCCCCCGGCCGCTATACGGTTCAACTTAGGGTGGGGGACCTGAGCCTAACGCAAGATTTTGAGGTGCTGCTGGACCCCCGGGTAAAGGCCGAGGGCATTACAGCGGACATTCTCCAGAAACAACAGCAAATGCAGACCAAGCTAATGGCTTTGTTGAGTGAGGCCCGACTGCTGCAGGACCGGTTGGAAAAGGAAGCCAAAAAACTGGACAACCAAGCGGCGCAAAAGGCGCGCCTGAATCAGGTGACCAATGCCCTAAAACAGCTTAAAAATGACGAAGGTGCCTATCCCCAACAAATGCTGGTGGCCCAAATTTCCTACCTCTACGCCATGCTCAACGGGGCAGACCAAACCGTGGGCCAAGATGTAACGGAACGTTATGCGGAATTGAAGGCGCTTTTTGCCGCGATCAAAGACCAAACCAAGAAAAATAGGTGATTTGAGCTTTTAGAAAGATAGGGGGAGCGGTAATGGGTGTGGAATGGGATAGAAGGAATCCATACACTGTTAAAACCCTGTCAAACGGCCTTATGATTGTGCATCTTTCTATTTAATCAATTACCTTCTACACCATACTGAATGAACAGAAAAAATGACTTTGAATAGCTTTCCATACCCCTATATTAATCTGAACACGATGCTATGAAATCCTTGAAAACAAAAACCAGCCTTTTACTCCTTTTTTTACCGATGATCCTGCTGAACGCACAGGGCGAACTACAACCGCTTAAGGGGTATTCTCCACAGGTTGGTCTAATGGTCGCTATGTTAGAAGACTTAAAAGACAGAATTACCCAACAAGTTAAGGACTTGGACCAATCACAAACTGATTTCTTATATGATGCCGATGCCAATAGCATAGGATCATTGGTCATGCATTTGGTGTCTACGGAATCGTATTACCAGATAGCGACATTGGAGGGAAGGGACTGGACAGAAGAGGAGCAAAGAGAATTTGGTATGGCAGGCGAACTTAATGAAAAAGTAAAAATACTACTTAAGGGTAAGCCGATCAAGTATTATTTGGATTTATGGGATAAAACACGATTTTGAGATGATGTTAAATACACATACCCTTTTGGAGACAACCGATACTCCATTGCTGTACGATGACTTAGTAATGCACCAGGATAATGTTTGGATATCAATTGAAATAGATGTCGCTTAATGATAACTTCTTCTTTGTCTTCGAAGTTGGATGTATAAGCCTTTGGCAGTATTTTTTTATTTGCCCATCTTTCAATAATTGACCTACTTTTCTAGACTCTTGAGAATTGGATGAACTATATATTATTTCAGGCAAATCGAGTCTCATGATAAATTTCTGCTCTTAAAAGGTTATTAATTCTAAAATTAGTAAAATTTTTGCATTTAAAATTAATTATTTGATAATTTATTGCATTTAATATAATTGTCTGTGTATAGTTTTTAAGTAATTACCTACAATTAGATTTAGAATAAACATTACTAGATTAACCCGTGGTGCATTTTGCTATTTTAACCTTAAAAAAATATTTAGCGTCCATATAATGATAAAATAACAACGATTTTCGTCACCCTGAACTTGTTTCAGGGTCACATTCCATAAATCTTAGTACAAAAATCCATAGTGGGATGCTGAAACGGGTTCAGCATGACGCACTTTTCAAAAAAATCCGTTTCAAAATGCACCACGGGTTATCTAGTAGATGATTTTATTTGACGGCGAGATGAAGCGTTGGAATTAATAGCAGAATTTCTTTTGACATAAAATCGGTACCGTTCTGTAACGTATAGCGTCACAGAACTGATTTTATATCAAATAGAACAGCTATACTGAAATTCTGCGCAGTTTTACACACATAAGCATTTGTACTATAATTATATTTATGTCAAATAGTATTCACAAAATAACCTTAGATGGTTATTTTGTACAGATAATCGGCAAAGTGCTCCTCTATCTTCTTAAACTGTCGGCAAAAGACCGTTAACTTCCGTTGGGTCTCCTTTTCATCCAACGCATGCGCGCTGTCCAAAAAAGAACGTTGGTCCCAATAAAGCGCCATCAAATTATTTTTTAACTGCTGCATCAGCATAAAACAGTCATAATTCTTTGGCTCCATTTTATAGGACTTAATGTTGGTCAACAAGCGGGTCACTGTTTTATGTTCGCGTTGTAATCGAATCAAACCAGATTCGATATCGGGTTTAATTTCAGCAAATTCCATTGTATATAAGTTTAGTTATTCCTAAAGTTAGGAACTTTTTATATTAAGAATTCACTTACACTATTATATTAACAGTAGCATATAGATAATTTTAACATTCATTCATTCATGTAGCGCGAAATCGGTTTCGAAACCTAAAATATTACAGTTCAATTCAAGAATTTGACACCTGAAAAATTACAGGTTTTTAGAAATCGGCCATACGCTAATCCATTGCTAACAAACAATATACCCATAGGTATCATTATGGTAAAAAAAATCGGTCCAAAAAAGGATGTTTTTTGGACCGACTGTTCTTCTGTGTTACGGGATGGCTCTGTTGGCCTGATCCAAGCCCACTATGCCCTTAGAAGCGGAGAAGTGAGTTTCGTGTCTTGGCGCTAAGACCCTGCCTCTTTTTATGACCTCAGCCTTTGGTGGCCTGGTACGCTTCTTTTTTCAAGGTATCGCTGGCCATGATGGCCAATTCCACCCTTCGGTTCTGGGCCTTTCCCGCTGTGGTTTCATTGCTTTCCTTGGGTTGGGTCTCCCCATACCATTTGGTGGTAAATCTGGAGGAGGACAACCCTTGTGCCACTAGATAGTCGGTCACCGATTCCGCTCGCCTTTGCGACAGTCCCCAGTTGTATTCCTCGCTACCGGCACTGTCCGTATGCCCTTCCACCAAGATAATGGTGTCTGGGTATTCCCGGAATATCTGCACCAATTTATCCAAGGTGGCTGCCGAGGTACCCTTCACATCCGATTTGTTGGTGTCAAAATACACTCCGGCATCTTCGGTAAAGGTTACGTTAATGCCCTCGCCCACCCGTTGCACCTGGGCCCCGGGAATCTCCGCCTCAATACGTTCGGCCTGTCTATCCATACGGTCACCTATATAGCCTCCGGCCGCACCGCCTACGACGGCGCCAATCAGGGCACCCAAGGCGGTATTGCCCTTGCCCACATTATTGCCTATGACCCCACCGATCACAGCGCCGCCCGCTGCACCGATGACGGCTCCCTTTTGCTTGTTGTTGGCATTCCTTGTGGCGTTGCAGCCCACCAAAAGGGTAAAGGCCAACAGGACCACGGTACTTTTTGATACGAAGTTTCTCATTATATTATTTTTTTGTGAATTCATAGACTATGGTAATGGGTTCCCCATCTACCGAAACATTGGATTTAAGGGTCATCTGGGTTGCGGTAAGGTTGGCAATATCGAGCCGATACCCATAGCCCCCAGAAACATCCTTACGGTTTTGATCAATAAACTTAAACTGCAACTGGCTCAGCCTACCGGCAGGTTCAATCACAGACCATCTGAAGAAACGGTCCCCACCTTGGCAAAGGGAACCTTGGGTAAGGGTATACCGCCCGGTACTGTTGTTGTCCCTAAAGAACCATTCGCTGCCCTCAAAGCAGATATCCTTGGCATCACCAAAAATAACGGACTGAAAGTTGCCCACATTGTTTTCATAGCGAACGTGATCCAAAGACCATGTGCCGCTAAAGAGGTTCTGTTGTGTCCTCACAGATTTTGTGGTACTACAAGACCACAGGGTGCATGCTAAAACCATGAACACCATGCTAATATGTCTAACCATAGTTACTATAATTTATAGGATAATATACGTAGGATCAAAAATATTTGACGTCCATATACCCTATAAAATTGTACAGAACCACAGCTTTAACACTTCCAAAAATGTAATGCTCTAATAGGCAACGAGTTGTAATAATTCCTGTTCAAATCTTTTTTTGGGCAAGTAATTTTCTTCCAAGTTTCTGGCAAAGGGTATGGGAGTTTCCAAACCGCCCACCCGCTTTACGGGCCCATCCAAAGACTCAAAACAGTTTTCCATGACCAGGGCCGAAATATCACTGCCCACGCCCCCAAACAAACTGTCTTCATGGAGGATGATCAGCTTGCCCGTTTTTTGCACCGAAGCATAGATACAGGCCATGTCCAAAGGCTGTAAACTTCTCAAGTCGATAAGTTCCGCATCTATCTTTGGATGCTTTTGCAGGGTTTCCAATGCCCAATGCACACCGGCACCGTAAGTGACCACGGTAACCCCATCCCCTTCCTCCAGAACGGCCGCCTTACCCAACGGAAGGGTATAATATCCTTCGGGCACCTCTCCATAGACACTACGGTACAGGGCCTTGTGTTCAAAAAACAGTACTGGGTTCGGGTCTTCTATGGCCGTGGCCAATAGGCCCTTGGCATCATGGGGAAAGGCCGGATACACCACTTTTAGGCCCGGGGTCTTGGTAAACCAGGCCTCGTTGGTCTGCGAATGAAAGGGGCCAGCCCCCACCCCACCCCCACAGGGCATCCTGATGACCACATCGGCTTGCTGCCCCCAGCGGTAATGTACCTTGGCCAAATAGTTGACAATGGGATTGAAGCCAGAGCTCACAAAATCGGCAAACTGCATCTCTACAACGGCCTTCATCCCTTTTAGGGACAAGCCCATGGCCATGGACACGATGATACTCTCACATATGGGGGTATTCCGTACCCGCGAATGGCCAAATGCCTTCACAAATCCTTCGGTGATCTTAAAAACCCCACCATAATCGGCAATATCCTGCCCCATAAGGATCAACGTATTATGCCTCTGCATGGATTCGTACAGGCCTTCGGAAACGGCATCCACAAAACGGATGTTCTTGGTCTTTGTTCCCGGTTGGATCTTGGTGTACCGAAAGTCCTTATAGACCTCCCCAATCTCCTTTGCCGTGTCCACGACCACCGCTTCTTCCTCAAAGGCCCGTTTTAGATGGGTATTGATTTCCTTGGCTATTTTCTTTCGCTCTTCAGCAATCCAATCCTCAGAAATGATCGCTTCCTTGAGCAGGTACTGCTCGTAATTGGAAATGGGGTCTTTCTTGGCCCATTTTTCCATTAACTTCTTGGGGACATACTTGGTGCCGCTGGCCTCCTCATGCCCACGCATCCTAAAGGTCTTAAATTCCACCAACACGGGTCTGGGACGTTTTCGCATGCCCTTACAGAGTTCGTCCAGTTTGGAGTAAACCTCCAAAATGTTGTTGCCATCAATAATGCGGCTTTCCATACCATATCCCTTGGCCCTATCGGCCAAATGCTCACAGTTGTATTGCTCATGGGTAGGCGTTGAGAGTCCGTAACCATTATTTTCGATACAGAACAAGACAGGCAGGTTCCATACCGAGGCTACATTGAGGGCCTCGTGAAAATCCCCCTCACTGGTCGCGCCCTCACCGGTAAAGACCGCCGTGATCCTTTTCGATTTTTTTAAGACCGCTGCCAGGGCCACCCCATTGGCCACTCCCAATTGCGGCCCCAAGTGCGAAATCATCCCCACAATATGGTACTCTTGGGTGCCAAAATGAAAGCTACGGTCCCTCCCTTGGGTAAAACCGCTCGGTTTGCCCTGCCATTGAGAGAACAGGCGGTACAACGGAATGTTCCTGGAGGTAAACACTCCAAGATTGCGGTGCATCGGCAAAATATACTCATCGGTCTTCATGGCGCTGGTCACCCCAACGGCAATGGCCTCCTGCCCTATTCCACTGAACCATTTCGATATTTTCCCCTGCCGTAGGAGAACGAGCATCTTTTCCTCAATCATCCTTGGCTTCAGCATCTTAAGGTAAAGCTGTTTCAATACCTTATCACTTAGGCCATTTCTATGGTATCTCATTATTGCGGTTTAAGTCCATAAATGTAGTATTTCTTATTTTTGATTGATTAAAAACTTCCTTATGAACGCCATTCCCAGTGTAAACCTTCAAGATTTTGTTTCGGGAGACGCCGTCCGAAAGCAAAAATTCATTCAAGAAATCGGGGCCGCATTTGAGCAAATCGGCTTTGTTGCCCTCAGGGGTCATTTCCTATCCGATGACTTGGTCGATACCCTGTACCGTGAGGTCAAACAGTTCTTTGCCCTACCGGACGAGGTCAAGAACAAGTATGAGATCGAGGGCATTGGCGGCCAGCGCGGGTACACCTCGTTTGGAAAAGAACATGCCAAGGGCCGCAAAGAGGGGGATCTAAAGGAGTTTTGGCATTTTGGGCAATATGTGGAGGATGATCCAAAACTTGAGGAGGAATATCCGAAAAATGTTATTGTTGCGGAGTTGCCCGGGTTCAATGCCGTGGGCAAGGAAACCTACAGGCAATTGGAAAAAACGGCCCAATATGTGCTTAGGGCCCTGGCCCTGCACTTGGGATTGGAGGAAACCTATTTTGACCGATTCATCAAAAATGGAAATTCCATTTTAAGGCCCATCCACTATCCGCCCATTACCGAGGAACCCAAAAATGCCGTAAGGGCGGCCGCCCATGGCGACATTAACCTAATCACCTTGCTCATGGGTGCCCATGGCAAGGGACTGCAAGTACAGAACCATAAGGGGGAATGGATCGATGCCATTGCCCGGCCCGACCAACTGATGATCAATGTGGGCGATATGCTGTCGCGCCTCTCGAACAACCGCTTAAAATCCACCATTCACCAAGTGGTGAACCCACCCCGGGATTCATGGGGCACCTCGCGCTATTCCATTCCATTTTTTATGCATCCGGTGAGTGGCATGCCCTTAGATTGCCTTGAAAACTGTGTGGATGCCGATCATCCAAAACAATTTGAGGATACTACCGCTGGGGAATACCTGCATGAACGATTGATAGAATTGGGATTGATTAAAAAATAGCTATGGATTTACAGGACCAACTCAAAAACCTCTTCCCGGACCACGTTCCCGAACCCGAAGAAAAAACGGAAACACCGAACCCGGATTTTTGGGTGCAACAAGAGCCCATTATCTGCAAATACGAAAAAAGGAAGGGAAAACCGGTGACCATCCTAGAGGGGTATAACGGCACCCCCGAGGATTTTAAGAAGCTGGCCAAGGCCCTTAAATCGCTTTTGAATGTTGGGGGAAGTGCCAAAGGCGAGACCATTATCCTACAAGGAGATTACCGTGATAAGATCATGAACTTTCTGAAAGACAGTGGGTTTAAGGTAAAACGGGTGGGTGGTTGATTTTCTGACAGAATTTCTTACTCAATTTTATTCGATGAAATGTTAAAATTATCGATGAATGGTCGATGTTTTTCATAATTAATTTTTGATTCTTACGGTTTACCATTACTTTTATCCCCTAACCAACGAAACTACTCAACGAAAATGAAATCATCACTGTTGCATATCAGCAATGGGGACAGCTTTACTGACAAGTTAGCCACGCTTCCCATTAAAGGAGACATCATCACCTGGCGCGAAATGCTTTGCGAAGGGCAGACATTGAGTGCGGTAGGTAGCGAAACATTCTGGAAGACCCGCTTCGAATTTTTGAACAAGAACTACAAGGTCTCCAAATCATGGTTTGTGGAAAAGACCTTAAAGGAGTACCGATCGCTTTGTAATCATAAACAGCAGGATCAGATTGTACTTTGGTTTGAATACGATCTGTTTTGCCAGATCAACATGCTCGCGGTGATCAGCTGGTTAAAGACCCATCGCCGCCATGCCGAAATTTTCTTGGTCTGCAGTGGCAAGGAGGACGACACCGATACGATGTACGGATTGGGCGAATTGAGTGACGAACAATTATTAAAGCTATACGACAACAAGGTAAGGCTTACCCAAGATGATATAGAATATGCCGATTATGTATGGCAACTCTACTGCAGTGACAACCCCATCCGCTTGGAAAACCTCACTGATTTTGATAATTATCAATTTGACTACCTATCGGGGGCCTTGGAAGCCCACCTGATGCGTTTTCCCACCATAAAGAATGGCCTTAACAAAATTGAGAACAATATTCTTCAAATAGCCGATAGCAAAAAACCTGATACAAAGAAGGCCCTTTTGCGGGAGATTTTAACGAACCAGGGGGTTTATGGCTTTGGGGATACCCAATACGAGCGTCTGTTGGGTTCCTTAAAACCCATGTTCAACTCTTTTAGCCCCGTAAAGCTTACCAAGGCAGGCCGTGAGGTTTTGGACGGTACCAAGAACATCTATTCAAAATTGCGTGACAACCAAACCTTTTTGGGCGGTTCCTTAAAGTACAATTTTCTCTACAATACAGAACTTGGTCGCATCCATAAGCTGTAACACAAACGAATTTCCCCTGAAGCTTAGCTTCGGGATTCCCAATAAGCTTATTCCCACAGTCCGATAAAATCGGGCCGTGGGAATTTTTCTTTACGGAATTTCTGAGTTGGTAATATCCCAAATATTCTTTATCCAGTATTGCTCAGGGTTTTGCCAAGAGCGTTCACTTAACATTAGCTTTAAGTTGGATGCTGGTCGTTTTTCTATTTTTGGCAAAATTGGATTATGGAAAACAGACCCTTTAAGCACCGCGATGTAAACTGGTTATACTTTAACGAACGTGTGCTGTTGGAAGCCAATGACAAGACCACCCCTGTACTGGAACGGTTAAAGTTTTTGGCCATTTTTTCTTCAAACCTGGATGAATATTTTAAGGTCCGTATTTCACAATTGCGGCAGTTAAAATCGGTGGACAAGGAACTTCGCAAGCGTTTAATGACCAAAGCGAACAAAACCCTGAAATTTATCCTGGAGACCGTTGCCCAACAGCAGCAACACTTTGGGACCATCATAGAGGAGACGCTTAGGGAATTGGAAGCCCACCAGATCTATATCAAAAGGGCTGAGACATTTTCCGCGGAGCAGGAATCCTTTCTTTCCGATTATTTTGACGCGAACGTGAAGGCCCATTGCCAAATCGTAGATCTGGCCAATCCAAAAGGGGTAAAGGACAGTCAGATTTACCTTGTGGCCCAGTTTGACGATGGAGGTTTTGATACGGTATCCATCCCCGTAAGGGAATGTGGCCGTTTTGTGACAATTCCTGGTAAGGGACACCATTATTGTTACTTGGATGATGTTATTAAGGTCAACCTTCAAAAACTGTTCCCTAACCAGACCGTGGTGGCCTCCTACTCCATTAAAATGTCCAGGGATGCCGAACTCTATCTTGAAGACGACTATACGGATGCTGATTTGGTTGAAAAAATATACCAATCCCTAGGGAAACGAAAATCGGGACAACCTACCCGCTTGCTTTATGATATGAACATGCCCGAATCCTTGCGGTCTCAGCTCAAGAATGTGCTGGATTTAGGGGATGTGGATATGGTACTGGGGGGCGAATACCACAATATGTCCGATTTCTTTTCATTTCCCAGACCAGAAGGTTCAGAGCTATTGCAATACAGCTCTAAACCCGCGCTAAAACATCCGACACTATCCGCTACCCAAGATATATTTGCGACCATAACAAAAAAAGACCAACTGGTTCATTTTCCTTACCAAGAATTTGGGTCGGTGGAGAACTTTATACAGACCGCGGCCAAAGACCCCAATGTTCTGTCCATAAAGATGTCGTTGTACCGTATTGCCAAAACCTCCGCCCTTACCGATTCTATTTTACAGGCCCTGGAAAACAAGAAAGACGTTGTGCTGTTTGTGGAGGCACAAGCAAGGTTTGATGAAGAAAACAATATCAAATGGGGCCGTATTTTTGAAGAGAAGGGGGCTCAAGTCATTTTCAGCGTTCCCAATATTAAGGTACACTCCAAAATTGCCCTTGTAGAACGAAATGAAGATGATCAGCTTACCAGATATGCCTACATTGGCACCGGTAATTTCAATGCAAAAACGGCCAAGTTGTATTGCGATCACGGCCTCTTTACCGCCCATAAAAGAATCACGGCCGATCTGGCCCAAGTTTTTGAAGTGTTGGAACGCAAGCTCATCATTCCCAAATTAAAACACTTATTGGTATCGCCATTCACCACCCGAAGCACCTTTATGGAACTCATCCAAAACGAGATCATGTTGGCAAGGGCAGGGAAAAAGGCAAAAATCACGGCCAAAATGAACAGCTTGGAAGATTCCAAAATGATTTCCGCCCTTTACCGCGCCAGTGAGGCCGGGGTTGAAGTCAGGCTATTGGTGAGGGGGTTTTGCCGTTTGATGAACAGGGAAAGTGGGTTGTTGGAAACGGAGGTGCCCATAAAAATAACGAGTATCGTGGACCGGTATTTGGAACATGGTCGAATCTATATCTTTGAGAATGATGGGGAGCCAAAAATGTATATTGGTTCCGCGGATTGGATGACCCGTAATCTGGATAGGCGCATTGAAGTGCTGACCCCCATTTTGGACAAGGATATCTTTAATGAACTACAGGACATCTTACATATCCAACTAGCCGACAATGTGAAAGCGCGAATCATAAACGAAAACGACACCAACGAACGGGTAAAGCATAAAGAGGGTGAAATGCCGGTACGGTCGCAATACGATAGCTACGATTACCTAAAGAAAAAACTGGATGAAGCAGGTTAAAATCATTGGAGTGCCCGAACATTTTAATTTCCCCTGGCAGATGGCCATTGATGATGGGGTTTTTGAAGAAAGAGGGATAGAGGTGCTGTGGGAAGACATTCGGGAAGGAACCGGTAGAATGGCCCAAATGTTGGCCAAGGGGGAAACCGATTTGGCCATCATCTTGACCGAAGGTATCCTAAAGGGCATTTCTGAGGGAAACCCTTCCAAAATTGTCCAGACCTATGTGGAGACTCCATTGCAATGGGGCATTCATGTAGCCGCGGGCAGTGCTTATAAAACTTTAGAAGAACTAGAGGGCAAGAAAGCCGCCATTAGCCGTCATGGTAGCGGTAGTCACCTAATGGCTTTTGTAAACGCACAAAATCAAGGTTGGCAGACCGAAGCTTTACACTTTGAGGTAGTGCATACGCTCGATGGGGCCGTTGCTGCCTTGGAAAAGGGACAGGCCGATTACTTTATGTGGGAACATTTTACGACCAAGCCCTTGGTGGATAATGGCACCTTTAGACGATTGGCAGACTGCCCTACCCCATGGCCCTGTTTTGTGATTGCCGGGAATGAAGCATTTCTTTCCAAGAACCCAAGACTGGTCCAGCACATATTGGATGTGATCAACAGCTATACCGTGGAGTTCAAAAAAATACCCAGTATGGACCGGAGCATTGCCAACCGTTACGGACAACAATTGAACGATGTTCAACAATGGCTCTCCATGACCGAATGGAGTCAAAGACAACTAAGTTCCGAAGAAGTTTCCCATGTGCTTGCCACACTAAAAGGCTTGGGACTGATCACAACCCTCAACCCTTTCTCCCACTATCTTTTTTAGACACGAAGTGCTTGTCGATCAAGACCCGTAATTTCATATCCGAAAGTGGTTTTTGTACAGTATCGTTTACATTGGGATTGGCCATGGCCTCCTTGATCGAATCCTGTGTTTCCAGAGCTGTGACCATGATGATGACAATATCCTTCTTTAATTGCTCATCAAATTTTTGGCCAAATTGTTCAAGAAACTTCCATCCGTCCATGATTGGCATATTGGTATCGAGAATCACCAAACAGGGCGTTAGCCCATTGGCTTTATGGGAATCTATATAGGCAATCGCTTCTTCTCCATTCGTGGCCGTGGCCACTTCCAACCTTGAATCCAGTTGCTTAACAAAGAATCTGTTCAAAAAGTTTGTGGTTTCATCATCATCCACCAACAAAATGGTTTTTAGCTCTTTCAAGGGTTCACATCTTTGAATCACTCTCTAAACGTAGTATTTTTCTTATTATTTTAGTAATCTAATCAATCTTTACCAGATAATCTTTTCTTGTCCCTTTTGTTCAAGGATTTCATTGGTTTTGCTAAAATGCTTGTTCCCAAACCAAAGCCCCCGATTGGCACTCAGGGGAGAAGGATGGCCAGAGGTAAGAACATGGTGCTTGGAAGAATCGACCAATGTGGCTTTTTTTTTGGCGAAGCCTCCCCAGAGCAAAAAAACCACCCCTTCCAACTGACTGGAAATGGTCTTGATAACGGCATCGGTAAAGGTTTCCCAACCTTTGTTTTGGTGGCTACCGGCACTATGTGCCCTAACCGTAAGCGTGGCATTCAAAAGCAAAACGCCTTGGTCTGCCCAACGCTCCAGATTGCCGCTTTTAGGGTAAGGTGTCCCCACATCTACCTTTATCTCCTTAAAAATATTGACCAATGATGGCGGATGCGGAATCCCATCCTTGACCGAAAAACACAAGCCGTTGGCCTGATCGGGGCCATGATAAGGATCTTGACCAATAATGACCACTTTGGTTTGGTAAAACGGGCAATGGTCAAAGGCCGAAAAGATAGTGTTCCCCTTGGGGTAGCATGTATGGCTGCTATATTCCTGTTTTACAAAGGAGACCAGATTTTCAAAGTAGGGCTTTACAAACTCAGCACTCAATTTTTCGTTCCATGATGGGTCAATGTTCACATTCATCTTGATTATTTCTTTTTCGTCATTTTATATAGTAAATAGCCAATTCCCACTACAAAATGAAGTATGATTACCGCTGCAATAATATAAATTGTTGTATTGTCTCCCCGCATGATAAAAGAATTTGATGAAAACCAATTCAAATTTAACAATAGGATATATATTTACGAACAGGCGTAAAAACTACTTATGAACGTAGCTTATAAGATCCTCTACCTAAGAAAAAGATTTCCGTTGCGGATCAGCAGAGGGGTTCGTGATGGGCAACACAACCTTTTTGTCTCGGTTACGGACGGAAAACATACGGGTTGGGGGGAAACATCGCCCGGCCAAAGCGAAGGGGCCGCCACTGCGGAAGATGCCCAACAACAATTGGAGGATTTTCTCAAGCATCAGAAAGATTTGCGTTCGGTTCAAATCGTATACGATAATGCAATTCACTGTGGTTTAGCACTCTGTGCGCTTGCCGCCTTGGATATCGCCCTTTGGGACCTAAAGGCCAAACAAGCACAAATGCCCCTTTACAGGTTACTGGGTTTTCCCAGACCGACCAAGCCAACTTCGGTCACGTTGGGTATTATGGAGCCTGAAGAAGCCGAAAAAAGGCTACCTCTAATTTTAGGGAACGAAGGCTTAAAAACCCTTAAGGTAAAATTGGGGAACCCAGAAGGCATTGAAGCCGACAAAGCCATGTACCAATCGGTATTAAAATACCATAAGACCTACCCTATCTCCATTCGGGTGGATGCCAACGGGGGATGGAATGTTGCAGATGCCAAACATATGATGCAATGGCTTTCGGAACGCAACTGTGAATATGTGGAACAGCCATTAAAGGAAGGGGAAGAACAGCTCTTACCCGAACTTTATAAGAATCGACCCTTGCCGATCTTTGTGGATGAAAGTTGCCGATTGGTCCCCGATATTCCCAAATGGGCACATGCTGTGGATGGTGTGAACATGAAATTGATGAAGTGTGGCGGTCTAACAGGGGCCTTACGCATCATAGCCACGGCAAAGGCCTTTGGCTTAAAGACCATGATCGGTTGCATGGGCGAAAGCTCCATATCCATAGCGGCGGCGGCGGCGGTTTCGGGAATGTTGGACCATATTGATTTGGATTCGCATCTAAACCTTGCCCCAGACCCCTGTGAGGGAGCCCCTATGATCAATGAAATTACCATGCCGCTTGACGTTCCCGGCCATGGTGGAAAATTCAAACCCGAAAGCTGAATGTTCGATTCCTCCCAAAACATTTGCATCTACATGGAAGGTGCCCTGGACAATGACTTAGGCAAAATGGGCTATGGCCTGATGCGCTTTTCCAAACACCCCATTGTCTGTATCATAGACCGTAATTATGCGGGTAAATCCGTGCAACAGGCCGTTGGGCTGCCCTACCCAATTCCCGTGGTATCCTCGGTCCAGGAGGCCATTGCACTGAACGCTGAGATAATGGTCTTGGGCATCGCTCCCAGTGGGGGGCGGTTCCCCACCGAATGGGATGCCCCAGTTTCCCATGCCCTTACCCACGGGCTTTCCCTGATCAATGGCCTCCATGACGACCTGAATGCCCGTTTTGGACACTTGTTGGGGAACAATCGCATCTGGGATGTGCGAAAGCCCAAACCCTCTTACCCTATAGCTACGGCCAAAGCCACATCTCTGAAAAACAAACGCATTCTCATGGTTGGCACCGATATGGCTTCTGGCAAAATGACGGCTGGGCTAGAACTGTACGCCGAACTATTGCGAAAAAACGTTAAGGTGGGGTTTGTCCCTACGGGACAGATTGGAATAACCCTCATGGGCAATGGCATTCCCTTAGATGCCATTAAAGTAGACCAAGCCGCCGGAGCCGTGGAGCAAGCCGTGATGGAACAGGCAAACAAAGATATTATCCTTATTGAGGGGCAGGGCTCCTTGGCCCATCCAGGCAGTACCGCTACCCTACCCTTGATCCGGGGGGCTCAGCCCACCCATCTTATCCTATGCCATAAAGCGGCCCATACCCATTTACGTTTTCCCGTTTCACACGTCCCCATTCCCCCACTGGATGAATTCATCAAATTGAATGAGGCCGTTGCCGGTGTCTGTGGCTCTTTGACCGAATCCAAAACCATTGGTATTGCAATGAATACCGTTGGCCTACATGATGCAGGGGCAAGGGCCAAAATAAAAGAAGTGGAAAATTTGACGGGTATACCAACTACGGATGTGGTACGCTTTGGCGTGCAAAAATTGATAGATACCATAACAAAAGAATAAAGGCCCACTATTAAGAAAGCTCCACTAATACCTTAAAGGATTTAATTACAGATATGTAACAAAGTCATAGTCTGTTCGTCTGGTTGTAAAAACCAACCCATGAACAAACTCTTCTTTTTGGCACTTACTATGATGTTTGTCGTCTCTAGAGGGCAAAGGGATACCATTTCCGTTTCCAACGGCACTTTACTTGAAAATATCTCCATTATCTCTGCAAATGATATGGGTGAGATTAATCAGTACACAGCCAATCTGCTTATCGATGAAACAGAAATTGTCTTTCTGGGCGTTGACATACCAAAAATCCAAGGAATGTATAAAATCCTAAACGGCAGTGGAAAATTTGTGATTCCCGGATTGATCGACAGCCACGTGCACTTAAACAACATTGCCGGATTGAACTTTAGACAACGGCGTTCCAAGACGGCCTTGGTTCAGGATTACTTTAGGAGACTCCCCAAGAATTTTCTGTACTACGGCTATACCACGGTCATCGATGTTGACAACTATGCCCCAAACGTCATTGATCAACTAAAGAGTGCTCCCATTCGGCCTGAAATTTACAGTTGTGGCAGGAAAATAAAGGTAATGGACGATTTTGAAATGGTGATGGATGAATATTCGCCCTTGGAACGTTATCAATCCCCTTTTCTCCATGATAAATACAACAAGAATGTTGTCTACCCAGATTCCATTGACCTAAAGGAACATACCCCCAAAGTCTTGGTCTCCAAGATTGCGGAAAGTGGTAATATCTGTGTGAAGGTCCTATATGAGGACAACTCTTCCGGCTTAAATCAGGTATGGGAAGTCCCAAGTCAGAGGATTATGTCTGATGTGGTGGCCGAGGCCCATACCCTAGGACTACCGGTAGTGTTGCACGCTCCTTCCTTCCAAGGGCATAAACTTGCGGTGGCCACCCAGGTGGATATCATTGCACATGCCATGTGGAACTGGACCTCCGACCCAAAGAGTTACCTAAGTACAGTGCTTCCCCAAACCCATAAGAATGTATTGCTCGAAATAGCCGACAAGCAAATAGGGTACCAACCCACGTTTAGGACAATTCTTGGCGAACTGGATGTTTTCAACAAAAATTTCATCTTTGGATCCCCATTTAAAAAACTATATTCTTCAGCCTATCTTGAATATCTTGCATCTGAAGATGCCCAATGGATCAAGAAAAGAATGGAGGCCAGACCTGAATTTCTGGAAAGGACAAATCCTGAATTTTACCTCCCTATTCGAAATAACTTTTCCAGCAATAAAGAAATGTTTGATGAGGTCTACAAATCGCTTGTCCTCAAAATCCAAACAGTAGTTCGATTTCTATCGGAACACGATGCCAACCTACTTTTTGGAACGGATACCGGCGCCATGAATCTATATACCCATCCTGCCGGATTAAATGGTTTTCTCGAGATGCAGCACTGGACCAATGCCGGGGTTCCCTTAAAACAACTGTTCAAGGCTGCCACCTATAGCAATGCCAAGGCCTTTGGGCTGCTGCATTCCATGGGGACGATCCATAAAGGAAAAAAGGCCAACCTTGTCATCCTTAATGCCAATCCCTTAAAAACGGTGGATGCCTATGATGCTATCGATTATGTCATTATTCAAGGAAATCCAATACAGAGAAATGATCTGTCCGTCCTTTCAACAGAACACTAGAATCATTTAAAAAGAGTAATCCTTGTCTTTGGAACTATTTTACCTTTTGCTTTTGTTCCGTCTAGACCAAATCCTAAATCTTCTATCTTTGCGCTGCTAGAAAAGGAGCATGCAGACCATTCATCAAAAGACCCTTCACGATCTGGAATTTCCAACGGTACTACAACAACTTTCCAAACGTTGTACCACCGAACTGGGCAAGTCGGCCGCTTTGGAAATAAGTCCCCTAACGGAACGTGAAGCCTTACTGGAGACATTGGGGCAAACTTCAGAATACCTTGCTTCCTTTGCCAACGACAACCGCATTCCCAATCATGGTTTTGATGCCATAGGCAAAGAATTGAAATTACTCAACATTGAGAATACCGTTCTTGAAATCTCCGGTTTTCGGAGGATTTCGCATATCTGCGAAACGATTTCCGTCCATAAAAAATTCTTTAAAAAATTTAACGACTACTATCCCCTGCTTTTTGCTGCGACGGAACATATTGCCGAAAATACCTATATCCCCAACGCCATTGCCCATGTCGTGGACAAGTTTGGTGAAATTAGGGATAATGCTTCCACGGATTTAAAGCGCATACGGATGGATATCAATACGGTACGTGGCAAGATCAATCAAAGTTTTGGTGCTGCGCTCTCGCGATACCAATCGGCCGATTTCTTGGATGACATCAAGGAATCCATCGTGGAGAACCGAAGGGTTTTGGCCGTAAAAGCCATGCATCGGCGAAAAGTGAAGGGTACGGTCATGGGCTCCTCTAAAACGGGAAGCATCGTCTACATTGTCCCGGAAGCTACGCTTCAATACAGTACCGAACTCAGCAACCTGGAATATGAGGAAAGGGAAGAGATACGCCGTATCCTCTTGGAACTGACCAACGATATACGGTCCGAAGCAGGGCTTTTGGAAACCTATCAGTATTTTTTGACCCATATGGACCTCACCGCGGCCAAGGCCAACTATGCGGCTGAGATGAACGCCATCCTCCCTGAAATCAACAAGGGTCGAAAACTTCACCTAAGGGATGCCTACCACCCCCTACTCTTTTTGACCAACAAACAAAAGAAGCAAAAGACCTGGCCCCAGACCATAGAGCTGCACCAAGAAAATAGGATCATTGTTATTTCAGGCCCAAATGCAGGCGGAAAAAGTATTACCCTAAAAACCATAGGCCTCTTACAGGCCATGTTGCAAAGCGGTTTGCTCATTCCCGTACACGAACGCAGCACCGTTTGCTTTTTTGACAAGATCTTGACCGATATTGGTGATAACCAATCCATAGAAAACCATCTGAGCACCTACAGTTATCGGCTCAAAAACATGAACCAGTTCTTAAAACGCTGCAACCATGGCACCTTGTTCCTGATTGATGAGTTTGGTACCGGTTCCGATCCAGAATTGGGAGGCGCCCTGGCCGAGGCCTTTTTGGAGGTTTTTTACGAACGGGAAGCCTTTGGGGTCATTACCACCCATTACGCCAATTTAAAACTGTTGGCCAATGAGTTGCCACATATGACCAATGCCAATATGCAATTTGACAATCGTACGCTGGAGCCTACCTTTAAATTGGTCTTGGGAGAAGCTGGAAGCTCGTTCACCTTTGAGGTGGCCCAGAAAAACGGTATTCCGTACAGTTTGATCAACAAGGCCAAGAAGAAAATTGACCGCGGCAAGGTGCGCTTTGATGCCACCATCTCCAAACTACAGAAAGAGCGCTCCAAAATGTCCAAAACCGAGTCACGGCTGCAGGAAGAGGAAACAAAGGCCAAGGAAGAAGCACAACGGTTGGAGACCCTGAACGCCAAGATCAAGTCCAAATTGGAGAACTACCAGGAACTCTATGACCACAACCAGCGAATGATCCATCTGGGCAACAAGGTCAACGATGCTGCGGAACGTTATTTTCATGATGAAAAGAAACGCCCTTTGATCTCGGAACTGCTCCGCATCGTGGAAACCGAGAACAGCAAACGCAGAAAGACCTCGGTAAAGGAGGCGAAGGCGAAAAAAGTTGTAAAAAAGCAAACGGCCAACGAACTGGAACAAAAAATCGTAAAAGTCCGTGAACAAAAAAAGGCCAAAAAGAAAAAGGCGGCGGAGCAAGAGAAAAACAAACCAAGACCGGTATTCAACATTGGGGACCGGGTACGAATGCACGATGGCAAGGCCGTGGGCAGCATTGATATCCTGGAAAAAGGAAAGGCTGTGGTAAATTACGGCCTGTTCACCACCAACGTTAGCGTTGACCTATTGGAACTGGTCGAGGCCAAAAAATAGCGAAAGGCATCAAAACATAGAGGTGTTTAGGGCTATTATACTGAATCCAAACCACTTGGAAAAACGGAGGCTTTAGGGGTCTTTTAGCTTAAGTGCCAGAGGTACATTTCACTATATTTGCTAAAATTTTCCACCTTTTTGAGACAAGCGTTTTCCATAGTGATCATCTTGGCAATGATGTTTCCCCACTTATCAAGCATTGGAAAACTGATTGATTTTAAAATCAACCAAGATTTTATTGCTGAAGTGTTCTGCACCAACAAAGAAGCACCCCAGTTGCGCTGCAATGGAAAATGCTACTTGGCCAAGCAATTGAAAAAGGCTGCCGAACAAGGGGAAAAACAAACCCCCACCAACAAGCAGGAACGATTGGAAGTTGTTTATTTCCTTTCCAAAAGTGCTTTTTATTTTTTGTCTTTTAGCACCGATTACCTTGGCAAACCCAATCCTGTTTACGAAAACTGGTTTCACGACTCATCGTTCATAGCCGATGTTTTCCACCCTCCGAAACGCCATTTAACCTAGTGTATTTACCAGACTTCCGTGTAAAACATACCGTAGCTATCTACCATAGCCGTATGGGTAGTGTATGAACCATATACCCCTACCTTTTCCGATATAAAATAAACCAATCAAACCAGAAATGAGTTTCAAGAAAATAATTGACCTAAGCCAGATGTTACCAACAGGTGTTGATCCGCAAGCCAAATTTGTGTTGCGCAATTATTATGGAAGCTTATCTCTTAACCCTTTTTAATCATGATACACATACTCAAACCATTAGGTGCTTGTTGGCTGTTCGTTTTGCTCTTATTTTCCTGTGCTTCGTCCCATGACGGGAAACAGCAGGAAAGTGGAATCAACGTCATTTCCAGTGCAAACCGTATAGCCCATTCGGTTTATCTTACTAAAAATCATAAGGGATTACCCGTGATTTCTTGGACAGAACAAGACACCACCGAGAACAAGCAGAAATACTTTTATTTTTCCGCCCTAGATCCTTCCAAAAATGATTTTGGGCACAAAGTTTCAATCCCCATAACACAAAACGCCTCCCTACATACCGAAGGGATGCCCAAAATAGCTTTTAAGAAAACCGGGGACATAATCGCTGTATATCAAGTGAGGTTGAAATCAGCCTTTAATCCATATGCGGGGGAAATACACTACATCATTTCCAAAGACGGTGGTAACAATTGGTCCGAACCCACTATTTTACACTCTTCAAGGACACCCCATCAAGGGCGGGCATTTTTTGATATGATGACCCTTGTTGATGGGGAAATCGGTGTGAGTTGGTTGGGCGAATCACATAAAACGGGGGGACGACCCGTAATGTTTGCCAAAACCAACACAGCAAATGCCTTTGTAAATGAACTTGTGGTAGATTCGCTTGCCTGCGAATGTTGCCGAACAGCTATTTATGCCGATGAACATGGCGCCATTAGTATTGTATATAGGGATATCATCAAAAAATCAATAAGGGATATCTCTATTTCCGTTTCCCAGAACAATGGTGATACGTTCTCCAATCCAGTGTGCTTTAGTGGCGATAACTGGAATATAAACGGTTGCCCGCATAACGGACCCGATGTGGTAAGTGATAAGGACAGTATTTATGCCTCTTGGTTTACCGGAGACGTGGAAGCCGGGGTATATTATGCCAAGCTGGACAAGGAGACATTGGGGGCAGAAAAAAAATTGATCTCAAAAAAAGCTAGGAATATTCAACTTGCCAAAAAGGATGGTGCGTCAATTGTTGTTTACAATGATTCCTATAAGGTTGAGGGAGAATTTTATGACCACATTATAGCTATGAATACGGCAAGTATGGAGAAAATCGTGGTTAATGACACCAACAAAAAGGCCCATTCGCCTGTTATTATTGAATGGGGTGATAAAAATATAGTGGGCTGGTTGGAAAAGGATGGCGATGCTGACATTGCATTGTATTCCATGATAAAAAAACCGATTGAACGTTAGTTCCCAACATTGTGGATGATGAAAAGTGATTCAAGGAACCCCTGCCGGGTTAGCTGACTGAAGCGTTCTTGGCTTTAGGTGCTATAACGTTTCAGTTACGGGTATACTATGGGATACGAGACGCGTTAACGACTTACTTTTGGGAAGGTGTTACCGTTTCATAGGTAAGGGTAAGTAAACTGTCCCGCACCATAATTTGGTTATTGATTTCAAATGCCTCATCAAATTCAATGGAATCGGAAGCGTCCACAAAAGATGCAATGGCAAGAAATAGGACCAACAATGCAAAATATAGAAAACAATACCTCATGTCTGTTAGATTGAATTTAAAAGTACCTTGTTTCTTGATTGCTTGGAGAAATATCCGTGGATGGGATAAAATAATCGATGACCGTCCACTTTAAACCAATAGACTGTTGATTTTTATAGCTTTTTGATTTCTTCCCATTTAGGGGCAAACTGCTGTTTTTCGCTTTTTATGGTATGTCTTCTAGGTCTGGAAATCTAAAAAGCAACATTCAATTTCCCAGATTGTCCTGGACAAAGTTACGTTTTAACGCTTGAAAAGATAGGGTCAAGCCGCTTATCTTTGCGTTGTGGAATATGGAAAAAAAATCATCGTATTCGATGGCATCTGTAACCTATGCAATGGTGCGGTACAGTTTATCATAAAAAGGGACAAAAAAGATACCTTTCGGTATGCTGCCCTGCAAAGCGAAATAGGGAAACAACTGACCCAGGAACGTGGCATAGACACCTCCAGTATAGATTCGTTTATCCTTATCGAACCTGGAACGGCATATTATATCAAATCTACTGCTGCCTTGGAGATTGCCAAAGAGTTTGGGGGGCTTTGGACGCTCACGGCCCTATTTAAATGGGTTCCAGAGTCCATAAGAAATATCGTATACGATTTTGTCGCGCGTAACCGCTACCGTTGGTTTGGCAAAAAGGACCAATGCATGGTTCCCACTCCCGAATTGAAGGCCAAATTTTTAAACGGCTACTTCAAATGATTTAAAATAAAATCCAAAGTAATGTTGGTATTCCGTTTTTGGTCAAAAGAAAGACTCTTGTGGGCAATGGGCCGTGCCAATCCCAGTTTTGTTAGATAATCGATGTCCGGTTCCGCATCCATACTTACTTTACCGGAAAGCAGTACATCCATATCCATATCCCGTTGGTAACGTTTGTAGATTTTGCGCAATCCGCTCAAGTACAATCGGTCTTTGGTGAACCCACCGCCCCTATGTGCCCTAAGCGTAATGCCAAAGGCTTCTTCCCTATTCAGCTTGTAATGCCCGTGGATCAAATCGAAGGTATCGGCAAACGAGTAACCCTTGATCAAACTATCTGCGGCCATAACTCTATAGGCCAATTCCTTTAACCGTTTTAAGGTCATGGCCCCGCCCATATATTCACTAAAAACCGCCAAGCCCTCTTGGGTTTCCACATTTTTGGGCAATCCGTTGGAAAAAATCTTCAGAGGCTGTTCCAGACCATTGTAGGTGGTCACCAAATGCACCCCGATCTCATGGTTGGCCAGGGTCAACAATTGGTTTTTACTGAATTTGGCATTTTTCTTTATAATCAGGCTGCGCTTGCTGTTGCTCACCATGGCATCTGCAGCAATATTTGAGGAAAACTGGATGTTCAACGGAAAATGGTAGCCCGCAATAAATTCCTCAAAATAGGTTTTGGCCTCTTTGGCGGTGCAATAGGGTTCCATATCCCCATTTTGTGGGTCATCACTATAATGTAGGATAAACTGTGCGTTTTGGACATCCTTGGCCGTGGGCGTACCAAACACACTTAACGAATTGTAATAAAAATGTTTTCCTTGCCCAATGGTCTCAATACATTGGATCATGTTGGAGTAAAAATTGATGACCTCCTTATACATGTTTCGGACCGTATCATCGGCGATCCGCTCCAGACGTTGGGCAAAGAACAGACGCTGCAACTTAAACGGGTTGAACTTTACCTTGGGGTATTTGAATCGGGGTTCATAGGTGTATTTAGAACTGAAAAACCGATGTTTCTCCTTTTCAATATTCAAGGGGTTTACATAGCTCAGAAGCTCTATGCGCCTGACCAACCGATCCAGATTGGCATCAATTTCAAAAACGTTTGGATACTTCAATTTTAGCTCTTCCAGCTCGTCGGTCACTACCATGTGCTTTCTTGGAATTCTTTGGCTTGCAAAGGTATCAAATCTTTAAGTTGATCGTTGACCGATTGCAGCACCTCCGGAAATATAACACCGGTAAGCTCGTCGCAGTATATTTTAGAAATTTCTGTGGCAAGGACCAAGGTATTTTTAAAGTTTTTGGTAATCGATTTTAAAAAATGGCCATTGCCGTAAAAGGTGTCGTTAATGGCCGCGGTGGATGGAATACCATGTGGCAGGGTAATTGTACCAAGCTTGTCCCGCCATGATTCCACGATACCACCAAACCGATCATGATCAATATTGGTCGTTCCCAAGTTCCAGGTGGGCACCTCCCTATCCCAACGTTTCCAGTTGTAACTGTGCATATCAAAGGTAATCACCTTGTTGTGCAACGATTCCAATTTTGAGAACAGGGCACGGACCACCCGATAAAAATTGTGGTGTTTTTTTAAACTCACACCCCTTTCGGTTTGCGAAAGCGGTCTTTTCCAAAGTTGCTTGCCCCAAGCGGTGTCAAATACGGCCTCTTCGGGGGGGCGGTTTAAATCATACTCGAACCGACTGTCCAGACCGGAAATGACAATGGGGTGGGATTGCACCATCTGCTGGGTGCAGGGGTCTTCCTCATACCAACGTTCATATTCGGTATGCAGGCAATGATCCCACAAGCTTTTTCTGAATTGATGCCCATTGTGAATGGCGGCACAGACATAGGGAACATAATCCTCAACCTTTAAGGTAAAGGAATAATCTGCCGATACAGCCTCAAAGGGCTGTTCGTTGGAAATAAGGTCTATGATCTCCGATATGGAATGCCTATGCATCGGCAACCTCTTTTCTAAGTCTGGACCTTCGATCAAAGGCTTCCAACTTATCCAAAACCTTACTCTCTATAAAATCGATGACCTTACACTGCATCTTGGTCTTGTAGGCTTTGTTCATATAGGTGATGCCCCCTGGGGACATTACATTGACCTCGATCAATTTACCTCCGATCACATCTATCCCCACAAAATAGAGGCCATCCTTCACCAGTTTTGGGCCAATCTGCTTACAAAGGGCCTTTTCATGCTTGGTCATATTGTGCTTTTGAACCGATCCCCCTGCGGAAACATTGGAACGATGGTCATCGGATCCCGGGACCCTGCGCATGGCCCCAATGGGCTCTCCGTTCAACAAAAGTATACGGACATCGCCCTGATCGGCCCCCTCCACATATTCTTGAAGAATGACATAATTGGAAGTGCCATCTGAGTTGGTCACATAAAAATCCAACAATGATTTGATGTTCGACATTGCCGATTTCTCTATAAGGATCACCCCAGAGCCCCCAAAACCATTCAAGGGCTTTAAGATCATTTTCTCTGCACTGGACTCCTTGATCTGGCGCACCAAATAATTTTTGTTCTTGGAAACATGGGTGACCGGAATAATATTGCTGTGGCTATCCCCAAAAGCCGCCGTGTACAACTTATTGTTGGCTTCCCGCAAGCCTTGTATGGAGTTCATGATGAACACATCGTCCTTTACCGAATCCAGGAAGTTGAGCATAATGGGATCCAATGGTGGGTTGGCGCGCATAAAGATGACATCAAACCCGGCCAAGGGCAACATTTCTTCCCGAAGCTTGGCCTGTTTATAAAACGTTTTCATACTGGACGGTACTTTTTCCATTTTGGTCAATACGGAACAAAAAGCACTGGTTACACTGTTTCGTATGGTAAGATTGGCCGGGGAGCATAAGGCCACTCCGTGACCGCGCTTCACACACTCATGGATAAGGGCCAGACTGGTATCGTTTTCTGGGTTGATCTCTTCCCAAGGATACATTAAAAAGCAAATATTCATTCTGGTCGATTCGAATTTGACCCTTGTAAATTAACAGAAGTTTGCCAACTACACAAAGAATATGCTTCGCCTTAAAAAAATTTAAGGATTACTTTACCTCATCATAGTGATCATCCCAATTTCTCACATGGGGTTCGCCCAATTTACCCACAGATTTTGCCACCACCATAGAGACCGTGGCATCACCGGTTACATTCACTACGGTACGGCACATATCCAATGGCCTGTCCACCGCAAAGATCAAGGCTAAAGCAACTGGATATAAATCAGCAGGAAAGTTTATGGTTTCCAATACGATTACGAGCATGACCATTCCAGCTCCAGGAACCGCAGCAGAACCAATTGATGCTAAAAGTGCTGTTAAAATAATTGCAAGTTGATTACTAAAACCAAGCCCTTCAGGCCAAAGAACTTGCATAATAAAAACCGCGGCAACCCCTTGGTAGAGGCTGGTACCATCCATATTGATGGTGGCCCCCACAGGAAGCACAAAACTGGACACTTCCTTATCCACCCCAATATGTTCTTCCACCCGTTCCATGGTAACAGGAAGCGTGGCCGCACTGGAACTCGTGGAAAAAGCCAACAACTGGGCCGGACTTATTTCCTTTAAAAACCAAAAAGGATTCTTTTTAGTGAATGATGAAACAACAATAGTATAGAATACTATCATCAACAGCAAACCAAGAACTACTACACCTGTGTATTTTAGAAGAGCAACCAACAATTCTGGGTCGTTGGATGAAACTACAACACTAGCTAATAAGGCAAATACAGCATATGGGGCTATCAACATGATTAAATCCACCATTTTTAAGACGACATCGTTCAAGGAATCAAAAAAGTCTTTTATAGGTTTTGCTTTTTTCTCCCCTATCAACAACATGGAGATGGCAAAAAGAATAGTAAAAACAATCACTTGGAGCATTTTCCCGTTATCGGTAAACGCCTTAAAGGCATTATCAGGCACCATTTCTTCTAAAAACTGAAGTGGCCCTCTTTCTTGTTGTTTCGAGGCTTCTGCCAATTTTGATTGGACGCCTTCTGCTGAAGAATAGGTACTTTCTAATTTGGCAACAGTCGCCTCAGCAATCCCTTCACCGGGTTTTAGAATATTTACCAGAATCAATCCAATTGAAATGGCTATTACAGTAGTAAAAATGTAAATACCTATTGTTCTTACACCAATATTCCTAAATTTTGAAATATCCTTTAAATCTGATATTCCCTTTATCAAAGAAGCAAGAATTAAAGGAATGGCAATCAACTTCAAGAGCTTTACAAAAATTGTCCCCAATGGTTGGATCCAATCCGAAACAACATCCTTGCCCCACGAAAAACCCGTCATAATAAATCCAAAAACAATACCCAACAACATTCCTATCAGGATTTGCCAGTGAAGTTCCAATTTGCGCATACAATTAATTTTAAGTCGTTAAAATAGGGGTTTGGTACAGAAATCCCCAAATACGGATCAGATTTTATTTGATTTTGCCCTAAGTACCATATCTGCCAGCACCAAGGCGGTCATCGCCTCCACAATGGGTACGGCCCGTGGCACTACACAGGGATCATGGCGCCCCTTTCCTTGGGTTTGTACCATGTTCCCTTCCTTGTCTATGGTCTCATAGCCCTGTAACACCGTGGCCACGGGTTTAAAGGCCACCCTGAAATAGATATCCATTCCATTACTGATACCGCCCTGGATGCCCCCACTATAATTGGTTTTGGTAGAGCCGTCTGGGTTAAACCCATCATTGTGTTCACTTCCCTTCATGGCTACTCCAGAAAATCCACTGCCATACGCAAAGCCCTTGACCGCATTGATCGATAATAGGGCCTTACCCAGTTCTGCATGGAGCTTATCAAAAACAGGTTCCCCTAAACCAATCGGTATGTTTTGGGCTACACCGGTGATCACTCCGCCAATGGTATCCCCTTCTTTTTTTATTCCTTTGATATATGCCTCCATTTGGGCAGCCATCTCCATATCTGGACAGCGAACCGGATTGGACTCTATGGCCCCAAAATCGAGCGTTGTATAGTCTTTTTCCAGTTTTAAGGGGCCTACTTGAGAGACAAAGGCATTGATCTTAATATCCTTTAAAAACTGTTTTGCAATGGCGCCGGCCACTACCCTACTTGCCGTTTCACGGGCAGAACTACGGCCTCCACCCCTATAATCGCGAAAGCCATACTTTTGGTCGTAAACATAATCTGCATGGGAAGGACGGTAAGAATCCTTGATGTGGGAATAGTCGTTGGATTTTTGATTGGTGTTGTGTATGGCAAAACCTATGGGGGTTCCCGTGGTCTTGCCTTCAAAAAGTCCAGAATAGAACTCAACGGTATCGGATTCCTTGCGTTGGGTCACGATTGATGATTGGCCGGGCCTTCTCCGGTCCAATTCGTGTTGAATAGCCTCCAAATCCAGTTCAATTCCTGCGGGACATCCGTCCAAAACCCCACCCAGGGCCCTTCCATGGGATTCGCCAAAGGTTGTAATCCTAAAAAGTTCTCCGTAACTATTTCCTGCCATATGCGTTTTAGTAAAAAATCAAAGGTAAATTTTAAAAACTGTATAGAAAAACCTTTACTTCACTTAAAGATTTCTAAACATTGGCGGTTACAAAATGATGTTTGCTTAACAAAAAGCTTAGGAATACTTGACGCCAATTTGATTTTCAATTTATTGCCTCACCGTTACTTTGCACTTAAACCATTCTGCATTGAAAAAAAGGAAGATTGAATTGGCCGTAATTTCCGATGTACACTTGGGAACCTATGGCTGCCAAGCTGATGAACTCATTGCCTATTTGAATAGCATTCAACCCAAACGATTGATCCTAAACGGGGATATCATAGATATCTGGCAGTTTAGTAAACGCTATTTTCCCCCCTCCCACCTAAAAGTACTCAAGAAGATTATTGGGATGGCCTCAAAGGGCACCGAAGTATTTTATATAACGGGCAACCACGATGAGATGTTGCGGAAATTTGCCCCCACCTCCATGGGCAACTTTAAGATAGATAACAAATTGGTGCTTAATTTGGATGGAAAAAAGGCTTGGATCTTTCACGGAGACGTCTTTGATGTATCCATCCAAAACGCCAAATGGTTGGCAAAGCTTGGGGGGTATGGCTACGATCTGTTGATCTTGATCAACAGCGTTGTCAACTGGTGTTTGGTCAAAATGGGACGCGAAAAATATTCCCTTTCCAAAAGGATCAAGAACAGTGTCAAAGGTGCCGTTAAATACATAAACGACTTTGAACGTGTAGCTGCCGAACTGGCTATAGAGAATGGATACGATTATGTGGTCTGCGGCCACATTCACCAACCCAAAAAGGAGATTTTTGAAAACAGACAGGGAAAGACCGTTTATCTAAACTCTGGGGATTGGGTAGAAAACCTGACCGCCTTGGAATATTCCTTTAAACGATGGAGGGTATACCACTACAACCATGATAAGCTTTCCCCATTTTTTGTTGATGAGGACTTAAAGGAAATGGACATGAACGAACTCATTGCCTCCATTACCGATAAATCCGATATCATCAACGATATGGAAGTCAATGAAGAACCGGAGGAAAAATCACCGAAAAAGGAGGGCCTCTCGCAAGATGGTAACGGGATGTAGTGCCTTTCTCCCCGTTCCGTCAAATATTTGATGCCTACAGCTGGTGCCGTTCGCAGAGATAATGGTATCCGCTTCCGCTTTCCGTACCGCAGGAAACAATCTTTGCTCCCCTATTTTCATACTAACCTCATAATGTTCCTTTTCGTAGCCAAAGGAACCCGCCATACCACAGCAGCCCGAAGGTATGATGGTGACCTTATAGTTTTCGGGCAGGTTCAGTACATCAAAAGTGCATTTTTGGTCGGACAAGGCCTTTTGATGGCAATGGGCATGAATTTTAATGTTCCGCTTTTCCTTGGTAAAGGGTGCCGCTGTTAACCGCCCTGCCTTTATCTCTTCCGCTAGGAACTCTTCGACCAGAAAAGAACTTTGGGCCAAAAGCGATACAGTTTCGGTATCGTCACAAAGGCGTTTATATTCATCGCGGAACGACAATATACCGGATGGTTCCAATCCTAGGATGGGCAAACCCTGCTCCAAGATTGGTTTCAATCGAGCTAGGTTTGTATTGGCCAATTTTTTGGCCTCTTTTAAGAATCCCTTGGAAAGGTAGGTGCGTCCGCTTTCCCCATAGAAAAGCACTACTTCGTAGCCCAATCCCTGAAGAAGCGAAATGGCATCCCTCCCCACTTCCACATCCAGGTATTTGGTGAATTCATCCACAAAAAGCACAATTTTACTAATAGATTTATTTGCTTCTATACCAGTTTTTTGCAAGTGTTTATCGAAATTAAAACTATAAACTTTGGGAAGGTTTCTTCGGGGAGCAACACCAGCAACCTTTTTAAGCATACCGCTTAAAAATCTTGATCCATAGACGGCATTGGTCAACCACGGAACTCTACTTCCCAAGGCATTGTATCTTGTGTTTTGGGCAAATAACCTGGCCCTTGGGGAATATCCGTTCTCTTCCTGGTATTGGTATAAAAACTCTGCCTTTAACGATGCTATATCCACATTGCTCGGGCATTCATTGGCACAGGCCTTACAGCTTAGACAGAGATCAAAGACATCTTTTAATTCATCATGATCAAACCGATTGGTTTTTTCTGAATTGGTCAAAAATTCGCGTAATGCATTGGCCCTTGCCCTTGTGGTATCCTTTTCGTTCTTGGTGGCATGGTAACTTGGGCACATACCGCCCTTCATCTGTTCCGATTTTCGGCAATCCCCACTACCGTTGCATTTTTCGGCGGCCCTTAGAATCCCCTCACTATCGGAAAAATCCATAAGGGTCGTTAGCACCGGTTCCGTTCTGTCCACTTCATAGCGTAGGTTTTCATCCATGGGGTAAGAATCCACAATCTTGCCCGGATTAAAAACGCCCTGGGGATCAAACACCTGCTTTATCCTTTTCAGTAAGGCATAGTTCTTCTCCCCGATCATCATGGGAATAAATTCTGCCCTAACGATACCATCGCCATGTTCCCCACTAAAACTGCCCTTGTATTTCTTGGTAAGATGGGCCACTTCTGTGGTAATCTTCCGAAAAAGGGCCACATCTTCAGACTGCTTAAGGTTTAAGATGGGCCTAAGGTGCAATTCTCCCGCTCCGGCATGGGCGTAATAGACCGCATTCTGGCCATAACGATCCATAATCTGCTCAAACTCTAGGATAAAATCCTTTAAATCGGCCAGATCAACCGCGGTATCCTCAATACAGGCCACGGCCTTTTTATCGCCGACCATGTTTCCCAAAAGCCCCAGCCCGGCCTTTCGCAACTCAATGGCCTTGTTAATATCGTTACCGTACAACACCGGGTGTGCATAACTTCTTCCAGCCGTTTGGACGGATTTTAAAAGGGCTTCCACTTTTTCCTCAAGCAATTCCTTAGATTCCGCCTTGAGTTCCAGCATCAGAATCGCTGCGGGGTCACCCGCAACAAAAAACCGATTGGCCAATTGTTGTCGGTTGTTCTTGGTGCAATCCAAAATCACCTTGTCCATCATCTCACAGAGGTGCAGGTCATGCTCCATGGTGGTCACCACATCGGAAAGGCAATCCTCCAGAGATGCGTAATGCGTACACACCATGGCGGAAAATTTAGGGGGCAACCCATCCAATTGCAGGGTGACCTCTGTGGTAAGGGCCAAGGTGCCCTCACTGCCACACAGTAATTTGGCCATATTGAAAAGGCCTTCACCCTCCCCAAAAACCTCATTTTTCAACAATTCGTCAACAGCATACCCCGTATTTCTTCTATGGATGTTGGGCTTGGGAAATTCCGTTACAATTTCCTTTCTGGTTTCGGCATTGGAAAGCTCTTGATCAATAGTGTTGTATATTTTTCCTTCGAGTGAGGCCTGTTGGGTCTTTTTGGTAAATTCCTCTTGGGAAACATCCCCAAAAACCACTTCGGATCCATCGGCCAAGAGCGTTTTCATGGCCACTACCTTATCCCGGGTAACCCCATATTGGATGGAGGTAGTGCCCGAGGAATTGTTCCCGACCATACCTCCGATCATACAACGGTTGGAGGTAGAGGTATTGGGACCAAAAAACAGCCCATAAGGTGCCAAATACTGGTTCAGTTCATCCCTGACCACGCCTGGTTGTACCACAACCTGTTTTTTTTCCACATCAAGGTGCAGAATGTTGGTAAAATATCGGGAAGTATCCACCACAATGCCATCCCCCACACATTGGCCGGCCAAAGAAGTTCCCGCCGTTCTTGGGATGAGTCCTATTTTATGGTCATTGGCGAACTGTATCAACTTTACCAAGTCCTCCCTGTTTTTGGGATAGGCCACGCCGGCAGGGATTTTTCGGTAAACCGAAGCATCGGTGGCATAGAGCGCCTTGGTGAGGTCATCAACTAAAAATTCACCTTCCAGTCCACCACATATCGATTCTAGTACTTCTTTTTTCAATTTTGGAACAATTTTTGACCACTAAAGTAAGTTTTATTACTAGATTGTTTTTGCAATCCAAAAAATTCATCAAATAAACGAAACACTTATGAAGAAACTCACAGTAATGGCACTTTTTGTGCTAGCCACAACCCCCTTTTTGTATTCACAAAGCATTTCGGACCACGCACTGGGCCTCCGTTTGGGGGACAGCGACGGATTTGGGGCCGAAATCTCCTATCAGAAGTCCATTGGGCGCTATAACAGGGCGGAATTCAACCTGGGCTGGAGGGACAGTAGGGAGTTTGATGCCTTCAAACTATCCGGGCTTTACCAATGGGTCCATAATCTGGATGGCAACTTTAACTGGTACTATGGTGTAGGTGGTGGCCTTGGCAGTGTGGATTTTGAGGCCGTACCCGCATCGGATGATGATGGCCTCTTTGTTTTTGCGGCCGGAGATTTGGGGGTGGAGTACAATTTTGAGATTCCATTGTTGATTTCGCTGGATTTTAGGCCGGAGATTGGCCTGATCAACTATAGCGGTTTTGACGATGGATTTGATTTTGACATTGCCCTGGGCATTCGTTACCAATTCTGAACCCATCAAAAAACGAACATTTTGTCAAAGAGCCTTCGGGCTCTTTTTTTTATGCTGGGCAATATGGCTACCTTTGGCAAAATTTAAAACCGTATGAAAAAAATTATAGCCTTTCTCCTATTGACCTTGGTCATTGCATCATGCAGTACCTCTACTGATGGATTTGTCCTAAAGGGCGAACTCAGGGGAGAAGTTGAAGATAGCACACGTGTATTCTTGAGAACAAGGGACACATTGGGCAATATGGTCGCCGTGGACACTACTTTTGTTACAGCGGGCACTTTTGAATTCAAAGGGCCAGCAACCATGCCCCAATTGCATTACCTCTTTTTTGACAAGATTAGGGGCAATGCCCCCATCATCATAGAAAGTGGCTCTATTGGGTTCCAAGCCCAAAAAGACAGTCTCGCCTTTGCCAAATTGAAAGGCTCCGAACAGAACGAGATTTTTATGGGGTATCTGGACGAGCAACGTAAAATGTCCGATATTGCCAAGACATTCAACCAAGACCTGCAAAAGGCCAGGGCAGCCAGGGATACTGCCACCATCAATTCCCTGCGTGAAGAATATTTTGAGCTTCAGGAAAAGTCCAAGGCTTTTGAATTGGATTTTATCAAAAACAACCCAAATTCTTTGATTTCTGTCTTGATTTTGGAAATGTATACCATCCAAAAAACCATTCCTCTTGAAGAAATTGAAGAGATCAGCAATCAGTTTACCTCAGAAATGCAAGGGACCGAGTCGGCCAAGAGGATCAAAAAACTGATTGAAGATGCAAAAAGCACCGAAATAGGTTCCATAGCCCCTGAATTCTCCGGTCCAAACCCAAATGGGGATTTGTTGGCGTTAAACGATGTCAAGGGAAAACTGACCTTGATCGATTTTTGGGCCGCATGGTGCAAACCCTGCCGAATGGAAAACCCCAACGTAGTGGCCGTCTACAACAAGTACAAGGACAAGGGGCTCTCCGTGGTCGGCGTCTCTTTGGATAAAAGCAAGGAAGATTGGCTCAAGGCCATAGAAGCCGACGGTCTGGAATGGAACCATATCTCCAACATCCAGTATTTTCAAGACCCCATCGCCAAATTGTACAACATCAATGCCATTCCTGCGGCGTTTTTGCTGGACGAAAATGGGGTGATCGTTGCCAAAGACCTGAGAGGTGACGCCTTGGAACAAAAAGTGGCCGAACTCTTGAATTAAGGAAAAGACAATATAAAATTATACGAACCCTGGCCCATGGCCGGGGTTTCTTTTTAAAGCTTCCCTGCCCGTTCCATGACAAATAAGATAACAATGGGTACGGCCAGCAACAATACCATGGTGGTATCGGTCTGTAATAGGGATGGCCTAAACAGCAAGGTAATGAGGTAGCCGCCGATGGCTCCCCCAAAATGGGCGCTATGGCCAATGTTCCCAACCCTGGTTTTCATTCCGTAAATAGAGTACAATAAATAGCCTATTCCCAAAACATAAGCGGGCAAGGGGATTGGTATAAAGAAAAAGCCCAGGGTCATGTTGGGCTGTAGCAATATAGCTGAATATAAAATTCCGGTCACAGCTCCACTGGCCCCAACGGCACTGTAAAAAGGCTCATTGCGGTGAAAGAAAATGGCCAATAGACTACCAGAGACCAAACTTGCAAAGTATATCAATAAAAAAATAGTGGGACTGAACCAATTAATGACCACATTGGCAAAAAAATACAGGGTGATCATATTGAACAACAAGTGCTGAAAATCGATATGCAAAAATCCAGAGGTAAGCACCCGCTCACGTTGGCCCGCCTTAATGCCCCCGATACTAAACTTGTAGCGTTCAAAAAAAACAGGGTCGTTAAACCCCCGTATGGTTACCAAAATGTTCGCGGCTATAAGGGCAATGGTGGCTGGGTGCAAACTATGCATTAGGTCTAATTTGGCTTCAAATATAGTTATATTTGCCAACAGGATTTTTATTCATGCAACTGATCGTATTTATTTTGGCCTACCCATTGTTATGGTTGGTCTCCAGACTTCCTTTTCCTATATTATACGTTATTTCCGACGGAATATACCAAATAGTATATAACTTGGTGGGCTACCGGAAAAAGGTGGTTCGAGAAAACCTAAAATTGACCTTGCCCGAAAGATCTGATGCTGAACGGTTGGCCATTGAAAAGAAATTCTACAGGCATATGTGCGATATGTTTTTGGAAATGATCAAGACCTTGGGCATGAACGCCCAAGAAATGGAAAGACGTTTTACCTACACCAACCTTGAAGTCCTACAAAGCCTAGAAAAAGAAGGAAAAAGGGTACTCCTTATGGCTTCCCATTATGCCAGTTGGGAATGGATCCTTCCCTTAAATGCCAAGCTTAAGGCAAAGGGGTATGTGATCTACCTAAAGATCCAAAACAAGTACTTTGACAAACAGGTAAGGGATATACGCAGCAAATACGGTTGTATATTGATCCGTACAAATGAAAGTAGAAAAATTATAAAAGAAGCCGTGAGTAAAGGGGAAAAGTTCACCTTGGGCATAGCATCGGACCAATCTCCCATGATAAGCAGGGCGCGACACTGGTCTAAATTTATGGATATCATGGTTCCCGTGCACATTGGGGCGGAAGAACTGGCCAAAGAACACAAGCTGACCCCCGTATACTTAAAGGTGGACAAGCTGAAGAGGGGGCACTACCAAGGAACGTTCAAAGTATTGACCGAAACCCCTAGGGAACTGCCCAATTACCAAATCACCGATATGTTCTTGGCCGAAACCGAAAAATCCATCAGGGAAGCCCCGGAATACTACTTTTGGACCCATAAACGCTGGAAACATAGACATAAAGTCCCTCCCTCCTATTTGGAACAATCCTAATGATGGGCAGCTAGATTGCCATTTCCATCATAATGCATCACCAACCTAAAACCCTATAGTTTTCTTAAGGGCTATCGGGCTAATACGTATTGTTTTATAAATTCAACCCGTTGTGCATTTTGATATTTAACCTTTACCATTATGGATTGACCATGGAATGTGAAAATTGCATAGGTTTACACCTCTCTGGATTTATTTCTGGGTCACATTTCATAAACATTGAATGGAAACAAGTCATGGGATGCTGAAACAAGTTCAGGATGACACATTTTGCAATGGATTGTTATTTCAAAATGCACAATGGATAATTTCAGTCTTAGTAAAACAATCAAATAATGAAATATCTTACCATTCTTGCCCTGTCCTTATTTTTTGGTTTGACCTTTGGTCAACCAAAGCAAAAAGCTGAAGTATCCAAAGCGATTCTGGAATCCATCAAAAAAGATGTTTGGGTTCCTTTTATGGAAGCCTATGACCAATCCGATTCCGCTACTTTGAAATCCATCCATGCCCAAGACATTGTCAGGGTCACCTTGGCCAACAATACCATAGAGACCGGGGCATCCTATTTGGAGAACTTTGGGGGTTTTGTGGAAAACATCAAAGAGAAAGGGGGGCAATTGGGCATAGCCTTTGCCATTCTTTCCACCGCAATCAATGAAGAAAAGAATATGGCCTACCAAACGGGTTATTATCGATTGAGTTCGAAAAGAGCAGATGACCCCAATTTAGTGGTAAGGGGTTACGGCCATTTTAGCGTTGGGCTAAAGAAAATGGATGGGAAATGGAAAATATGGCTCGACGCCGATAAACGAGCCGATATAACCCATGAAGAATTCAAGGCCCAGGAAATTATCTATGCCCTAAAAAAATAGATCAGTCCAGCCCGGCCACTTCCTTGATCTCTCCTATGATTCTATCACCCAAGGCATTGGCCTCTTTCTGGCTTTTTGCTTCGGTATAGATTCTGATGATGGGTTCTGTGTTTGATTTTCTCAAGTGTACCCAATTTTCAGGAAAATCGATTTTTACCCCATCCACGGTGGATACCTGTTCATCCTTGTACTTGTCATGCATGGTCGCCAGCAAACCATCCACATCCAAATCTGGGGTCAATTGAATTTTCTTCTTGCCCATAAAGTAGCTTGGGTAACTGGCCCGTAATTCGGCCACGGTTCCGCCACGTTCCGCCATCAACATCAAAAACAGGGCCGTACCTACAAGGGCATCACGACCGTAATGGCTTTCAGGATAAATGATTCCCCCATTGCCCTCGCCACCAATAATGGCGTTGTTGGCCTTCATTTTGGTCACGACGTTTACTTCGCCAACGGCAGCAGCCTCATAACTGCCCCCGTGCTTTTCGGTAACATCCCGTAATGCCCTGGATGAGGAAAGGTTGGAAACCGTATTCCCCTTGGTCTTGCCCAAGACATAATCGGCACAGGCCACCAAGGTATATTCCTCGCCAAACATTTCCCCGTCATTGCTTATAAATGCCAATCGGTCCACATCGGGATCCACCACAATGCCAAAATCGGCCTGTTCCTCCACGACCTTTTTACAGATATCTCCCAAATGTTCCTTCAGGGGTTCTGGATTGTGCGGAAAATGGCCTGTGGGGTCACAGTACAGTTCCACCACTTCCACACCAAGTGCCTTAAGCAATTTTGGGATGGCGATTCCCCCTGTGGAATTCACTCCATCGACCACCACTTTAAACTTTTTCTTTTGGATTACCTCAGCATCGACCAAGGACAGCTTCAACACCTCATCTACATGAACATCCATATAGGAATCATTTTTTATGATGGTTCCCAGATTATCTACCTCGGCAAACTCAAAATCTTCCCTTTCTGCCAATTCCAAAATTTTAGCGCCTTCCTGGGCATTTAAAAACTCGCCGCGTTCGTTCAACAACTTTAAAGCGTTCCATTGCTTGGGGTTATGGCTGGCGGTCAAAATAATGCCCCCATCCGCTTTTTCCAAGGGAACAGCAATCTCAACAGTTGGCGTTGTAGACAATCCCAAATCAATAACATCAATCCCAAGTCCGACCAAGGTTGACACTACCAGATTCTGGATCATCTCTCCAGAAAGACGGGCATCACGGCCTATGACAACGTTAAGTTTTTCCTTTTGGGAATAGTCCTTTAACCATGTACCGTAAGAAGCAGCAAATTTAACGGCATCCAAGGGAGTTAGATTGTCTCCTGCATGGCCTCCTATGGTTCCCCTGATTCCTGAAATTGATTTGATAAGTGTCATATATGTGTTGAAAAAGTTTTTGCAAATATATGGGGTCATTTTCAACCCAATGTTGTGAATTTGTAAATTTCGACCGTGAACTTTCTGGCACATATATACCTGTCCTTCAATGACCCTGAAATCACCTTGGGCAACTTCTTTGCCGACCATATTCGGGGCAACAAATACAAACACCTTCCCCTTAAGGTCCAAAAGGGAATTTTGCTGCACCGGGAAATAGATACCTTTACCGATGCCCACCCCATAGCCAAACAGAGCAGCAAGCGCTTGCACAAAAATTATAGCCATTACAGTAGGGTGATCGTAGATATGTACTATGATCATTTTTTGGCCAAAAACTGGGAACGGTACTCAGATATCCCCTTAAAAGTCTTTGCCGATCAATTTTACAATCTATTAAAGGAGAACCATCACTTGCTGCCCTTGGAAACACAGCGAATGATGCCCTATATGGTTTCTGGTAACTGGCTGTTGGCCTATTCAGAACTTGATGGCCTGTCCAGAGCCCTTGGAGGTCTAGACAGGCGTACCAAAAACCGATCCCGTATGGGAATGGCCATTCTGGATTTAGAAGAACACTATCAACGCTTTGAAAATGAGTTCACTTCGTTTTTTGAGGAATTGATTATCTTTTCGCGACAAAAATTTGACCAACTATGCGCCACGTAATCCTCTTTTTTTTCCTGCTCCTCCTTTTTGTCCAATGTAAAAAGCAACCAGCGGCCCCAACGGGCTTGATCGCTAAAAAGGCCATGGTGGTCTCGGCCCGTGAAGAAGCCTCAAAAATTGGGTTGGAAATCATGCAAAAAGGCGGCAATGCCTTTGATGCCATGGTGGCTACCGATTTAGCACTATCAGTCGCCTACCCTTTTGCGGGGAGCATAGGTGGTGGCGGTTTTATGGTCTACCGAAAAAACAATGGTGATGTGGGCGGATTGGACTACCGGGAAAAGGCTCCCCTTTCGGCACACAAGGACATGTATTTGGATTCCTTGGGCAATGTGGTTCCAGATATGAGCACCGTTGGCGCAACAGCAATTGGCGTTCCCGGAGGTATCGCAGGGATTCTTGAAGTGCACGAAAAGTTTGGCAAACTTTCGTTAACAGAGATCTTTGAACCAGTGATAGCACTGGCAAAAAAAGGTGTGGTCGTTACCGAAAAACAAGCCAAACGCTTAGAAAGTTATCATGAGCGTTTTGTGGCAGTCAATGGGGACAGCACCATATTCGCAAAAGGCTTTAAGGCTGGCGACACCATAAAGTATCCTGCTTTGGCGAATACCCTCAAAATAATTCAAGAAAATGGTAGGGATGGGTTTTATAAGGGTGAAGTGGCCCAAAAGCTGGCTTCCTTTGTCCAAGAACATGGTGGGTTCATTACCGAAGAAGATTTAGAAAAATATGAAGCTAAATGGCGACAACCCATCATTTTTGATTACAAAGACCTGAAGATTATTTCCATGAGCCCACCTAGTAGCGGTGGTGTTACCATGAACCAAATCCTTAAAATGATGGAACCCTATGATATAGGCGACTACGGTCATAATTCGGTAAAAGCCATCCAACTCTTTACAGAAGCTGCCCGAAGGGCCTATGCGGACCGCAACTTTTTTCTGGGCGACCCTGATTTTGTTGATATTCCACTTGATGTTCTGTTGAGTCAGGAGTATTTGGAAGCCCGTTTTGCAGATTTTTCGTTTGACAAAGCAACCCTGTCAGAAGATGTTTCCTACGGAAAAGTTGAAGTGCTCGAAAGCATGGAAACCACCCACTACTCCATTGTGGATGCCGAGGGCAATGCCATTTCAACCACTGTTACGCTTAACGGAGGGTATGGCTCAAAACTGTACCACCCTGAGTTGGGTTTCTTCTTGAACAACGAGATGGATGATTTTAGCTCAAAGCCGGGCGAACCCAATATGTTTGGGTTGATCGGTGCTGAAGCCAACAGTATTGAACCGGAAAAACGAATGCTGAGCAGCATGACGCCCACCCTAGTCGAAAAGGATGGAAGACTATACATGGTGGTAGGTTCCCCAGGCGGGTCGACCATTATCACGGCAGTGGCGCAGACCATCCTCAATGTCTATGAGTTTGATATGAGCATGCAGGATGCCGTAAATGCCCCGCGTTTTCACCACCAACACCTGCCCGATATGATCATGTTTGAAGAAGAAGGGTTTTCTAATGAACTAAAAACGGAACTTAAAGAAAAGAACTACCAAATGTTGGAAGGCCGAACCCGTATTATTGGCAAAGTGGATGCCATTAGAGTTTTACCAGATGGAAGTTATGAAGGAGGTGCCGATAAACGAGGTGACGACACGGCCGTCGGTTATTAAATTAACACAATGTACGATATAACCCTTTTGACAGATCCGCGCTATATAGATCCAAAAGAAAGCAATATATATATCGCCAATGTTTTAAAAGAAGATGAGTTCATTCTTCAAGCCTTAAAAGAAGAAGGTCTCAACGTCAATCGAGTAGCTTGGGACGAGCCCGATTTTGATTGGTCATCCACTAAATATGCCCTTTTCAGAGCGGTCTGGGATTATTTTGACCGTTACAACGAATTTTCGGCTTGGTTCGCCAAAACAGCAAAAAAGACCCGGTTCATCAATCCAAAAACACTGATTGATTGGAATATAGACAAACACTACCTCAAGGATCTGAACAAAAAGGGGGTCAACATTCCAAAAACCCTTTTTATAGAGGCTGGTGAAAGCCTAAGTCTTTTAGAAGCCCTTGGCAAGGCCAAAGGCCTAGGTGTAAATTCAGATGAATTTGTCTTAAAACCTTGTGTGGGTGGCGGCGCAAGACACACCTATAAATTTCATCTGTCGGACTGGGAAAAGTACAATACCGTCTTCCAAGAGTTGGTTGCGAATGAGGCCATGATGCTCCAAGAATTTCAGAAAAACATTGTCGCTGAGGGCGAAATCTCCATGATGGTCTTCAACGGCTCCGTTACCCATGCTGTGCTGAAACGGGCAAAAAAGAATGATTTTAGGGTTCAAGATGATTGGGGCGGCACCGTTCACAGCTACGACCCCAACCCTGAAGAAATTGATTTTGCATTAAATACGTTTGCCCAATGCCCAGAATACCCCATCTACGGCCGTGCCGATATTTTTAAGGACAATGAGGGCAACATCGCCTTGGCCGAATTGGAAGTTTTTGAGCCTGAGCTCTGGTTTAGAAAGCATCCGGACGCGGCAACCGTTTTGGCAAAATCCATCAAGAAAAAATATTTTCAATGAAAAGATTATTGAAAATTACGGGCATTCTGCTCGTTTTATTGGTTTTGGGCGTGATCATTGCCGGATCCATAGCTCACGAGCCCCTTCCCAAAGGAAAAAAGGGTCCAGAGGCGGATGCTCTGGCCCACAAATTGTTGGCTACCCTAAACCATGGGGCCTACCAAGAAACCAAACACTTGGCATGGTCGTTTAACAACGGTGCCCATACCTATGCTTGGGATAAAAATTCCAACAGTTGTGACGTCAAATGGAAGGATTATACGGTACAGCTCAACTTGCAGCACCCAGAGCAAAGTATGGTTCACAAAGCTGGTCGGGAATTCAATGAAAATACTGATGACATCATCCAAAAAGCCTTGGCAATGTTCCACAACGATTCGTTTTGGTTGGTGGCCCCATACAAAGTCTTTGACCCCGGTACGGAAAGGCGCTTGGTCACTTTGGAGGATGGCACAGAGGCCCTATTGGTCACCTACACCTCCGGGGGCACGACTCCGGGCGACAGTTATCTATGGTTGTTGAACGACAATGGTTTCCCCAATGCGTTTAAAATGTGGGTTAATATCATTCCCATTGGTGGTATTGAAGCCTCATGGGACGATTGGTTGGTCACTGAAAGTGGTGCTTTTCTGCCCAAGACCCATAAATTAGGCCCCATAAACTTGGATATGGGCCCAGTCAGGGGACGATAAACCTAAATTCCCACAGTACTGATTCTCACTTTTTTGATTAAAAGTTTTGCTATTAAAAAATAGCTAAAATGATCATTGTCATAGTTTTACAACTAAGGTGAAAATAACTTTATATATCATCTAAAAATGACATTGATATGGAAGTAAGACCAAAACTATTCGGACTATGTGCTTTGTTGGCATGCTTAGCCATAAATGCCCAAAAAGGAGTTGGGGAGGGCAATGGTGTTTCACAAGACGACTTTTCTGTTACCTTAATCAAACTCCATGGTGTCGTTCAAAATGTGGTGGAAGAGCCTTGTCAATATGCTTCGGGGGAATCGGAACAAGGCATACACCTTATCGTATGCACCGATGAGAAACAGGAGTTGAACGTTCATATTGGCCCTACCCGGGCAGTTTCCATATGGACGGAAGGAATAATGGGACATGCGGTATATCTGGTTGTTTTCTCCACTGAAAATCTACCGGAAAATCATTACATCGCCAAAGAAATACAATGGAATGGACAATTGGCCCAGCTTCGTGATGGTTATATGAAACCATTTTGGGCCGATAGGCAAGACAAAGAAGTTTGGTAAAAAGAAAAGCAGGTATTTCAGGTACCTTATTTTGGATTAGCTATTTAAAGAATTCATTCTCCGCCTGATCTATCTGCTTTTCGTTTTCCATTTTCAGGGCATTACAACCTTGCCACTTGATTGCATTTTGCATGGTTTCCATAAACCCATAGCACAATTTCCCTATAGAATACATGGGGAAATTGTATTGCATCTTCATTCACATGGCAAAAAAAAATAACGTTATATTTGGTGCCAAACGATTTTTTATGAAAAAGCTTTTTTTAGGTTGTGCCCTTTTATCCCTTCTCATTATTTCATGCAAAGAAACAGAGCCCGTTAGCTCGGTAACCGTTAATTTGGAAAATGCAGGAATCTCTTCCGCAGCACTGTTCAGCATCACAGAAGATGTACACATCGCATTGGGCGAGGATAAGGATAGTACCAGCTTAGCCATAGACAAAGAGCTTATCCTCAATCTAAAGCATAGCAATTATGGTTACGACTATATCCATATAAAGCCAGGAGAACAATTGACCTTGGACACCCTTTCCTTAAAACCCCTTGCTTTTTCCATTGTGGGGTCAGAAAGTATAGAAAACCAGTACTTAAGGGAGTTTTCCGCTATTTCCAAAGCGCAAAAAGTGTCCCGGGATTTGTACAAAAAAGAGGCCGATAGCTTTAAAATAGGTTTAAAAGAAGTTTTTAAACCCTTGTTGGACTTGAATTCTTCCATCCAGAAAGATACAGTGGTAAGTGACACATATAAACTGGCCATGAACTACCGTACCCTTTCCGATATGGCCAGCTATTTGGGGCGTTACAAAAGCTATTACAAGTATTACACTAAGGAAGAACCGACCGTAACCGATGATTTTTATTCCGAAGCGTTACAGATAGACCTAACGGATTCATTGGTGTTAACATTTGCCTCTGGTAGGGACTTTGCCACCAGTTGGCACTCCCGTGATCTCAATTACGAAGATTACGAATCTATAGGTGACTATTACAACGGTATTGAAGAAAGCTATCGAAAAACATACGGGATCTCGCTCATCACGGATTATTGTGAATACAACAGCATTTCTGAAAAAGTGAATTTTGGTAGCGGTATCGATGCCAACCAAGAGCAGATAACAAAATTCCAAACCAATGTGACCAATACGGCCCTGCAATACTTATTGGAAACTACCCTTGAGCCATGGCAGCGTCTAAGAGCTGGAATGCAGGCCCCAGATTTTATTGCTGAAAACCCAGAAAATGAAAAAGTGAGCCTAGCGGACCTCAATGGAAAAAAAGTATACATTGATGTTTGGGCCACCTGGTGTGGCCCCTGTATTGCCGAGATTCCTTCCTTAAAGGAATTGGAGGAAGAGCTTGGGGACGAAATTCAGTTTGTGAGTGTTTCCATAGACCAACAAAAAGACAAGGAAAAATGGGCAAAGTTCATTATGGAAAAAGAATTGGGCGGGCTTCAACTCATGGCAGATGGTGCTTGGAAATCAGACATTGCTACGTCCTACAACATTAAAGGAATCCCAAGATTTCTGTTGTTGGATGAAGAAGGCAAGATTATCACCGCAAACGCACCAAGACCATCTGACCCTTCAATCAAGGAAACCCTATTGAACTAATCCCTTCCCAATTGTTGTTTTAACTCGTCCATGGAGGCCTGTAGTTGCCTGAGCAGGACACTATCGGAAGAAGCCTCCAGATTAAAGGTCAACCTACTGCTCACCTCCCAGATTTCCTGGATTTGAAAGGGTTTGATATCGTATGGTGGGTAATTTTGATTAGTGGATACCAAGGTGATGTTGTTGGAATTGGGTCGTCTTTCAATCTTTTTGACCATGACAGAATCCTGTAGTACCACCACGTACATTTTGTTGGCACTCACATGGTCTATGTGCTCAATGGCCCGGGCCATGACCCAGTCCCCGGGACGTAAATTGGGCAACATGCTATCGCCCTCTACCTGAAAACCACGATAAGTTGCATTTCTAAATTCGGGAATGGGCAAATCAAAGGCTGGCAACTCTTCGTACCAACTGGTGTCGGCTATGTTCTGCGGATATCCTGCAGCAGCTTTGGCGTTGACCAACACCATGTTGTCATTGTCCTGACTGTCCACGGTGACCACTTTGGGAATGACACTCGTTTTGTTGGTGTCCAAATGCTTTTCTTCCGTCTCCCCGAACAACCACAGGGGATTTATCTTAAACTGCCGCAACAGTTCGGTCACCACCTTGCCCGAAAGTTTTGTCTTGCCGCGTTCAATATCAGCTGTGGTGTTTGACACCCCCAGTCTTTCGGCAAATTCGGCCTGCGTAAGGCCCAAATCGCGACGGATTTCAACAAAACGTTTAAGCGTCAATTCATTTTCCATAGTCAAATATACCGAATTAGGAATATTTCCAAAACAATTTTTGGATTATTTCCATTTTTAGGAATTATTCCATATTTTTGATTGGAATATTTCCAGATTATGAATTTTGAACGCATCAAAGAAAAATTGAACATCTTGGCCGATGCCGCCAAATATGATGTCTCCTGTGCCAGTAGTGGCAGCGACCGCCCCAACAAGGGCAAAGGGTTGGGCAATACTGCCCGTATGGGTATTTGCCATAGCTATACCGAAGATGGCCGCTGTATCTCCCTGCTCAAGATTTTATTGACCAACCACTGTATCTACGACTGCGCCTATTGTGTGACCCGGAGGAGCAACGACATAAAGCGGGCCGCCTTTAAAATTCAGGAAGTGGTGGATTTGACCATCAATTTTTACCGCAGAAACTATATTGAAGGCCTGTTTTTAAGCTCCGGCATCTTCAAAAGTCCCGACCACACTATGGAACGCTTGGTGGCGGTAGCCAAAAAGCTACGGATGGAAGAGAATTTTAATGGGTACATCCATCTAAAATCCATTCCCGGGACCAGTGATGAATTAATGTATGAGGCCGGATTGTATGCAGACCGTCTCTCGGTCAACATAGAAATCCCCACCGTTTCCGGCCTTAAACTCTTGGCTCCCGATAAGGACCACAAAGATTTTATGAAGCCCATGCAAAAGGTGAAGAATGAAATCACTAGGTATAGAAATGAACGGAAAATCATCAAGAACACCCCAAAATACGCCCCCGCAGGGCAAAGTACCCAGATGATCGTGGGGGCCACGGGCGAAACCGACAAAGACATTATGTATTCTGCCACATACTACTATAAGGTCTATAAGATGAGGCGGGTGTACTACTCGGGTTATGTGCCGGTTTTGGAGGACAACCGCTTGCCTGCCATAGGTTCGCAAGTGCCCATGCTGCGCGAGAACCGACTGTACCAAACCGATTGGCTCCTGCGCTTTTACGGCTTTGCCATCAAGGAAATCCTGAACAACGACCATCCAAACCTGGATGTGGATGTGGATCCAAAACTATCTTGGGCCCTACGGAACCTGCAGTGGTTTCCCGTGGATGTGAATACCGCCGATAAACGAATGCTCGCCCGTATCCCGGGCGTGGGCATGCAGTCGGTCCGTAAGATCATGAGTGCCCGCAGGTTTCGAAAATTGAACTGGGACCACCTCAAGAAAATTGGCGTGGCCCTTAACCGTGCCCAATATTTTATGGTGTGCGACTCCCGGCATTGGGAACGCCGTGATCTGGATGCGGAGAAAATAAAGGGATTGATCCTGCAGAACTCCACCGGGAAATTTAGGAATAAGTACAGTCAACAACTGTCATTGTTTAATTGACAACAGGCATAAATACAAATGGTAGTGTCATTCCGAGCGATGGCTGCGCTTGTCGAAGTCAAAGCGATAAATGACAAACTGGTTAAGCATTAAAAAAGTGAACATCTCAGACAAACAAAACTATCTGGAACGCAAACGTCTAGCTATTTTAAGCTTGGGCTACGACTATATAAAGTTCAGAAGTAGGGCTAAAAAGTCTTTAAGAACCTTAAAAAGAATCATAAAAAACAATACTTGCCATTTCGAAGGAATTTACGACGGAGAAATCTGGATCTCCCCCTTACACTCTAAATGGCCCTATAAAAAATGAACATAATGAAAAATGTACCCACAGCTACCCGCCCCACCCCCACTTTGTTCCCTACAAACAACGGGCATGACAGAAAAACAACATTGGTCTATGACGGAAGCTTCAACGGTTTTCTCACCGCTATTTTTGTGGCCTTTGAAGAACGGCTTAAAGTGGCCGATATTCAAAGGAACGGTCAGACCCAAAATGGTCTTTTCTCCGAAGCGGAACGTATTATTACCGATACCAACAAGGCAAAACGGGTCTGGAACGGTATTCGTGCCAAAAGCTACAACGCCATCACCAACATCTATTTTGCCTTTTTGAGCGAGACCGAGGGCGTCGAGTTTGTACTCTACCACTACATTACAACACTGATGGCGACAAAAAGAGATAAACAAGCGGACTATTCAGACGAAACCGTATTGTACATCAACCAACTGGCCAGGAAGGTGGGGCGCGAAAAGCACCGTATGGAGGCCTTTGTACGCTTTCAACTGACCAAGGACAACGTCTATTTTGCCAATATTGAACCGGACTTTAACGTACTGCCTTTGATTTCCAAACATTTTCGCAATCGGTATGCCGACCAGCAATGGCTCATTTATGATGTGAAACGCAAATACGGCATCTTTTACAATTTGGAGGGTGTGGAACTGGTATCCTTGGATTTAAAGGAGTTATACCACAACCGCACCCAAAAGAACAAGGCCTTTACCGAGACGGAATACCAATACCAAGAGTTGTGGAACGACTATTTTAAGAGTACCCATATTAAATCGCGGATCAACAGAAAATTGCATACACAATTTATGCCCAAGCGGTATTGGAAGTACCTTTCGGAGAAGAAGGCGGGTTAGATGGTTGGTTGGATTATTGGATTGTCTCCGAACACAGATTCTATTGAAGTGTAAGGGCAATTACTAATGTGGCTGGAAGTGTTTTATTAAAAAGAAATAAGCGGTTTAATATTAATAATTACATATATTTCAGTTAATTAGAACCAATATTTCATAAAATGAGCAAATTTAATCCCATCATACAAGTAAAAAATGATGGTTTATTTATTCCAGAAGTAAGAGAGTGGTCTCTTGAAAAGTATAAACTTCTTGGGGGTTACTGTGATATTTTCACTAATGGAATGAAAAACAAATGGGATCAATTGGTTTATATCGACTTATTCGCTGGTGCAGGTTATGCTAAAATTAAAGAGACAGGTAAAATCTATTTGAACTCTGCGGCCATTGCAATGTCAGTTGATTTTCCTTTTACTAAATATATTCTATGCGAAAAAGACGAGAAAAGATTTAATGCCCTTTCTGAAAGAGTAAAACGTGATTTTAAAGACCTTAATGTAGTTCTTATCAAAGGAGATAGTAATGAAAATGTGCTTCAGTTAATCAATGAAATTCCTAAATACAGTAAATCAAATACTTTACTGCCTTTTTGTTTTGTAGATCCATTTTCGTTGAATTTGAATTTTGAAACCATTAAATCATTGTCAAATGGATTAATGGATTTTTTGATACTTCAAGCGCTTCATATGGATGGAAATAGAAATCTTGAAGTATATATTAAGGAGGAGAACAATAAAATAGCAAAATATTTAGGCATTCAAAATTGGCGTGAACTTTTTGAAAAAAACCTTTCTGAATACAACCAAAATTTTGTGAAATTCCTTGCAGATCAGTACCAAAAACAAATGGGCTTGCTTAAATATTTACCCACAAAGCATATGCACCAGATTAGATCAAATCAAAAAAACTTACCTCTTTATTATCTTGCGTTTTATTCTAAACATCCAAGAGGGGTGGATTTTTTTAAGAAAGCAGAAAAATATGTTACTTCTCAATACAAATTAGATTTTTAATGGCACAATCAAGTATTGAATGGACGGAAATGACTTGGAACCCTACAACAGGTTGCACTAAAATCAGTCAAGGTTGCAAATTCTGCTATGCAGAAGTGATGTCCAGAAGGCTCAAAGCTATGGGGGTTGAAAAATATAAGGACAATTTTGAAGTCCGAATTCATCCGAAAGAACTGGATACTCCCTATACTTGGAAAAGACCAAAAATGGTTTTTGTGAATTCAATGAGTGATTTATTTCACCCTAAAATTCCTCTTTCTTTCATTAAGAAAGTGTTTCAAGTAATGAATGATAATCAACAGCATATTTTTCAAGTTCTTACAAAGAGACATGAACGTTTGTTGCAACTCCATGAAGAATTGAAATGGACGCCTAATATTTGGATGGGTGTTTCTGTGGAAAACAGACAGACAGAACACCGTATTGATTTTTTGCGGGAAACCAATGCAAAGATTAAATTTCTTTCTCTTGAACCTTTAATTGGACCACTACCTAACTTGAACCTTAAGAATATTGATTGGGTAATCGTTGGCGGTGAAAGTGGAAGAAAGCCTAGGCCCATAAAACAGGAATGGGTGAAAGATATTCAAAATCAGTGCAATAAAACAAATATTGCCTTCTTTTTTAAACAATGGGGCGGTACCAATAAAAAGAAAACTGGGCGCTTGTTAAACGGACGAACTTATGATGAAATGCCTAACTATCGTCTAATTGCTTAGCAAATCCTCTAAGCCACAGAATTTGTCCCTAGAGCAAAATCAAAAGGACAGGGAACTCCTACTCTATTATGTCAATCCCAGTGAAGAAACCTGCAAGCCGATGATTAAACCACGGCAAGTGCCATTTCCATCATGGTCGTAAATGAAGATTCCCGTTCTTGTTGGGATAAGCGTTCATGGGTGACCAAAGAATCGGAGATGGTCAACAATGTCAAGGCTTCCACATTAAATTTTGCCGCCAGGGTGTAGAGCCCAGCGGTTTCCATTTCCACACAGAGTACGCCATATTCGGCCCATTGTTTGTAATATTCCTCTTGATCATCGTAAAAAGTGTCCGAAGAAAGTATATTTCCTGCCTTAATGGCCAAGTTATGTTCTTGGGCATACTGCAAGGCTTTCTGCAACAACCCAAAACTGACCGTGGGTGCATAGGTCGCATGCGGAAAACGATGGGCATTGAAAGCTGAATCGGTCGAGGCCGAAAGTGCCAAGACCAAATCGTTCAATTTCACTTCTTTTTGGTACGAACCTGCCGACCCCACCCGAAGCAGTTGCTTAACCCCATAATCATTGATGAGTTCGTGAATATAGATGAGGTTTGAGGGAATGCCCATACCCCCACCCTGTACAGAAATTCGTTTACCTTGGTAATGACCTGTATAGCCCAGCATACCCCTAACTTGGTTGTAACAAAAGACATCTTCCAAAAAAGTTTCCGCAATCCATTTGGCGCGCAACGGGTCGCCCGGCAACAATACGGTTTCTGCAATCTCTCCTTTTTTTGCTTCTAAATGAACGGACATATGTTTAAATTTTATAGTTGATTGGTGTTTTCTGTTAGTTGGATTCCCGTAGGTACGGGAATTAGAGTTTAGGGGAAATCGAGACACAATCAAGCACTGCTTTAGAACAACACTCGAACGCTATCGGATTAACACACGGGTATAATTGTCGAAAAGCGACAGCTAAAAACAAGCTGCTACTTTCAAAAATCACTCCGTGGTCAATTTTATACCGGAGGAAGTCCCAATCCGTGACACCCCAAGTTCAATATACCTTAGGGCGGTCTCTTTATCCCGAACGCCTCCCGAAGCTTTGATCAACGCTTTGTCCCCCACTACTTCCTTCATCAGTTGTACATCTTCAAAAGTGGCGCCACCAGTTCCAAAACCTGTTGAGGTCTTTACATAATCCGCCTTGGCGGCCAAGGCCAACTCACAAGCTTTCCGTTTTTCGTTATCCGTGAGGTAACAGGTTTCCAAGATTACCTTTAAGACCTTATCCCCAATGGCCTGCTTTACTTGGGCAATATCTGCGGTCACCTTATCAAATTCCCCAGATTTTAACCATCCTACATTCAGTACCATATCTACTTCGTCTGCGCCTTTGGCTATGGCATCGACAGCTTCGGCCACTTTGGCCTCAGTTGTCATGGCCCCCAACGGAAACCCAACCACAACGGCCAGTTGCACGGTGCTATCTTTAAGTACGGCATGGGCCAGTTCCAGATAACAACCATTTACACAAACGGCTTTAAATTGATGGGCTATGGCTTCTTGGCATAGCGTTTTTATGTCGGCCCCCGTTGCCGTAGGCTTTAACAGGGTATGGTCTATGTAATCGGATAAATTCATGGTCATTTTATTTGGTTATTTGCTTTTTTCACCCACAAACTGGTCACTCTTATTTTTGAACAGCACGTTAAAACTGGTCAAAGAGCCATACATACGGGTAATGTACTGTTGCAGGTCTACTTTCTCTTGGTCATCCAGATTTTTGCTGCTGTTTATTTTCTGCTCCATCACCCGAAGACGATCACGCAACATCACTATTTTATGAAAAAAGGTGTCAATCGGCATTTCCTTGTTTGCCAAGTCGCCTTCAGGTTCCAAAATCAGTTTCCCCCCTCGCCATTTATCGGCAATGGCAATTTTTTGGTGGGTATCTCCCCATTTCTGAAGAATCTCCACCAAGGAACGTTCTACATCAAAAAGGCTTACCGTGTCCACATCATCCGTTGCGGTTTCTATCACCTCAAAGTCAGAATCCAGTTCAATGGTTTCGAGTCCCTTTTCAATAAACGTTACCCAATAGTATTTGGACGATACATTGGTCACCACCCCCTTACCGTATTCTGGATGGTCAATGCGTGAGCCTATGCCTAATAATTTCATTAATTTAAGATTTTGTGGTCCCTTTCACTGGGCGAAAGGCTTAAAAATAGATTCCCATTACCACGGGAATGATAAAACTGGCCATAAAAATAACCGATCCCTTAACATATAAGCAACATAAACCTGCTTCATTTTTAACAGTTAAAACAGTAATTTTGAAACTTTGCCATGATTTTATGATAAACTATGAGGAAAACATCGAGGTAAGGGGTGCACGGGTGCACAACCTAAAAAATATCGATGTCACCATTCCACGTGAAAAGCTGGTGGTCATTACCGGACTTTCGGGCAGCGGTAAGTCCTCATTGGCCTTTGATACCATATACGCCGAAGGGCAACGACGCTATATTGAAACCTTCTCGGCCTATGCCCGGCAATTTCTTGGGGGACTTGAACGACCCGATGTGGATAAAATAGATGGCCTTTCACCTGTGATAGCCATTGAACAGAAGACCACCTCAAAATCACCGCGCTCCACCGTGGGCACCATAACCGAAATCTATGATTTTCTACGGCTGCTCTATGCCCGTGCCGGGGATGCCTACAGCTATGTCACGGGGGAGAAAATGGTGAGCTACAGTGATGAGCAGATCAAGCAGCTTATCATGGAAAGTTACGGGGGCAAAAAAATAAATGTGCTGGCCCCGGTGATCAAGTCCCGAAAAGGCCACTATCGGGAATTGTTTGAGCAAATTGCCAAACAAGGCTTTGTAAAGGTCCGTGTGGATGGTGAAATCCAAGACATTGTCAAGGGAATGAAGGTGGACCGGTACAAGACCCATGATATTGAAATTGTCATTGACCGACTGAAAGTGGAACAAGGCGAGGCGTTTGACAAACGCCTTTCGGAAACCATTAATACCGCCATGTACAGTGGCAACAATGTGTTGATGGTCTTGGAAGAAGGCCATCATGAACCCCGTTACTTTAGTCGGGATTTGATGTGTCCCAACTCAGGCATCTCCTACCCCAACCCTGAACCCAATACTTTTTCGTTCAATTCTCCCAAAGGCATGTGTCCCCACTGTAATGGGCTGGGGCATGTGTATGAGGTGAACGTGCAGAAAATAATACCGAATAAGAAACTCTCCATCAAAAACGGTGGTTTTGCCCCCCTTGGGGAATATAAACGTTCTTGGGCCTTTAAACAGTTGGAGACCATTGGCCAACGCTATGGGTTTGATCTGGAAACCCCTATTGAAAACATTTCCGAAGAGGCCATGGAAGTCATCCTTTACGGGGGCAAGGAAAGCTTTGCCGTAGATTCCAAAACCCTAGGAGTGAAACGGAATTACACCATTGACTATGAAGGCATTGCCGACTTTATCAAAAACCAATTTGAGGAGGCCAATTCCACTTCCATAAAACGCTGGGCCAAAGAGTTCATGGATAAAAACACCTGTCCGTCCTGCGAAGGTTCCCGCTTACGGAAGGAATCGCTCTACTTTAAGATCGATAACAAAAATATTGCTGAGCTGGCCCAGATGGACATTGCGGAGTTGGCCGAATTCTTTGATCAGTTGGAACAAAAACTGGAGGGTAAGCAGAAAATAATCGCCGAGGAAATCTTGAAGGAGATCAAGACCCGAATCGGTTTTCTATTGGATGTGGGCCTCGACTACCTATCGCTCAACCGTGGTTCAAAAACCCTTTCTGGGGGCGAGGCGCAACGCATTCGTCTGGCCACACAAATCGGATCCCAATTGGTGGGTGTCCTCTATATTTTGGACGAACCCAGTATTGGTCTGCACCAACGGGACAATGAGCGCTTGATCCATAGTCTGGAATCGCTCCGAGATATTGGTAATTCTGTCATTGTTGTGGAACACGACCGCGATATGATCGAACATGCCGACCATGTCATAGACATTGGTCCAAAAGCTGGAAAACATGGGGGAGAAATCATTTCTGAGGGCTCACCGGCAGAACTGATAACCCACCACACCTTAACGGCAGACTATTTATCCGGGATCAAGGAAATCGAGATACCCCAAACACGACGCAAGGGTTCGGGCAAAAAAATCACGCTTTCAGGCTGTACGGGCAATAACCTAAAAAATGTAACCGTAGATTTTCCCTTGGGAAAAATGATTGGGGTGACCGGCGTTTCCGGTAGTGGAAAATCTACCTTGATCAACGAAACTCTCTACCCCATCATGAATGCCCATTTTTTTAATGGGGTCAAAAAACCCATGCCCTATAAAAAGATATTGGGCCTGGAGCATATAGACAAGGTCATCGATATTAACCAATCGCCTATTGGGCGTACGCCACGTTCCAATCCTGCCACCTATACCGGGGTTTTTAGTGAGATTCGCTCCCTTTTTGCCAAAACGACCGAAGCTACCATTAGGGGCTACAAACCGGGGCGCTTTAGTTTTAATGTAAAGGGCGGGCGTTGTGAGACCTGCCAAGGGGGAGGCCTCAAGGTCATAGAGATGAACTTTTTGCCCGATGTATATGTAGAGTGTGAAACCTGCAATGGCAAGCGTTTTAACCGCGAAACCCTCGAGATTCGCTACAAGGGAAAATCCATTGCCGATGTTTTGGAAATGACGATTGACGAAGCTGTCGATTTTTTTGAAAACATTCCCAAGATCCACAGAAAACTCAAAACAATAAAGGACGTTGGTTTGGGGTATATCTCATTGGGCCAACAATCCACCACCCTCTCCGGTGGGGAGGCACAGCGGGTAAAACTGGCCACAGAGTTGTCCAAACGCGATACCGGCAACACCTTTTACATTCTGGACGAGCCCACAACAGGCCTCCATTTTGAAGACATCAGGGTGCTATTGGAAGTTTTGGACAAATTGGTGGACAAGGGAAATACCGTATTGATCATTGAGCACAATATGGATGTGATCAAGATGATGGACCACATCATTGACATCGGTTACGAAGGCGGCCGCGGTGGCGGTATGATTGTTGCAGAGGGTACCCCAGAAGCGGTGGCCAAGGACAAAAAAAGTCATACTGCACAATTTTTAAAGAAAGAGTTGGAAAACAGAAAAAAAAACATAGCTAAAGCTGTCTAAACAATGATTATGCGAGCACAACAACACCATAAGGGCTGGAACGAAATCAAGACCAATGATTCTTGGGCCCTTTTTAAGATTATGGGCGAATTCGTAAACGGATTTGAAAAAATGAGCCTGATCGGACCTTGCGTCTCCATATTCGGCTCTTCCCGAACAAAACCGGGAGAAAAATTTTACGAATTGGCCGTGAATACCGCCCGCAGAATTTCCGAAGCCGGATACGGCATCATCACTGGTGGTGGCCCCGGCATCATGGAAGCCGGCAATAAAGGAGCGCATCTGGCCGGAAGGACATCGGTGGGCTTAAATATAGACCTCCCTTTTGAGCAGCATGACAACCCTTACATTGATGCCGATAAAAACCTTGATTTTGATTACTTTTTTGTGAGAAAGGTCATGTTTGTAAAATATTCCCAAGGCTTTGTGGTCATGCCCGGGGGATTTGGCACCCTAGATGAACTTTTTGAGGCCATGACCCTCATACAAACCCACAAAATACTTACTTTCCCCATTATTTTGGTAGGTACCGAATTCTGGAGGGGATTGATCGATTGGATAAAGAATACCATGTTGGAAGCCGGAAATATTAGCCCAGAAGATTTGGATTTGATCAGATTGGTCGATACCGAAGATGAAGTAGTCCAAATAATCGATGCCTTTTACAAAGGCCATACGCTAAGCCCTAATTTTTAATTTTCACCTTGAAAAAGATCAGCTCCCAAATCCCGGTCGTCCATACACTCTGTGTTTTTGTAATGTTGGTTGCCAATGGCCTTTGGTCACAGCATAAAAATGAGTTGACTGCCACGCTAAATCCGTTCAACAAGACAATTTCGGTCAGGCAAAGCTTTGTCTACCACAATAATTCAAATGTCACGCTCCATACCCTATATTTTAACGATTGGAACCATTCCTACAGTTCCAATACCACTCCCTTGGCAAAAAAGTTTGGCCAAGACTTTAACCGAAGCCTTCATCTGGCCAAAGACAGAGAGCGTAGCCATACTGCAATTAAAAGTATTGTACAGGATGATTATACCGGTTTGGATTGGGAACGGACCCCTTCACAAGACATCATTAAAATAAAGCTGAACAAACCCTTGGAACCCTCCGGTTCCGTACAACTTTTTTTTACCTATGACCTAAAGCTCCCTGATGGAAAGTTCACCAAATACGGTTATGACCACCAAGGAAACTACTATTTAAAGGATTGGTACCTGAGTCCGGCAGTGTTTGATGGTGAATGGCAATTGTATGCCAATAAAGGATTGGAGGACCTCTATACCGATATGGTGGCCGAGACCAACATTAATCTTATCTATCCCAAAAACCTGTATTTGGCCTCCAACTACAACATTGTTTCCACTACAGGCTTCCCACAGGGAAAACAAGCCAATTTAAAGGGTGGAAACATGAAAAATGCCATTGTGATCTTGACCAAAGGGAAACAGTTCACAAAACATGTTACCGATTTCATGACCATCACCACAGATATAGACATCAAACGGTACGATAATATTTCTGCTGGTTTTTCCATGGTCAAAGTAGCCAATTTTTTGGACAAGAACCTTGGCAGATACCCCCATGAAACCCTTTTGGTCAGCAATATTGACTATGAGAAAAACCCATTGTACGGGCTTAACCAACTACCGTCTTTCATAAGGCCCTACGAAGAGCAGTTCCAGTTTGAAATGGCCTTCTTAAAGACAGCCCTCAACAGTTTTCTCCAAGAGAGCCTTTACCTAAACCCCAGAAAGGAACGTTGGGTCACCGATGCTATGGCCTATTACCTGATGATCAAATATGTGGAAGACCATTATCCAGACCAAAAGTTGTTGGGCAAACTCTCCAGTATTTGGGGCATACGGGGCTTTCAACTGGCAAAAAAGGATTTTAATGAGCAATATTCATGGCTACAGATGCTTTCTGCCCGAAGGAACATTGATCAAGCCCTGACCACACCAAACGATTCGCTAATCATCTTTAACCAAAAGATAGCCAACCGCTACAAGGCCGGTCTAGGATTGGCCTATTTAGGAGACTATATCGGCTATAAACGGGTGGAAAACATCATCTATGGCTTTTACGAAGAGTACAAGTTGGATGATTCGGTAAGCCAAAAAGATTTTCGCAGAGTTCTGGAAGGGTATGCCACAAAAGACATCGATTGGTTTTTTACAGAATATGTGGGTACGCGCAAAAAGATAGATTTTAAGATCCAACATATCGAGAAAAATGAGGATTCCATTACACTGACCTTAAAGAACAAAAGGGGGACCAATGTCCCCATTTCCCTATTTGGACTTAAGAAGGATTCTGTGGTATCCAGATATTGGTTTGCGAATATTGATACTTCCAGAACGATCACCATCCCCAGAAACGGGGTAGATAAGCTGGCTTTGAACTACGACAAGAAAATACCGGAATTCAACCAAAGGGATAATTGGAAAACACTGAACGGTTTCTTTTCCAGCAACAAAAAATTACAGTTCCGTTTTTTTAAAGATGCAGAGGATCCCTACTATACCCAAGTTTTCTATGTGCCCATTGTCAATTTCAATATCTATGATGGCATAACGCCCGGGATTAGAATATACAACAAGACCTTTTTGGAGCGGCAGTTCAATTATGATATTTCCCCCACCTATTCTTTTTTGGAAAATGCAATGGTGGGCAAGGCTGCAATCCGTTATCGTAAATACCATGGTAAGAGCGGGCATTACGTATCCAATTTTTCATTAGGGGCCAGTACCTCGCACTTTCAGGAAAATTCGAGGTTCACGACCATTACTCCTGCCGTGCGCTTTGGTTGGCGCCCAGATGACCTGCGCTCCAACAAAAAGCAATTTTTGCTCCTTAGGCATAGAAATGTCTTTAGGAATATTGATGAAAGTGTCAGAAACAATGAAAGTATTGATCTGGACCTTGAAAACAATCCCGATTACAGTGTTTTTAACGTCCGGTATTCCAGTATTGATAATGACATTATCGATTACAAGTCCTCTTTTCTGGATTTTCAGCATGCAAGCCAATTCACCAAGATTTCTGCCGAATTGGAGTACCGCAAACTTTTTGTTAGCAATAGACAGTTGAACCTTCGGTTCTATGCGGGTAAATTCATTCGAAACAACACCAGTTCGGATTTTTTCAGCTTTGCATTGGACAGGCCCACCGATTATATGTTTGACTTGGGCTATTTGGGGCGTTCAGAGGCCACAGGTCTTGCCAGTCAACAGATCATCATTGCAGAGGGAGGGTTTAAAAGCATATACGAAGACCAGTTTGCCAACGATTGGATGGTCACGACCAATGCCAGTTTCAATATTTGGCGATGGATCGAAATGTATGGCGATATAGGGTTTCTAGGTGACAAGGGGGAAAGTGCCCGGTTTGTCTATGACTCTGGAATACGGTTAAACCTTGTGACCGACTATTTTGAACTGTACCTACCCCTCTATTCCAATAAAGGGTGGGAAATTGCCCAACCCGAATACGGGGAGTCCATTCGGTTTGTGGTTACCGTAAGCCCTAGGACCCTAATAGGTCTTTTTACCAGAAAATGGTTCTGATTTTGTCAAATCACTAAAATTACATCCGTTTTTATTGCTGATAATTTCATATTGATGGTTTTTTAAGGTTTATTTTAGCACATCATCAAGTATTTAGGGTAATCTTCCCGGGGCAAAATGGTCATTTTTTCGTACTTTTGCAAAAACTTTCCCTTCCATGAAAACCAACTCCGAAACAAGTAAAGAAATTTCCTTTGAAGACTTTAAGACACAGATCCTGCAAGATTATACCACAGCAGTAGTCAGTAGGGAATGTAGCTTACTTGGACGAAGGGAAGTCTTGACCGGCAAGGCCAAGTTTGGAATTTTTGGGGACGGAAAGGAATTACCGCAATTGGCCATGGCCAAAGCCTTTAAAAATGGTGATTTTAGAAGTGGGTATTACCGGGACCAAACCTTTATGATGGCATTGGGTTTCTTATCGCCCGAGCAATTTTTTCACGGCTTGTACGCCACCACGGACCTTAAACATGACCCCATGAGCGGGGGACGCCAAATGGGCGGGCATTTTGCCACCCACAGCTTAAACGAAGATGGGAGTTGGAAAGATTTGACAAAACAAAAAAACAGTAGCGCCGATATTTCTTGCACCGCAGGCCAAATGCCACGCTTATTGGGTCTGGCGCAGGCTTCTAAAATTTACCGTCATGTTGGGGACATTCCGAAAACCAACTTTTCCGACAATGGCAATGAAGTGGCTTGGGGTACCATTGGCAATGCCAGCACCAGTGAAGGACATTTCTTTGAAACATTCAACGCCGCAGGGGTATTGCAAGTGCCCATGGTGATCAGTGTTTGGGACGATGAATACGGAATCTCGGTTCCCGCTGCCTACCACACCACAAAATCCAACATCTCCGAAGTCCTAAAAGGTTTTCAGCGTACAAAGACCGAGAAAGGTTATGAAATTATAAACGTAAAAGGTTGGGATTATACCGCGCTCATACACGCCTATGAAAACGCTGCGGACATTGCCCGGGATGAGCATGTTCCCGTTTTGGTACACGTAACGGAACTGACACAGCCACAGGGTCACTCCACATCAGGCTCCCATGAGCGATACAAATCGGCCGAACGATTGGAGTGGGAACGGGAAAATGATTGTAACAGACGCTTTAGGGAATGGATCCTGGAAAACAACATTGCCGCTGAAACCGAGCTCAAGGAAATAGACAAAGCTGCCAAACAACAGGTGCGAAACGCCAAAAAAGAGGCTTGGGCAACTTTTCTGGCCCCTCATATAGAAAAGAAAAAAGAGCTTATCCCGCTTCTGAGACAAGCGGCAGCGGAAAGCTCAAATGGTCCGTTCATCAAAAAAGTCCTTAACGATTTAATTGCCGTTGACGAACCCATAAAAAAAGATATTGCAGTTACCGCGAGAAAGGCGTTGCGCTATTTGGTATCGGAAAACATTCCAAGCAAAACAAGCTTGCAGCAATGGACTACCCGTTTTATTGAAGAGACAACACCCAAATACAGTAATAACCTATATTCGGAATTTTCATCCAAGGCCACCAATGTAGCAGCGGTTACCCCAGAATACGGGACAGCCCAAGAGATGGTTGACGGTCGAATCATTTTAAGGGACAACTTTGATGCCCTATTTGAAAAATATCCCGAAGCCCTAGTTTTTGGTGAGGACACCGGAAATATTGGTGATGTTAACCAAGGGCTTGAAGGCCTCCAAAAAAAATATGGGAAACTACGCGTCGCTGATACTGGAATCCGGGAGACCACCATCGTAGGTCAGGGAATTGGTATGGCCATGCGGGGGTTGCGGCCCATAGCCGAAATTCAATACTTGGATTACATTTTATATGCCCTACAGACCTTGAGTGACGATCTGGCCACCCTTCGTTACCGTACCGTTGGCCAACAAAAGGCTCCTTTGATCATCCGCACCCGGGGCCATCGCTTGGAAGGCATTTGGCATTCTGGTTCACAATTGGGCGGTTTGATACACCTGCTCCGAGGCATTTATATCCTTACTCCAAGAAACATGACCCAAGCGGCAGGATTTTACAATACCTTGCTCAAAAGCGACGAACCAGCCTTGATCATTGAAAGTTTGAATGGTTACCGCCTTAAGGAACCCAAACCCAAAAACCTGGGGGAATTCTGTACGCCCATTGGTGTGGTCGAAACCGTAAAGGAAGGGAGAGACATTACCCTACTTTCCTATGGCTCTACCCTCAGGATTGTAAATCATGTTGCCAAGGAATTGGCCGAGGTTGATATTGATGCCGAAGTCATTGACGCCCAAACGCTGTTGCCCTTTGACATTCACCATGATGTGGTAAAGAGCATCAAAAAGACCAATCGGTTATTGATCATAGATGAAGACGTGCCCGGGGGCTGTTCTGCTTACCTTATGCAGGAAATCATAGAAAAACAAGAAGCTTACCAATACTTGGACAGTGCTCCCCAAACCCTCACCGCAAAAGCCCATAGGCCTGCTTATGCCACGGATGGGGATTATTTCTCCAAACCCAGCGTTGAAGACATCTTTGAAAAAGTGTATGAGATCATGCACGAGGTCTCCCCCAACAAATACCCAAAATTGAGATAAACTGTAACACTATTTGGGTTTGGCTATCTTTAGCAGAAACCGATTGTAGTATGAAAAAGCTTTTTTCGGGTCTTTTGACCCCTATCAATCAAAAACATTGGATTGCCGACTTTGTGTTTGCAATAATCAGGGTACTTTGTGGGTTGTTGCTCGCCATAGATTTTGGTGCCAGCAAATTTGGGATGCCTTGGTCACCCCAAGAAAAGCAATTGGGCTTATTTGAAGTAGTGGCTTGGTTTCCCGAAGATGTGGCAAAATTTGGAGGTGTCTTTGCCGTGTTCCCTGTATTCTTTGCCTGGATGGGCGCTTTTAGCGAGGCGGTAGGTGGAATTTTCCTAGCACTGGGTCTAAAAACCAGGGTGTTTTCCTTTTTTATCGCTTGCACTATGTTGGTGGCCATTTTTTTTCAGAAATGGGGACAAGGTACTTGGGGAATGCTTCCTGCTTTCGGTTTCCTCTGGGTTTCAGTCTATACCCTATATTTTGGTTCTGGCCGTTTTGGACTTGATTATTTGTTGGCAAAAAGATTTCAATCCAAAGCTTAATTGTTAAAAAAAAGTATTTCATACCTTTTATAGCTTTTCTTACTTTTAGGGGCCAATAACGAGTAACCACCAAATTCCCCCACAATGAAGAAAAACTATTTTTCTGACCTTGGTCTCGCCATCTTGCGAATAGTACCTTCGGTCTTGATGTTGACGCATGGTTTCCCTAAACTCAAAAATCTATTATCGGGCAATGTCGAGTTCGGCGACCCCATTGGCATTGGTGAAACGCCTTCGCTGTTTCTCACCGTCATTGGCGAGTTTGTCTGTCCCATCCTTATTATCTTGGGCTTTAAGACACGTTTAGCGACCATTCCTGCAGCCATAACCATGATTGTGGCCGTATTTATTGTTCATGGTGCCGATCCCATCAATGTAAAGGAAAAGGCATTGCTGTACTTGGCCTTTTTTGTGGCTATTTTTCTTTTGGGCCCTGGAAAATACAGTGTGGATAAACGCTAAAGGGTCTCGAACAATAATTCCTTGAGCAGGTCGGACTGACTCATATTTTGGGCACCGACCCCTTTTCCCTTGATATCCAACGAACGAAGGTGGGCAATGATTTTGCTTACCTTCTTCATGGGAAAGTTCTTGGCGGCAACGGTATATTCATTTACAAAGTAGGGGCTTATTCTAAGGACCGAGGCTACATTTCTGCTCGATCTATCCTTTAATCCATGATACTGCAACAATTGTGTAAAAAACGATTGCAAGGTTCCAATGGTTACCACAAAAGGGTTGTCTTTGGGGTTTTGGGCAAAATAATTGATGATTTGGGCTGCCTTCTTTACATTTTTCTCGCCAATGGCCTTCTTTAACTCAAAATTGTTGAAGTCCTTACTGATCCCTATATTTTGCTCAATCAAATCTGGAGTAATTTTCTTTTGGGCTCCCGCAACCAAGAATAATTTATCCAGTTCATTGCTTATCTTGCCCAAATCTGTGCCCAAATACTCTACAAGCATGGCCACCGATTTTACAGAAATCTCATATCCCTTGGACAATGAATGTTTTTTTAACCACTCGGCCACTTGGTTTTCATAAAGTTTCTTGCTTTCAAATACTAGTCCGCTCTTCATCAATGTCTTGTAGAGACTCTTGCGCTTGTCTATTTTTTTGTATTTATAGCAAATGACCAAAATTGTAGTCGGCTGCGGATTGGACGCATAGGCATCCAATTGTTCAATGGTTCGCGATAAATGCTGTGCTTCTTTTACAATGACCACTTGATATTCGGCCATCATGGGGAAACGCTTGGCATTGGCCACTATTTCATCCATGGAGGTGTCCTTTCCGTAAATGGTCATCTGATTAAAGCCCCGTTCCTCTTCGGTCAATACCGTGGATGAGATAAAATCGGAAATGGCATCAATAAAATAGGCCTCCTCTCCCATTAAAAAATAAATGGGCTTTAGATTTTTATCTTTGACATCCTTAAGTATTTTTCGAGCTTCATCCATATGGCAATGCAACGATTAAATTTTCCCCAATTTGGGTTTCGTCTCAAAAATAGCGAAAATGGACCCCAGATTTTTGACATTGTCCGAAGAAAGTTTGTGGTCCTGCAACCCGAGGAGTGGGTACGCCAACATGTTGTCCACTTTTTGACGGCGCAAAAGAAATATCCGCTTTCGCTGGTCAATGTAGAAAAACAACTTACCGTCAACAATCTAAAAAAAAGAGTGGATGTCATCGTTTTTGAACCCCAGGGCCACATCCACCTTTTGGTGGAGTGCAAGGCCTTTGATGTGCCCATAACACAAGGGGTGTTTGACCAACTGGCGCGGTACAACCTTAAACTGAACGCAACTTACCTGATGGTCACCAACGGAATGGAACATTATTATTGCCAAATGGATTTTGCCAATGAAAAATATCAGTTTATCACTGAGATTCCTGATTTTAGCCGTTAATTTGCCCTCGTTTTGAAGATAGCCATTGTCATCCTGAATTGGAACGGAGTAAACTTGCTCAAACAATACCTCCCCTCGGTCTTGGAACATTCCGGGGATGCCGCTGTTTGGGTCATAGACAATGCTTCGACCGATACCTCGGTTACGGTTCTCCAAGAAAATTTTCCCAGTGTCAATATCATAAAACTGGATAAGAACCACGGTTTTGCCGGGGGCTACAACCTAGGTTTGCAAGAAATTGAGGCCGATGTCTTCTGTCTATTGAATTCCGATGTAGCAGTAACCAAGAACTACCTAGACCCTGTTCTGGAACGATTTGAAGAATTTTCCGATGTTGCCATCATACAGCCCAAGATTTTGGACCTAAAAAAGAAAAGTCATTTTGAATATGCCGGTGCTGCCGGTGGGTTCATCGACCTTTTTGGGTATCCCTTCTGCCGTGGTCGCATCTTTCAATTTCTGGAAGAAGACAGCGGGCAATACGATGATGAGATTGATATCTTCTGGGCCACAGGGGCTTGCATGTTCATAAGAAGCCATGTATTTAAATCGCTTGGTGGTTTTGATGAGGATTATTTTGCCCATCAAGAAGAAATTGATCTGTGTTGGCGGGCCAAAAATAGGGGCTATCTAATCCGTTATGTGGGGGCTTCCAAAGTGTACCATTTGGGGGGCTCTACCCTCTCCAATATGAACCCCAAAAAAACATTCCTGAATTTTAGGAACTCCCTGTACTCCATCACCAAAAACCTCCCGGCCAGCAAAGCATTTCCCATACTGTTCGCCCGATTGTTTTTGGACGCTATTGCAGGGATGCGGTTTCTGTATCAGCTAAAGCTTTCACACCTATTTGCCATAGTGGCCGCGCATCTTAGTTTTTACCGTCACTTTCCCAAGATGTACAAAAAGCGCGAGAAGGCCAATTTCTTATTAAAATACTACCCCGTGAAATCCATTGTTTGGTCTTATTTCGTACATAGGATAAGACATTTTAACATTTTAGTAAAAGATTAACGGATCCTAAATATGCCCCCCCCCTATTTTATCTAATTTTGGTGCAAATTAGCGACCTTTGAATCTATTAAACCTTAAATCATAAAAACCATTATGAAAAAAATTATTCTAGGCTTGTTTGGTTTGGCTGTTTTGGCTTCATCATGTGTGTCACAAAAGAAATATGCTGAACTGGAGGCTAAAAACAAAGAGACCCAAGACCTGTTGAATTCTGCTACGGTAAAATTGAATGACTGTTTGGAAGAAAAAGCTACCACCAATTCAAGGCTAGCTTCTTTGGAGTCTGAAAATGATTTTTTGAAATCGACCAACCAAGGCTTGATCAAGCAGATTGGAGACATGACCACCTTAACCGCCCAAGGAGCCGAAAACCTTGAAAAATCCCTAGAGAGCCTTCAAGAGAAAGACCTCACCATTAGAAAATTACAGGATGCCGTTACCCGTAGGGATTCGGTCAACCTTGCCTTGGTACAGAGCCTGAAGGGGGTACTTGGCAACCTTGATGACGAAGATATTGAGGTAAGTGTTGAGAAAGGTGTTGTTTTTGTATCCATCTCTGACAAATTGTTGTTCAGAAGTGGTAGCTTCAGTGTAACCAGTGCCGCAAAACAAGTATTGGGCAAAGTAGCCAAAGTGGTCAACAACAAACCTGATTTTGAGTTTATGGTCGAGGGACATACCGATAATGTTCCCTACAATAGCGGTGTTCTTTTGGATAACTGGGATTTGAGTGCCAAACGTGCCACTTCCATCGTTCGTATTCTTCAAAAGGATTTTGGCGTAGACCCAAAACGTATGACAGCTGCAGGCCGAAGCTATTATGTGCCATTGGCCAGTAACGATACTGCCGCTGATCGCGCCAAAAACAGAAGGACCAGAATTGTCGTGCTTCCTAAATTGGATCAATTCTACAATATGATCGAAGATGGCATGAAAGACCCTGCCATTGGCGGTTCTGGAAAATAATCCTTACTACAACAGTATTGAAAAAGGACGGTTCTCACCGTCCTTTTTTAATGACCTTATTTTTGCGTTATGAATCTGTTTTTAAGTCTAAATGCGTTTAATATAAAGAATCGATACTTCCTTTCCCCTCCCGTACTATTTCCACCACTCCTTTGGATAGATCTACAACGGTAGAGGCAATATTGCCGCCATAACCGCCGTCTATGACCAAATCTACCGAATCTCCCCACTTCTCATAGATCAATTCGGGATCGGTGGTGTATTCCAAAATCTCATCCTCATCGTAGATTGACGTGGTGATAATGGGGTTGCCCAGAGCTTCTACAATGGCATGTACAATAGCATTGTCCGGCACCCGAATGCCCACTGTTTTCTTCTTTTTGAAAATACTGGGCAAATTATTGTTTCCGGGCAGGATAAAGGTATAGGGCCCCGGAAGGTTTCTTTTTAACAGCTTAAATGTTGTATTGTCTATTTGCCTTACATAATCCGACAAATTGCTCAAATCTGGGCATATAAAGGACCAGTTTGCCTTTTCTAGCTTTACGTTCTTTAATTTGGCCACCCGTTCCAATGCTTTGGGCCTGGTAATGTCGCATCCTAACCCATAGACCGTATCGGTAGGGTAAATGATGACACCATCCCGTTGCAGGAGAGAGACTACGTACTCCACCTGTTTTGGGTTCGGATTTTCCTCATAAAGCTTAATTAGCTTACTTTTGAACATAGCACAAAAATAACACAATTTGTAGGCTTTTTCCTCGTTTAAGCTTCAAATACCGATTCCCCACATGAATACCATTAAAGGAAGAATATTTTCAGCTTTCATAGTACT